>NZ_CP121689.1:648498-972747 GCF_038396615.1 Thermatribacter velox
AGGACCAGGAAGGGTGCGAAGCAATGAAAGAACGGTTTTTGAGACTCCGAAATTTTTGGGAAAATCGGTGGTGTAATTCCTGAATTTTGGTTATCAGAGACTGCGCATTTTTGAAATAATATTCCCGGTTGGAAGGATCGATTTGCGAGAGGTATTCTGCTATGGTATGGGTTATAGTGATTATGTTATTCGCTGAAAGCCAGATATGGGGATTGGGTTCTTTACTGGCATAATAGATGGGTTCTATTCCTTTGTTGACTTCCACAATGTCTACTTTTTCACTAAGATGGATTAAAAGCTGTTTGATAAAGTTCTCAAAATTCCATCCGACTGCAAACAAAAGCTTTGCTTTTTCCAGACGGACCATATCTTTGGGTTTAAGTTCAAAGGTGTGTGGTTCACTTCCTGGAGGGATTATGCAAATTACCTCTGCTTCGTTGCCAGCTATTTCCTTGATTAAGCTAGCCAGGGGTGCTATAGATGTTGCTACAGATAGCGTGTTTTCCTTGGGTAAGGCAGGATGAGGGAAGCAGAGAATCATTGCCCAGATTAAGCTTGTAAACAACATCCATGAAAAGTGTTTTTTCATTTGTCTTTCTTGCCGATAAGCTCCTTTTTTTTTATTATACCAGGGGTGTCGAACGAAGTGTCGCGAATCGAGAGAGGGTGGTGAAAAGTCAATGGAACAAGTGGTAATTTTGGCTCGCTCTTTTGCCAAGGCTTCCAAAGAACCGTGGGAGATTCTTGAGAAGGCTGGCTTGGCAGTTGAGAAGAAACATAATCCAGAACCAGAAAACGAAGAGCTGGTGGCTGAACTGATAGGAAATGCTTCGGCTGTACTGGTGGGTGTAGACAGAGTAGGAGAGGTGGTTTTTTCCCGTTGCCCTAACCTTAAAGTAGTTTCAAAGCACGGGGTTGGCGTGGATAATATCGATCTTGAAGCCGCCAGAAAGCATGGCGTGGTGGTCACCAATACGCCGGGAGCTAATTCTGAATCGGTTGCTGATATGACTTTTGCTCTAATTCTGGCATTTTTCAGGCATTTGCCGTTGCTTATAGAGCGGGTGAAGAACAAAGAATGGGGTAGCCCGGTACTTGGAGAGGAACTTGCTGAGAAAACCATCGGCATAGTTGGTATGGGTAGGATTGGAAGAGGGGTAGCGAAGAGGGCTCTTGGTTTTGGAATGAAAGTGATTTTTTACGATCCTCTGGTAGAGGATGGGGGAGAAGGCTGTTCTAAAGTAACGCTGGAAGAGCTTTTTGAAAAGGCCGATGTCATTAGTTTGCACGCTCCTCTCACGGATGAGACCAGGGGGATGATTAATTCAGAGTTGCTCTCCCGCATGAAAAAAAGCGCCGTTTTTGTTAATACAGCTCGGGGAGAATTGGTTGATGAAAAAGCCCTTTACAACATTCTTAAGGAGGGAAAGATAAAGGGGGCGGCGCTGGATGTTTTATCAACAGAACCTCCTTTTGCAAGTCCACTTTTTGGTCTGCCCAACGTCATTGTAACCCCTCATGTAGCTGCTCATACCAGAGAAGCAAATATAAAGATGGGTACTATTGCTGCTTTAAATATTGTGAAAGTGCTTGCTGGGGAAGAACCCCTTTTCAGGGTGGTTTAGGTGCGTGAAAAAGATATTCGCAATTTTGGCTATTTGCTCATTTTCTTAATGATAATTGTTTTTTATGGCTTGTCGCAGCGCAGTGGGGAGTATGTGGTAGAGGAAGTCATTGATGGAGATACTATAAAGCTCAAAAGTGGAGAGCGAGTCCGCTATATAGGCATTGATACCCCAGAACTAAGCGGCGAGAATGGGAGGCCCGAGTTTTACGCCTGGGAGGCAAAGGAAGCGAATCGCAAGCTTGTTGAAGGTAAGAGGGTAAGGCTTGAATTCGATGTTGAGAGGCGAGATCGATACGGAAGGCTCCTGGCTTACGTTTATGTGGACGGCTTGATGGTGAACGAATGGCTTGTTGCCAACGGTTATGCCAGGGTATATACGTTTCCGCCTAATGTAAGGTATGAGGACAACTTTAAAAAGCTCGAACTTGAAGCTCAAAGGCTTGGTTTGGGCATCTGGCGTGATTTAACCAGAAAGCGCTCTGCAGTGCAGAGCGCTTTCTGGTTAAATGCTGGTTACTGCCTGGTAAAAGCTTTGGGCTAAATTTTTCAATTCTTCCCAGTTTTTTTCTACAATCAGCTGTTTTTTTACCAGTGCTCCACCAACTCCGACACAACTTGCACCGGCTTTTATAAAGGCTTGTATGTTTTCCAAATTCACACCCCCGGTAGGACAGAGCTTTATTTGGGGAAAGGGACCTTTTAGTTCGCGAATATAACCCGGGCCAACTCCTGAGGCAGGAAACACCTTTACCACCTCAGCTCCATTCTCCCAAGCAGTGAGGATTTCGGTTGGTGTGAAAGCTCCGGGGATAATTGGTACATCGTAACGATGGGCTACTTCGATGACTCGTAAGTTTAATGAGGGAGTAACAATAAACTGTGCTCCAGATAAAATACAGGCTCGAGCTGTTTCCGGGTCTAACACTGTACCTGCGCCGAACAGGACATTTTCCACCTTATTTCGCACTTCCTCAAGAAGTTTTAGCGCTCCGGGGGTGGTCATGGTTACCTCTATGCAATGAATTCCTCCTTCTCTCAAGGCTTTTACTGCCTCAATTAAAGATTGAGCCTGATCAGTGCGTATGATGGCTATGATTTTTTTTTCTTCAAGGAATTGAGCGACTTGCAAGCGGTCTTTAAAAGACATTCGAACAACCTCCTTTGGTTTTAATTTCGTTCTTTGTCCCAGAGCAAACGAAGGTCGTTTGCAAAAAGTTTCCTGTTCATTGCCAGGTGCACAAAAGCAATTATCAGCAAAAGAATGCCTACCACGGGATGGCTCTGGTTTAACCAGTTGTAAAGAGTGGCGCTCGATAGGATGCCCTGAACAATAAGCCAGAGAAGTATCCCGGTGAGGCCTTGAAAGACTATCCCGCAGAGCGTTATCAAAGCCACAACTCCCCGCCATTTCAGAAACGCTTTGCCCATCTTTTTTCCTCCTTTAGTCTCTGTTAAAAGATTAGCATACAAAGGTTTCTCTGGGAAGAAAATCCTGGACCAGAAGTGTTGAGAAACTTTTTGTACAGAGAATTTAAGGAAGTAAAGAGTTTAGAAGCGGATCAGATGAGTTGAAAAGTACTTAAAACAACTGGTGCCGGAGGCCGGAATCGAACCGGCACGGAGCTTGCGCTCCAACGGATTTTAAGTCCGTTGCGTCTGCCTGTTCCGCCACTCCGGCATTTTTCGAAAATTATACCACGATTTACCAAGCAGTGGTACTTTTAGCTGCAACAATTCGTGCTACAACAGGAAGCTTGTATTTGCCGGGGGTTTGCATCAAGTTCTTCAAGGACTATTTTCCGAATATCATCTACACAGCAGCGACCCTTAGGATTTTTGATTTCACACTGACATTCTCCAGTGATGCCTAATATGTTTAATAGTTCGCTAAAACTACGTGTTTTTTCCCAATTGGCCAGGATGTCCTTTTTCGTTACCCCGTGGCAATAGCAGACTGGTATGGGGTCTTCTTTGACCTTGAAGCCCACTCTCACCTGAGCGTCTTCAACCAGGTATGTTTGCCCACTGGAGGAATAATAGAGCACTGAGCAGTCAGGATTTTCGCAAACCCAAAAATCGTTTTCTTCAAGCTGTTTGCGTTTTTCTGGTTTTAATATACTTTGCACGGTTATCTTCTTAACGGTTTGGCCCTTTTGACCACAGGATGGACAGGGTTTGTATTGGCTTCTTTCGGTTTGATTTGAGCAACAACCCTGATTCATACCAAAACCTCCTTTTCGCTTTAAAGCGCTTTTTGGATGGCTTCTTCAAAAGCATCTTTTTCAAGCTTGCTTTCGTGCTCAAAAATTATTTTGCCATTACTGTCGAAAATAACGATTCTCGGTAACCAATGCACCTTAAAACGCTTACTTACCAGCAGGGAAGTATCAATTACCACCGGAAAAGGAATTTCATGTTCTTTAACAAAGTGACGTATTTCGTTTTCGTATTTTATCCCCACCGCTATGAAGTTCACCTTATCGTGGTATTGCTGGTAGAGTTCCTTCAAAATAGGGACTTCTTCCACGCATTCTCCACAACGAGGAGAAAAGAAAATAACCACTATGGGTTTCCCAGCGAAGTTTTCCAAGAATACAAGTTTTCCTGAAGTATCAGGCAAAGCAAAACTTTTTTCGAGGCTGGTGTTTGAGAAGAGGAGAGAAAAGCCTATAACCAGGCCTGCGATTACCAGAATTGCTGCGAACCAGTTACGTTCAAACCCACTTGCAGAAACCGATTGTTTTTCCATTGTTGTTCACCTCTTTTTAATTTTAACTGTATCACGTTTCTTAGTTTCTACTTTTATTTTGGAGCAACTGGAACTTCTTAATTTTCAAGAAGTATACTATTTTAGATATTTTTCGTAAACTGGTTAGGTTCCTTTTGGCTAATTCTATTTTTGTCCTTGAAAGGGGAAGGGTAAAAGTGGACCAGAAAGATTTACTTGTTTTGAAAATGCTTTGGGAAGAAGCAGGTCGTGCTACTGATGTTTCCGTATATCCTGAAGACGTAGGAGAAAAACTCGGGCTTAGTCAAGAACAGGCGAGAAAAATAGTTCACTCTTTGGTCGAGAAGGGCTTTTTGAAATATTCGACTTTTGGCAGGGTATTAGTTACTGACCAGGGGCTGAAGGAGATAACCAGATAAAAATTCTGGAGCCGGCGATCCGACTCGAACGGACAACCTGCGGATTACGATTCCGCTGCTCTACCATTGAGCTACACCGGCTCCCTGAGAAATTGTAGCAAAGCAAATTGGGAGGCGTCAAGGAACCTACCCTGCTTTTCCTTTAATCCCTCTTTTCTCCCAAAAACAAAAAATTCATCGTCACTGAGCTAAAAATTGAATGTCTGCTTTTTATTGAAATTGTTTATAGCTTTTGGTTATTAGGTTCATTCCAGTAAAAGGCTATTTGGGCAATTTTCTTTTGCAGCTTTTCCCACTGGATTTGGTGCTTTTTTCTCCAGTTAGGATATTGTTTTATGGTAGTTCCAGGAAGGTTGGGTTGAAACACTTTTTCCAGGAGGTCTTCAAGGCTCAGCGCTTTCACCACAGAAGGGGTATGCATTGCAAACACAACAAGCGCCTGGAAAATTTCTTTAAAATCTTTTTCTGAAGTGCTTTCAAGCAGAAACCCTTCGTTCTTGAGCATTTTTAACATTTTAGCGATGAAGTTTTTACGTTCCAAGAAGCTCCTTGCAAAAGCTTCCTCTCCAAGTATTTTTAACTTACGGCGCAGTTTTAAATCGCAGCCCTTAATGAATCCTCGCAGAGGAGGCATGTCGTGGGTGTTAAGCAGGAAAATGCTTTTTACAGGATATTGCCTGGGTGCAAGAGGAAATCCTTGGTCATCGGTTTCAAAATAGAAGACCCGTGTCGATAAGATATCATGTTGCTGTAGAAGCTCTCTGAATCCTGGAGGAATAGTTCCCAGATCTTCCCCAATAATCACGGTGCTGGCACGTTTGCTTTCCAGAGTCAAAATACTCAGTAACTCTTGCGTGGGATATTTTACATAAAGACCTTCACTGGCTTCTGCACCTTTGGGTATCCAGAAAAGTCTTTTCAGGGAAAGTATGTGGTCAAAACGTAGAAATTTTGCATATTGCATATTGAATTTCAAAAGAGATATAAAATGCTGATAATGGTTTTCGCGCATTTTGTGGGGATTGAAAGGATGAAATCCCCAGTTCTGACCCTGAGGAGAAAAAGGATCGGGTGGCGCTCCTACTGAGAATTCTGAAACCATGGATTCCTGTTCAACCCATTCTTCCGCCCCCTGAGGAGCAAATCCGAGGGGTAGGTCAAAGGCGAGCACTTTGTTCTGCAAAGTTAACTTTTCAAGATGCTGGTTCCATAGCCACTGCAGGAATACGTGAAACATATACTCTTCTTCGTTTGTTGCCCGAAAGTGCTCGAGGAGCTTCAGAGTTGGTTTTTGCATTTCTCTTGGCCAGTTGCGCCAGTTATTTCCTTTTTTTGCAGCAATGGATTGGTATAGAATGCTTAAGGCAAATCTTTCCCCTCGCAGTTTTATAAATTTTTCCATATCTTCTTTAAAAAGGGGTGAGGAAAACAATTTTTTGAAGTTTGCTCTGAAAACTTTTTCTTTCGCTTTCCAGATCTTTTGATAATCGACCAAAGGAGCGTTTCGAAATACCTCGAAATCTTGATTTGGATAGGTTTCTTGGGGCTGACTTAAAGGGAGATAAACAGGGTCAAAAGCAAAGCGATCCAAGGGAAAGTAAGGGCTGGTTTGAAGAGGGTTTTCTTTGTCCATCAAGTGTAGAGGCAAAAGCCCCAAATATGAAGCGCCGAACTTAATAACAGCTTCTTGAAGCCTTGCAAGGTCGGCAAGGTCTCCAATACCCTGATTATTAGGGCTCTGCACACTATAAAGACCAAGGTGTAGTCCCCAGTGCTTTTGTCGCGGGAGAAATGCTTTCATAGGGCTGTGAATGACCAGGATCTTTTTACTTCGAGGACTGTTTTTACAAAACAGATTAAGAAAATAGTATCCGAAAGGAAGGTCAGGTGGGAACTCGAGGAACTTATTCCTGCAGGTGAGCGGAATTACTTTTTCATCATCGCTGGTGAGTATTATTTCTTCAGAATCCTGGCAAGGCAGCTCCACTTTGCCTTCTTTGACCAGCAACACCGATGCTTCTCTTGTAGAGGTTTGATTCAGAACGTTTTCTACTTCTTCGATGTCTTTCTCAGAGCCGATTTCAAAGCCCATGGCTTTTGTAAAGAGCAAAAAGGTTTCCAAGGGTGGTTCTACGCGTTTTCCAAAAGAATCCAGATAGTCAGTTTCTACGCCAAGACGTTTTGCTAAAGCAATTACTTTTTCTCTAAAATTCATTTTTTGCCTCCAGCGCTTTGTATTACGTTTATATCCATTTTAGTTGAATGGTACAATTCTGAAATATATGGCAGAGTTGCTGAAGGAGATTTCTGAGTCGAGGGTTGTATTATGATGATTTTTATCGATGCTATTCAGGGGATTTTGGTCATTGTAGTTTTAGTTTTGTTGGGTTATTGGCTTGCCTACTTGAAGTGGTTTGGAGAAAGAGAGTTTAATCTTTTTAGTAAATTAGTCATAAACATTGCCCTTCCTTGCTATATGGTTTACAATTTCGCATCTGACTTTGAATTGAAAGGGCTTTTGACTGCAAAACAGGGTGTTTTAGTACCCTTTATAAGTATTCTATTTGCTTATTTTTTGGCCTTTGGGTTAGGTAAAATTGCGCGTGTTCCTGAGAAACGAGCTGGCTTGTTTCGAGTGACCTTTGCGATGTCCAACACCATTTTTGTGGGGCTTCCCCTGACTCAGGTTCTCCTTGGGGAGGAAGCCTTGCCGTATGTTCTTCTTTATTATTTTGGGAATACTACTTTGTTCTGGACGCTGGGTGTATGGGGTATTATTTCGGATGCTACTACAGAAAGACTTCCTTTCTGGAACATAGATCTCCTAAAGCGGGTTTTAAATCCTCCTCTCATTGCCTTTTTTATCGGTGTTGGAGCAATGTTTTTTGAACTAAAGCTTCCCGAATTCGCTCTAAAAAGCCTCAAAATGGTTGGCGGCTTGACCACCCCCCTTGCCCTTTTCTGTGTAGGGATGAATATCCGTTTTATGGGTTTTAGAAGGATTATTTTTGATTCAAACTCTGCACTGGCACTTCTGGGGCGTTTTCTGTTTACTCCACTCATTACCTGGTTGGTTTCGATTGTTCTTGGGATTCCCGAGCTAATGAAAGATGTTTTTGTGGTTGTTGCTGCGATGCCAGTCATGATGCAGTCTTCAGTTGTAGCCAGGTTTTACGAAGCCGACTTTGAATATGCAACCAGCATGGTGGCATATTCCACTTTGCTGAGTATAATTATCGCTCCCTTGATGCGTATCATCATTGCCTATTGGTGAATGGTCACCGGGTGCGGATATTATATTAATTGAAAGCGATTTTCCTCTTGATTTTAGAGAGAGGAGAGCAGTATAATTATTGTTGAACTATTGTTCAATTGTTGGAGTGATTATTAATGAAAAGCAATGATTGTTCAACGGAAAAAGTTTCCACTGAGGGGGAAATCGAAGAAATTAGATCTCGACTGCCGGACGAAAGAAAGCTCCAGGATCTGGCTGCGTTTTACGCGGCTTTTTCAGACCCAACTCGTTTAAAGATAGTTCTCGCCCTTATGGAAAGAGAGCTGTGTAATTTTGATATTGCAAAAATAATAGGTGCCACTCCGTCGGCGGTATCACATCAGTTGAGGCTTTTGCGTAGTATGCGTTTGGTAAGATTTCGTAGAAAGGGGCGCAAGGTTTTTTATGCCCTTGATGACCAGCATGTGTATTCTATTCTCGAGCTTGCCATTCTTCATTTTAAAGAGGAGAAGACTGGAAATGGGTGAAAAATGTTGCACTCCAAAAAGCGAGGGAAGGAGTTTTTGGGTGTTTTTCTTTTCTGACAAACGAGATTTTTTACGCTTGTTTATCTCGGGAATTTTTTTGTTGTCTGGTTTGCTCTGGAGGGGAAATCCATTTCTTTTAGGAAAGTTGTTTCTTTTGGGTGCTTATTTTATTGCGGGATATCCAGTGCTTTACAAGGCAGTTAGGGGGTTATGGAGGAGGCAATGGTTTGACGAAAACTTTCTGATGAGTATAGCTACTCTGGGGGCTCTTTATATAGGGGCTTTGACGGAAGCCGTGGGCGTTATGCTGTTTTACTCGATTGGTGAATACCTTCAGGATCTTTCAGTAGACCGTGCTCGCAGCACGGTGAGGTCTCTTCTGGAAGCTCAACCCAGATTTGCCAACGTTTTGAAAGATGGAATTTTGCGAGTGGTTCCCCCTCAGGAGGTGGAGGTTGGTGACCTCCTCTTGGTTAGAGCGGGTGAAGCAATTCCTGTGGATGGAATTGTTCTTGAGGGGGAATCTTTAGTTGATGCTTCTCCGCTCACCGGAGAGCCAAAACCGGTTATGGTGCGTCCGGGTGTAAAAGTGCTGGCTGGTTTCCTGAACAGAGAAGGAGTGCTGAAAATACAGGCTACAGAAAAGTATAAAGATACCTCAATCTCGCGCATTATGGAACTTGTTGAAAGGGCTTCAGAGCGCAAAGCAAGAGTTGAACGTTTCATTACTGCTTTTGCCAGAATCTATACTCCTTCTGTGGTATTGCTGGCAGTTTTTCTGGCTGTATTTCCGCCGCTTGCTGGGTGGGGGAGTTTTTCCCTCTGGTTTTATAAGGCACTGATACTTTTAGTTATTTCCTGTCCCTGTGCGTTAGTTTTAAGTATTCCGCTCAGTTATTTTATTGGTATTGGTTTTGCCGCCAAAAGAGGGTTGCTTTTTAAGGGTTCTCAGAGCTTGGATGCTCTGGCTGGAATAAAAAACGTAGTTTTTGATAAAACGGGAACGCTCACCGAGGGATCTTTTAGGGTAAGAGAGATTAAAGAGGAGCCCCCTTTTGATAGAGAGGAATTGCTTGAATATGTGATCCATCTAGAGTCTTTTTCAAATCATCCCATTGCACGTTCAATTGTAGAAGCGTATAAGCCTGAAGCTAAATATTCGGTCGTCCAGGTTCAGGAAATACCAGGAATGGGTATTCGGGGGGTAGTTGGAAAGCGAGCAGTACATGTAGGGAATGATGATTTACTGCATAAAATGGGTATAAGGCACCGCAATGAGGTTTGTAAACTTCCTGGAGTAGTACATGTAGCGGTTGATGAGAAATACGCAGGCTACATCGAGTTAGGCGATGCGTTGAAGCACCAGGCTATAGACACTGTTAAGGAGCTTAATAAAATGGGTATTCAAATCTATCTTTTGACTGGAGACTCTGCGGAAGAAGCTGCAAAAATTGCCGGCGAGTTGGGCATTAAGCACTTTTATGCTGGTTTGTTGCCTGAAGATAAGTTTAGGATTTTGCGTGAGGAAGTGATGGCAAAGGGTTTGACGGCTTTTATTGGAGATGGCATAAACGATGCTCCGGCAATAGCACAGGCTGATGTGGGTATAGCGATTGGTAATTCAAGCAGTCATGCAGCCATAGAAACAGCGGACGTAGTGATTGTTGATGGTAACCCCTGGCGAGTGTATGAGGCCATAAAGATTGCGAAATTGGTAAGGCGGGTAACGCTTGAGAATATTGTGCTTGTTTTGGGAATCAAAGCTATTTTTATGGTATTAGGTATCGCTGGTGGTACAAGCATCTGGGAAGCCGTTTTTGCTGATGTGGGAGTGGCTCTTCTTTCGGTTCTGAATACGCTGAAAATCTGGAGTTTGAGAAAGAAGCTTTCCACTTGATGCTTTACCCCTAAGGGTGCTTTTTGTCTTGGTAGAAAATATTTGCGAACTGCTTTAAAATTCTGATAAAAGGTTTGTTATTTTATTGCGGTGTGATGAGTGGGAAGATTATAATTCATTCGTTTATTTGCATATTTTTACTTTTGTTTATTGTGGGTTCTGTCCCTTCGCTTTTTGCTGATGTTCGTATAATGAACTACAATCTTAAGAATTTCTGGTTGTCCTTTGATGGTGAACCGGAAATATATTTTGAAGAAGGCGCTTCCCTTTCTTTTAAAGATTTAACAAGAATTGCCGATGCGTCCTTTGTGATAAACAGATTTAATCCAGATGTGGTGGGTATTTTAGAAAGTGCAGGACTTGCTGAACTTATTTTTTTAAACGAAAGATTCCTGGGAAATCGTTACCGGTGTTTCAGTTTTCGAGCTACGGATTCAAGAACTGCAGGTATACCCCTGGGTTTTCTGGTCAGGAAAGATTGGAAAGTGGAGTCCATGGAGCTTTTGGAGC
Organism: Thermatribacter velox; assembly: GCF_038396615.1. NCBI lineage: Bacteria > Pseudomonadati > Atribacterota > Atribacteria > Atribacterales > Thermatribacteraceae > Thermatribacter > Thermatribacter velox. Next base: position 659,442 of record NZ_CP121689.1, read on the forward strand.
CTCGTACTTTCAGCAGTAGGGGTGTTCTAAAAGCCAGAATATCGCGGGGAGATGACGAAATTACCTTTTTCCTGGTTCATTTTAAGTCTCAAGTTGAGGATAATGCCGGCGATTCTGCTCGGAAAAGGGACGCGCAGGGAAGAAGACTTCTTGAGCTTGTTCGAGAGGAACTTTCCCAAAATCCCGATGCTGAATTGGTGATTTTTGGTGATTTTAACGATGTTCCTGGTTTAAGCAAACAGGAAAAAGCAGCTGGTGTCCCAGACCTTATAGAGTTGCTTCAGCGTGATTTTGAAGTGAACGGAACTAAGACCAGGCTGTACAATGTTACTCTTTTGCATCCGGATAGGGACACCAGTGGTAAGCTCTGGAGTGAAAAGAGCACAGATTATCCTCCAGCTCTTCTGGATTATTTTTTGCTTAGCCAGAAAACGTATTCCAGGTTTAAAAGAGTTGACCATATTTATCCTGAGGAATTCTCCTATGTGCTTGAGGCTTCCGATCATTTGCCTTGTATACTTGATCTTAAATAGAGATAGCAAAGCTGCTCTTTGAAGGAGGCTTTGGATATGCATAAGTCTCTGGACTTCATTTTGAGAGAATTTCTCGGTGATAAGGTCAAAAAATATCGACTAATAGACCCCAAAGAAGTGGTTGTGGGAGAGTGGGTTAGATTGAAATGTCAGTATGGTTGTGATGGGTATGCCCAGTGTCTTACCTGTCCTCCTTATGCTCCCGAGCCTGAGAAGACGCGGCGAATTCTTGAGTGCTTCTCTTCAGCTGTGCTATTGTGGAAGCCGGAAGATTACCAAGAGTTGAGAAAAATTTGTGCAGATTTGGAGAGAACTCTATTCCTCGAAGGATACTACAAAGCTTTTGCCATGCCTTCAGGGCCTTGCGAGTTATGTGGTGAGTGCTCTTGTGAGTATCCCTGTCGTTACCCCGAAAAAGCTCGTCCTTCTATGGAAGCCTGTGGTATTGACGTTTATGCTACGGTTAGCAAATTTGGTTTCCCCATTGAAGTAGTACGTTCCAGAGACTGTAAAGCCAATTACTATGCACTTTGCCTTATCGAGTAAATCGACTTCAGGGTAAACGGTTGATATTGTCATTGTTCCATGATAAAGGTATTATCTTTAAGATATTCAAAGTTTTATCGGGAGTTGTCGATTTGTGGAAATAAAAGAAGCAAAAACCAGAAAGGAGAAGCAGGCATTTATTAAATTTCCCTTCCTGCTTTATGAGAACAATCCACTGTGGGTTCCCCCTCTTTTAAGTGAAATGAGAAGGATAATTCAAAACGCAGAGAGTCCTCTTTTTCAAAGTGGCCCACATGCTTTCTACCTCGCTTTGGAAGGCAGGGAGGTTGTGGGAAGAATTGCAGTGGGCATTGACGAGAAATTCAATCATTTCAGGAAGAAAAAAGAAGGTTATATCACCCTTTTTGAGTGCATCAATAGTAAAGAGGTAGCCAATGCGCTTTTTGTCGTTGCTGAGGATTGGCTCAAAAAACGCAAAGTGGATGCTTTTATAGGTCCGCTCTCACCTACCAACGGTGATGATTTCAGGGGTTTGCTCATCGAGAATTTTGAGGATCCTCCCCTCATTTTCACTCCCTTTAATCCTCCCTGGTATGTGAGTTTTTTCGAGGAATACGGTTTTGAAAAGTATCATACCTTTGTAGCTTATCGTTATGACCTTGAGCGAATGCCCTTTGATAGTTGCCAGCGTGCTATAGAGTATGCTAAAAGCAAATTTAATTTCAAGGTCAGGCCCATTAATTATGCCGAGTTTGATAGAGAAGTTAGAGCCATTCAAAGCATTTTGGCACAATCCCTTATTTCCCTTGAATATGATTATCTTGTTCCGCCTGCCGTAGAGGAGCTCAGCCGTATGGCAAAAGAATTCAAGAAGTTTATTCCTCCCAATTTTGCTCAAATTGCCTGGGCTGGGGAAGAGCCAGTGGGCTTTGCAGTGGCTATCCCTGATTACAACCAGGTTCTCAAGAAAATGAAAGGGAAACTTCTTCCTCTGGGTTGGTTAACTTTTCTCCTGGGTAGACACCAAATTAATCGGGGTAGGGCTTTTCTCCTCTTTGTAATCCCGCAATACCAGGGGAAAGGTGTTCCTGCGGCACTTTTATGGGAGATTTTTAAAGAAGTACGCAAAAGAGGTTATGTATTTGCTGAAGGTTCTTCCATAAATGCTAAAAATGTGAAAATGTGCAGAGAAGCAGAATCTCTGGGGGGCGTTCCTTATAAAAAATTTGCTCTTTACAGAAAGAGGTTAAAGGAATGACTTTTAAGGTTTTTGTTTCTCACCTTCTGGGGATTGATCTATTTCGAGGAGTTGCCATCCTGCGTAACCTTCTTTTTGACCACTGACTTTTCTACCAACGAGCGTTATTTTTGTAGAAAAGGGATGGGTTTTCAGGGTTAGAAAGGCTCTAACCAGGTTAGCTATGGTTGCTTCTTGAAAGACCAGTTCTATTCCATTGCTCAGGACTATTGTGGTGCGAATGTGTTTGTGGTTTTCAGGTATTTCCACAATAATTTTTTGGACGTCTTCGTTGCGGAATATTTGTGTTGGCATTGTTCTTTTACCTTTTTAATCATTTTAGGATTGACTAAAGATATTTTACCGGAAAAACAAGCTCTTCATAGCGAGCTCGTCGAAGTTTTAGGAGATGAGGAGAGATGCTTTGCGCTATTTTGACAGAATTATTAACCCGATTCAGTGTATACTGGGAGGGTAACCCTTGATCGGACGACTTTTGCTTGAGTCCAGTTTTCCATCTTTGCTGGTTGGAAAAAGGAGGGTTGTTCTATGTTCTTTGTTGAAGGTGATATTGAACACCAAATATGGGAAGCATTAATTGAATTTCCCAAGGTTGACGCACATGAGCATCTTCTACCCCAGCAAACCTTTCGGCAGAACCCGGACGTTCTTTTGAGCATACTTCAAGAAAGTTACCTTCCCTGGATATGCTTTGGAGTTCGGGATCTTAAAAAATTCAACTGGAATAAATCTTTACTCGTTGAAACAATGCGGAAAATTCCTGCCAGCGCTTTTTTGAAGTATCTTCAACATGCCTTTGAGTTTATATATGACTTTTCTGGAGATCTCTGCAGGGAAGAGGATTGGCAGGCTCTTCGGGAAATCGTCCGTCAAGCTTATGACAGAAAGGACCTGGTCGCCGAGTGGCTTGAGGAGAGATTTCACATTAAAAGGGTGATTCTTGACCGCTACTGGGTAGTGAATGACTATAACCTTGAACGAAAGCTGTTTGTACCGGTTCTGCGCATCGATCCCTATTTTTACGGTTTTTCCGCATTAGCTCGGGATCATGATGACCAGAGTCCTTATACCGAAAAAGAACAAAAGGGAAAAGAAATTGTCACTTTCGAGGACTATTTGAAACTTATTGATAAACGGATGGAGGAGGGCATAAAGCAGGGTGTAGTAGCCCTTAAGTGTGCCATTGCTTATGATCGGGGTCTTGATTTTCCGTGTGTTTCTCTGGAACGAGCTCGGGTAGCTTTTGAGAGAGAAGATGGTCAGGAATCGCCTGAAGAAATTCTTGACTTCCAGAACTTTGTTTTTCATTATTTTCTGCAAAAAGCTGTAGACTATGACTTGCCAGTACAAATTCATACTGGACCGGGGAAGTATTTCCGGGGAGCACCTTTTCGTCTTGCCCCACTCTTTGAACGCTATTCATCGCTTAAGGTTTCCCTTCTTCATGGAGGATTCCCATGGGTGGGGGAACCAGGTGCCATGGCTTACTTTTACCCCAATCTCTATCTTGATTTGACCTGGTTGCCAATTCTTTCGCCAACTTTTTCTGATTTGGCTCTCACTCAGTGGCTTGAAGTTACGGGGGGTACGCGCATCATGGTGGGTGGTGATTCCTGGAACGTAGAGGGAGTGGTGGGAGCTTTTCTTTTCAGCCTGGCGTCAATTGCCCGAGTCCTTGGAAGGATGGTTACCAGGAGATATATTTCAAAGAACCAGGCCTATGAAATAGGAAAAAGGATTCTCTGGGATAACCCCCTGGAATTCTTTGGGGCAAGAGTGAGAGCATAAAAAATTTAAGGAAATATTACAGCTTGGTCTTCTGGTGCGCCCAGAGGGAGTCGAACCCTCAACCTGCGGTTTAGGAGACCGCCGCTCTATCCTTTGAGCTACGGGCGCACCTCGATTTAATTTTATATAGCTTCATTTGCGCTGTCAAATTTGTTTGTGAAGGTGAGTTATAATTTGAATGGACTCAATTTGCGTGCCGAAATACGGGGTGGTGTTTTTTGGATCTGGATGGCAAAGTCAGGTTGCTTGCAGATAGCGCACGCTTTGATCTTTGTGGCTCTTGCTTTGGACAGCCTTCACGAAAGAGCAATCCACAGGGAGGGTGGATTTATCCGGTATCTCTCCCTGATGGAAGGGTAGTTAAAGTTCTCAAAATTTTACTTTCCAATGATTGTGTGCATGATTGTTTTTATTGTGCAAATCGTGCTGGTTCGCCATTTCGCAGGACTTCGTTGAAAGCAGAAGAGCTGGTTGCGTTGTTTCTCCGTTTGTGGCAGAAAGGTCTGGTTAAGGGCCTTTTCCTCAGTTCTGCGGTTTCCCGGGACCCCACCTGGACGATGAACGAAATGTTGAAAACTGTCGAGATGCTCCGTAAAAAGTTTCATTTCAGGGGCTATATTCACTTAAAAATTTTGCCTGAAGCCACGCGAGATTACATAGAGGAAGCGGTGCGTCTTGCTACTCGCGTGTCAGTGAACCTTGAGGCTCCCAGTCCTCATTACTTGTCTGCAATAGCTCCTCAGAAGAGTTTTTCCAGGATTATGGGCCTTTTTTCACTGCTTTCTGATTTGCGAAGAAAGGGCTTGTGTGCTCCAGCTGGGATTACCACACAGTTTGTAGTCGGAGGAAGCACAGAAAAAGATAGAGAGATTTTGGGCACGGCTTTTTTGCTCTATAGAAAATTCTGCCTGGCCAGAGTTTATTACAGTGCGTTTCAACCTGTTTGGGGGACTCCTTTCTCCGGCAGACCAGCAGTTAGCTCCTGGCGAGAAGTGCGCCTGTATCAAGTAGATTATCTTTTGCGAAGATATCAGTTTTCTCTGGATGAAATTTACTTTTCTGAAGACGGCAATCTTCCCCTGGATCAGGACCCCAAAACTCTCTGGGCTTTAAGGCATCCAGAGTTTTTCCCGGTTGAGGTTAACAAAGCTTCTCTTGGTGATTTACTGAAGGTGCCTGGCATAGGTCCGCTTTCTGCAAGGCGAATTGTCGAAGCCAGAAAAAAAGGGAAAATTGCGGATATTTCCTCTTTAAAAAAAATGGGAATCCGTGTTAAAAAAGCTTTGCCGTTTTTATTGATTGATGGTAAAAAGCCTTGTGATTCTGGGAGGAAGCAGCTATTTCTTTTTTGTTAAGCTAAATTATTCTTATATTTCTTGACAAGTTTTTGAAAAGATTTATAATTAGCTTTGCTTGTTTTGTTTATTCAGGAGGTGAAATGGGGATTCGACTTTAGCACCAAAGAGGTGTGATAGTCGCCCTCTCCCTATTGTTAAGGGAGAAGTGCCTCTCTAAAAACTAAATTTCGGGTTAAACCCCCGAAAGGAGGCACGGCATTTTGAAAAGGTTACGCCAGGCGATAAAACTTGTTTTACGGATATAGACAAAATGGTCACAACCTATTTTTCGAAAAATAGGTTGTGACCATTTTTATTGTAAAATTAATTATCTGTTCTTACTAAACAAGAACAGATAATTTTTTGTTTTTTTTGAAATTTTTCTCAAAAATTGACGGGAAGGGAGGGATAGCCATGAAGAAAATCCTGGAAGTGGGTACTCATCTGGTGATTGACGGGTACAGCGAAGACCCCGAGCTCCTTGGTAATGTGGAGCTGGTGCGTAGGTTTTTGGATGAGTGCCCAGACAGGATGAACATGACCAAAGTTCTTCCACCTTATGTTTTCAGGTATGGAGAAGAAGGAGAAAAAGCAGGCATATCTGGAATAGTGATCATAGCAGAAAGCCATATTAGCATTCACACTTTCCCAAAGCAGCGCTACCTAAACGTGGATGTATTTTCTTGCAAGCCTTTTGATATTGAAGAAGCAAAGCGTTACATTGTTGACTATTTCAAAATTTCCGATTACCAGCATCAGGTTCTGGACCGAGGAGTGGAGTATCCCAAGAACCTCGGTTTTGGAATGCCCTTGGTGCTCGAGGAAAGGTTGGGTGTTCTCGAGAAAATGGTACACACTTGACTCACTTCTTTTGCTTAGGCAGGGCAATGCCTTTCCTTTTCAAGGCATTGCCCTTTTTTATTTTCGCTTACACTTCAGCTATCTCTCTTTTAACTGCTTTTTTGGCACTCCATGCACAGGGTAGCGTAGGGTAAAGCTTCAAGGCGTGCTTTGTTAATGGGGCGTCGACATTGCTCACAAATGCCGTAAGTACCTTTCTCAATCTTTCTAAGAGCTCTTTCCACCAGTTGTAAAATGTTTTGCAAACTCTCCAGAGAACTTACTTCGATTTCCATATCCAAGGTGCCCTGTCCAAAGTCTCCTTCATCTCGAGATTCTTTGAGGGGATTACTGGTTTTGGTAAAGTTTTGTTCCCTTTCAACTGTGCTCAGCAGGTGCTCTCGCAGTTTTATCAGCTTGGTTTTAAGCTGTTCGACATCTTTTTTATTCAATTTAACCATTCCTTTCTCTTTTTACTCGCTTTCTTTTAAATTCTATATCAATTTCATGCATTATGGTAGGAAGTACAGTGCTTTACTTTTTGGAGGGCCATGCTTATTTTTCGAAAAATCAGAGATAAAATTAGAACTCCATAGGGAATTTCTATCTGGTAATGCCCTGCTGAATAAAGCTCGTATTTTAAAATGGCGACGCTTGTTGTAAAATATCTAAAAAAGTCGTGTCCTTCCTATGATTCGAAAGGAAACTTTGTTGCTTGCGGTAAGTGCACTGGGTGTAGTCGTGGTTTTCTTAGCCACTCTTTTACATGTACCTCTCGCTTCACACCGTTTTGGTTTTCATCTTGGTGAAGCAGTGATTTTTCTTGTGTCTGCTATTCTGGGCCCTTTCGTGGGTGCGATTACTGCTTCGCTGGGTTCGGTACTCGCTGATCTTCAAATGGGGTATTTGATATGGGTTCCTTTTACTCTTCTGGTAAAAGCTGGTGAGGGGTACATTATTGGAGAACTGGTAGCTCGTAGGGAAAGACTTGATTGGTATACCTTCTTTTGGGGAGCTTCGGTAATGGTAGGGGGTTATGGAGTGAGTGCTTTCGTTCTCTTTGGTTGGCCAGCTTTACTGGTGGAGGTTCCGGTTGATGTATTGCAATGTCTTTCTGGCTTTTTGATTGCTTGTTTTATTTATAGAATTTTATGTTTGCGATTTCCCAGACTAATTCTTTTACGGAGGCGAGAATGGAAGCCAAAAGAACCGCCATCATGAATTTTACACCCAAAGACCTCGCTGCTCTTCTTGAAGATTGGGGGGAACCTACCTACAGAGCCCAACAGATATTTGAGTGGGTTTATCAGAAGAGAGCTGATTCTTTCGAAACAATGACCAATCTTCCTCAAGATTTGCGTAAGAAGTTGGCCCAGGAATTTGTTGTGAATTCTCTGCACGTTGTAGAAACCGTTAGTTCGAGCGATGGAAGCCGTAAATTTTTGATAGCTTTAGCTGACGGTATGAGCGTTGAAACTGTTGCCATTCCTCACCGGGATAGATTAACGGTTTGCGTATCTTCTCAGGTAGGATGTCCAGTAGGCTGTCCCTTTTGTGCGACGGGACAGGCAGGCTTTAAAAGAAATCTGGAGCCTTCGGAGATTGTAGGTCAGGTTTGGTTAGTTGCGAAACAACTTGATAGAAGAGTTGATAACTTGGTTTTCATGGGCATGGGTGAACCACTGCTGAACTATGACAACCTTTGTCAGGCTTTGCTCACTTTGAACGCTCCTTGGGGGATGGGCATAGGAGCGAGACGTATCACTATTTCTACAGTAGGAGTTCCTCCTGTTATTTTGAAGCTTGCCGAAGATTGGCCCGAATTGCGCTTGGCAGTTTCTTTGCAGTCCCCTTTTCCAGAGGTTCGAGACTATCTGGTACCACTGAATCGGGTTTACTCTTTAAGATCCTTACTGGACGCTCTTAAAATTTACATCACACGCGTACGTCATCGGGTGACTATCGAATATACTCTTTGGGAGGGCGTAAACGACCGTATTAAAGATGCTTATGAACTGGTCAAACTTTTGAGAGGGCTCAACGTTTTTGTGAACCTCATTCCTGGCAATCGGGTAGATGGATTGCCTTTTTTACCGCCATCACCCGCCAGAGTTAAAAAGTTTTATAATATTTTAAAAGAGAATGGCATGGAAGTTTCGATAAGGCTTTCTCGTGGGCAGGACATAGAAGCTGCCTGTGGCAATCTATACAGGATTCATGGGTTGGAAAGGGGTTTAGGTAGACCATGATTATTGTTTTGCGTAGTGGCGCAAGCGAACAGGAGATTGAAGAGGTAGCACGCCGACTCAGGATAATGGGTTTTGGGGTGCACATATCTCGGGGAGTTGAACGTACCATTATTGGTGCTATAGGTGATGAGCGCAAGGCAAACATTGAAGAAAAAATTGGAGTTTTACCTTTTGTAGAAAAAGTTGTTCCTATTCTTACGCCCTATAAGCTTTCCAGTAGAGAGTTCAGAGGTCAGGACACAGTTATAGAGGTTGGGGGCGTAAGAATCGGTGGTGGTAAAATAACCATTATGGCTGGTCCCTGTGCTGTAGAATCCGAGGAACAGATCGTGTATACTGCCCAAAAAGTCAAAGAGGCAGGCGGACATATCCTGCGAGGAGGAGCTTTCAAGCCGCGTACTTCTCCTTATAGCTTCCAGGGGTTAGGGAAAGAAGGCTTGAAACTTTTGGCCAAGGCGCGCGAAGAAACGGGTCTTCCTGTTGTTACCGAGGCTCTGGGTATAGAAGAACTCGAACTGGTAGCGGAGTACGCAGATATTATTCAAATCGGTGCTCGCAACATGCAAAATTTCAGGTTGCTCGAGGCTGTAGGTAAACTTAGGAAACCAGTGCTTCTTAAGAGGGGAATGATGAGCACCATTGAGGAACTTCTCATGTCTGCGGAATATATTTTGGCTCAGGGTAATTATCAGGTAATTCTGTGTGAGCGAGGCATAAGGACTTTTGAGCCGTCTACCCGCAATACTCTTGATTTGAGCAGTGTACCTATTATTAAAAAACAGAGCCATCTTCCGGTGGTTGTTGATCCCAGCCATGGAACAGGCAGGAGCGACCTGGTGATACCAATGAGTCTTGCTGCTATTGTTGCTGGGGCTGATGGCTTGCTGGTGGAAGTTCACCCCAATCCCATAGAGGCACTTTCTGACGGCCCACAATCCATCACTCCTGAAATGTTTGCTGAGCTTGTAAACCACTTGCGCAGGATCCTACCCGTCCTGGGGAAGGAGCTTTGAAATGACTGTTTCAGTGGGGATTGTTGGCTTGGGTTTAATGGGGGCTTCTCTGGCCTGGGATTTCCTGAAATGGCCCCACTGCAGTTTTGTGAAGGGTTTTGATATTAACCGTTCTGTTCTTGAGAAAGCGAAACAGAAAGGACTTATCCACTACCAGGCTTCGTCGGCTGCTGAAGCAGCTAAAGATGTGGACCTGGTTTTTATAGCAACTCCTGTGCGGAGTGTGCCAGGCATTTTTTTTGAAATAAGAGAGGCTCTTTCCAGAGAGACGTTGGTTTTAGACATGGGGAGTACTCGAAACTGGATCTATAAGCAGATAAAACCTTTTCTGGAAAATTGCCTTTATGCCGGTTTCCATCCTATGGCGGGTAGCGAAAAGGGGGGATTTGATGAGGCCAGAGCCGGTCTTTTTAAGGGAGCACCGGTTCTGATAACCCCATTTTCCCCACTGGGGGAGAAAATTGTTCTGATTGACGAAATAGTAAACTTTCTGGGTGGCAAGGTTTTTTTTTAACTCCTGAGGAACATGATGCAGTGTGTTGTTTGGTGAGCCACCTGCCACATTTTATCGCAAACGCATACCTCTGGAGTATCCTTAGAGAGAAAAAGAAAGTGTATCCTTTTGCAGGACCTTATTTTAGAGATTTTATTCGGGTTGCGGGTTCCAATCCAGAAGTGTGGGCAGATATCTTCTGGACGAATCGAGAGGAAGTACTTGAGAGAATCTGGAAGTTTGAAGAGTGTCTTATGGAATTACGTGAAATCCTTGAAAGTGAAGACATCCAGAAACTTCTAAAATTTTTGAAAACCTTGGAGGACGGACGGAAGGAGCTTTGAAATGCTTCAGTATGTCACTGCAGGAGAGTCCCATGGCAAAGGCATAGTGGTAGTAATTCGTGGCTTTCCCTCCAATATGGAGGTAGATCTGGATTTTATAAACGAAGAACTGGCGCGCAGACAAAGAGGTTTTGGTTCTGGCCCTCGCATGGATATGGAGAAAGATCGCGTGGAAGTTTTGAGCGGGATTCGTTTTTGTAAGACTATAGGCAGTCCAATTGCGATTCTGGTTGAAAACAAAGACTACCAGAATTGGCTTGACATTATGACCCCCGAAGGATCGCCCCCTCCAGATTATAATCCAGTGACCATACCCAGGCCAGGTCATGCTGACCTGGCTGGTTTGATTAAGTATCGATTTAAAGATATTCGTAACGTCATTGAACGAGCCAGTGCTCGAGAGACTGTGGGTAGAGTTGTTGCCGGCGCTTTTGCTAAAATTTTTCTCAGATATTTTGGGGTTTCAGTAGGAGGATTTGTGGAATCAATAGGTGGTGTGCGTGCGGAGGGCGACTTGACATTTTCGGAAAAAGTTGCCCGGGCTTCTAATTCTTTGCTTCGTACTTTTGATAAGAAACAAGAGGAGAAAATGATTAGTTTAATTGAAAAAGCAAAAGAAGAAGGAGATACGCTGGGGGGCACTTTTGTGGTTGGTGCCAGCGGGCTTATTCCAGGTTTGGGTAGTTATACGGAGGCTGAACTCAGGTTAGATTCCCAGATTGCTGGTGCCTTAATGAGTATTCCTGGCATCAAGGGAGTAGAAATCGGAGAAGGCTTTCTTTCTGCACAAAAAAGAGGTAGTGAAGTTCATGACGCTATATTTTATGATTCCCTTCAAGAGGGATTTCCTTTTGTACGCAGGAGTTGTTATTCGGGTGGGCTGGAAGGTGGAGTAACCTGGGGGGATTTCTTATGGGTACGCTGTGCCATGAAGCCGATACCAACTCTGAGAAAGGGATTACCAAGCGTCGATTTGTCAACGCTCGAAGAAGTTCCAGCTCGTTTTGAGCGTTCAGATGTTTGTGCTGTTCCAAGAGCACTGGTCGTTGCAGAATCCGTATTAGCCTTTGTTTTGGCTCAAAGCTATTACCGAAAATTCGGTGGCGATGCCATTGAAGAAACCCTCGAGGCCTACCAAAATTACCAACAGTACATTTCAAAATTTGCTGGTAGACAAAAAGGACGGGGTTGACTATTGTTATTGTATTAGGGAACTAAAGTTTAAAGAACGGATTAAATAATTTTGGCGTTGAGGAAGGTTTGATGATGAGAATACCAATTTGCAAACCAGATATAGGAGAAGAAGAGCAGGAAGCTGTTCAGAAAGTTCTTGCTTCCGGGCATCTGGCTCAGGGTGAAGAAGTTGCAGCTTTCGAAAGCGAGTTTGCAGAGTATTTGGGAGTATCTAATGCTGTGGCTACTATTAATGGTACGGCTGCTTTGTTTGTTGCTTTGAAGGCTCTGGGGGTTTCAAAGGGCACAAAAGTGGTGACCACTCCCTTTACATTTGTGGCTACAGCCAGTGCCATTCTTCAGTGTGGTGGCGTACCTGTTTTTTGTGATGTTGATGAAAAAACGTTTAATATTGACCCTACTCGACTGGAAGATATACTTAAGCAAGATTCGGATGTACGGGGGATTGTTGTAGTGCATCTTTTTGGTTTGCCGTGTGCTGTTGAGGAAGTTGGATTTCTGGCCAGAAAATACGGTGTTTTCCTGGTCGAAGATTGTGCCCAGGCTCATGGGGCTCTTTATTGTGGGAAGAAAGTGGGTGGTTTTGGTGAGGCCGGTGTTTTCAGTTTTTATCCTACTAAAAACATGACTGCCGGCGAAGGTGGTATGATTGTTACCAATTCCGAGGAACTTGCCAGGACGTGCAGAATGCTCATCAATCACGGAAGCAAGAAGCGATACATTCACGAGATGCTCGGCTATAATTTCAGGTTGACCGACATAGGAGCAGCCATCGGTAGGGTGCAGTTGCGGAAGCTGGATAAAAACAATCAGAGACGGCGCGAGAATGCTCGTTTTTATGACCGGCATCTTTCCGGTACACCTGGGATAGAAACCCCTTTTGTTCCCGAAGGGTATTTTCATGTATATCACCAGTATACTTTAAGGGTCAAAGAGAAACGGAATGGTTTGCGCGATTTTCTGCTTGCTCAAGGCATTGGCTGCGAAGTTTATTATCCCCTTCCTCTCCACCAGCAACCTTTTTTGCAGAAGATTGGAAAAACCTACCATCTTCCAGTGGCAGAGAAGCTATGCAAAGAAGTGCTTTCAATCCCAGTACATCCACTCCTCAGTGATGAAGAGCGATGGGAAGTTGTTGAATCGATTCGTAATTTCCTGGCGGGTAACGAGCATAAATTTGTTGAGCTGGTAAAGGAGGAAAATTTTTGAAAGTGGTCAGGGTAGGTGTGGTTGGTGTTGGCTATCTCGGCCAGCACCATGCGCGGGTTTATTCAGAGCTTCCTGGAGTAGAATTAGTGGGCGTTGTTGATATTGATCGTGCAAGAGCTCAGGAAGTCGCTCGACGTTATTTTACTCGTGCTTTTTATGATTATCGCGATCTGTTTGGTCTTGTAGATGCTGTGAGCATAGTAGTACCTACAGTTTTGCATAGGAGCATTGCTGGTCATTTTATTGAAGCAGGCATCAATATTCTTATTGAGAAACCGGTTACTACTACCCTTGAAGAGGCCAAAGAACTTATGGAAATGGCCAACGCCAAGAAGGTGGTTTTGCAGGTTGGCCATATTGAACGTTTTAACTCTGCCGTTATGGAACTTGTTAAACTTATCACCCGACCTATTTTTATTGAGTGTGCTCGTATGGGTCCCTATCCAAATCGCAACACCGATGTTGGCGTCGTGCTGGATCTCATGATTCATGATATTGATATAGTTATGAGCATTGTTAGTGGGAAAGTGGTAGAGATAAGGGCTTTTGGTTATCCGGTTTTCTCTTCACAGGAAGATATTGCCAGTGCCCAGATTCTTTTTGATAATGGCTGTATCGTTAACCTTACCGCTAGTCGGGTGACTCGTAAAAAAATCAGACGTATGGAAATAACCCAGATTGATTCTTTCATATCCATCGATTACCTCGAGCAGGAACTGGCTGTTTATAAAAAAGCTTCTTCGGGTTTCCCTCAACTGATTGAAAAACCCATTATGCAGAAGGGTGAACCACTCCGATTGGAACTGGAGCATTTTATTCGTTGTGTGCGTAATGGAGAGCGTCCTCTGGTTGGTCTTGAGGAGGGCAAGAATGCCCTTGAAGTCGCTTTGAGTATTTTAGAAGAAATCAAAAAATCGGGTGGGCAAAAATGGAAAAAGGCTATGATGTAGTTATTGTAGGTGCTGGACCTGCAGGCATATTTACCGCGCTTGAGCTTTCCGAGCGTGGCAAACTGAAGGTGTTGCTTGTCGACCGGGGAAAAGAAATTGAAAAAAGGGTTTGCCCTGCTCGTTTAAACAGCGGGATATGCCAGAAATGTTCACCCTGTTCATTACTGTGTGGGTGGGGTGGGGCTGGAGCTTTTAGTGATGGCAAGTTGACCTTTTCAGATCAGGTTGGTGGGCAACTAAATTCTTATCTTGATGCGGCTTTTTTCAGAGAAGTTGTCAATTATGTTGACTCAATCTACCAACGTTTTGGCGGAACTTCGAAGGTTTACGGTGATGACCAAGATAAGGTTGAAGAACTCCGTCGCAGGGCTGAGATGGCTGAGTTGATTCTGGTGCCTTCTCGGGTAAGGCATCTGGGTACTGACCGTTGTAGAGAGATTTTGAAGAATATGCAGGAATATCTGCGTGGGAAGGTAGATATTCTCAGTGGTATGCCAGCTGAAGAGATACTTGCCAGCAATGGCAGAGTGAGAGGTATTAAACTTCAAAACGGTGAAGAAATAAAAAGTCAGTTTGTGGTAGTGGCTCCAGGAAGAGTGGGTGCTGATTGGTTGCGCAGGGAATGCATCAAGCTGGGTATTAAGCTTGAAAACAACCCTGTGGATTTGGGAGTACGCTTTGAGGTGCCTGCTTCGGTCATGGAAAGTTACACTCGCATTATGTATGAGTTGAAGCTGGTTTATTATTCACGAACCTTTGATGACAAGGTACGCACTTTTTGTATGTGTCCTTATGGAGAAGTAGTTACTGAATATAACGACGGTATCATCACGGTGAACGGACACAGCTATGAAAACAGAAAAACTCAAAACACGAATTTTGCTATTCTGGTAAGTACGAATTTTACTGCTCCTTTTCACGAGCCCATCGCCTATGGAAGGTATGTTGCTCAACTCGCTAACATAGTAAGTGGCGGAGTCATTATTCAGCGTTTGCGTGACCTTCAGATGGGCAGACGCTCTACAGAAGATCGCATACGCAAGTCAATGGTGAACCCTACACTTCGTGGTGCGAGCCCCGGCGACCTTAGCTTTGTATTGCCGTATCGCTTTCTTCAAGATATCCTCGAAATGATTTACGCAATGGATAAATTCATCCCAGGCATTAATTCCCCCCATAACTTGCTTTATGGGGTAGAAGTTAAGTTTTACTCTTCTCGAGTGAAGCTTAACCGGCATTTAGAAAGTGATATTGAGAACCTCTTTCTGGTTGGTGATGGTGCTGGTATAACCAGAGGACTGGTTCAGGCTTCTGCTTCTGGAGTGGTGGTGGCCAGGGAAATAGCAAGTAGATTAGGAGGATAACCGATGTCCAGACGACGGATTTTAATCACCAATGACGATGGATACCAGAGCGAAGGCATAGAGGCGTTGATTCGGGCTTTTTCCAAAATTGCAGAGGTCGTAGTGGTAGCACCACTTAGTGAACGTTCCTGTTCCAGTCATAGCATAACTGCTCACAAACCTCTCCGTGCCAGAGAGGTTGAAATTGCTGGTGTTAGAGGGTTCGCTATCGATGGCACGCCTGTTGATGCAGTTATACTGGGTTTGAACGTTTTTTGTAACGATGGTGTTGATTTCTTGGTTTCGGGCATTAATCGGGGGCCCAATCTTGGTTTTGATGTTTTTTACTCGGGTACGGTTGCAGCAGCTCTGGAAGGTGCTATTTCAGGTGTTCCTTCTCTGGCTGTTTCACTCGCAGTTTCTTCCTGGAACAACTATGAGCTGGCCGCGCATTTTGCGGTGAAGATTTGGGAAGATTTTTCGGAGATACTGGAGCGCGAGAGAAATTTGGTGCTCAACGTTAATGTTCCTGATCTTCCTGATTTGTCTTCGGTCAGAGGTGTTGCTGTTACGGAGTTGGGAGATCGTTTCTACTTTACAGTGGTCAAAGAAAGAAACACCTCTGAGCCAGGATGGAAAGAATTTGTTTTTGAGGAAGATAAAAAGGAGCGTACTTTGCAAAAAAATACGGACTTTTTCGCTGTTTATCATTCTTGGGTTTCGATTACTCCCTTGCGTCCTTATTTGACGGACTATAGACTTTGCGAGGAACTTGCCAGTAAGGTTGGCGTGATTGAAGATGAATAAGGGAAAAACGGTTCAAGGACGTCTGGTTTTAAAAGGACGGGTTCAGGGTGTTGGTTATCGGTATTTTGTTTTGAGAAAAGCTGGTGATTTTGACGTGGTGGGTTTTGTGCGTAATCTCCCCGATGGAAGCGTCGAGGTCGTTGCCGAAGGGGCAGAACCGGAAGTAAAAAGATTTTTTGAAGAGGTGAAAAAAGGACCAGCCAGTGCTTACGTGAGGGAAGCCCGGGAAGAGTGGCTACCCCCCACTGGGGCTTACTGGGATTTCAGGGTTCGTTATTAATGAACGCGTGGGATACTCCCCTGACTCTTGAACAACGTGAGCGAATGGTGGTCGAGCAGCTTGTAGCGCGAGGTATAAAGAATGAGCGTGTGCTGGAAGCTTTTAGGAAAGTTCCTCGTCATCTTTTTGTCCCTGAAGAATATGTATCTGTAGCGTATCAAGATTCCCCCTTGCCTATTGGAGAGGGGCAAACCATTTCTCAACCCTATATCGTAGCTTTAATGGTGGAATTGCTGGAAATCTCTCCATCTGATAAAGTACTGGAAATTGGCACGGGTTCTGGATATCAAACCGCGATTCTTGCCGAACTTGCTGCTTTGGTAGTTAGTGTGGAAAGGATACCTGCTCTTACCCAACGAGCTCTACAGGTGCTTCGTAGACTCGGGTATAAGAATGTTCATTTTGTGATCGGAGATGGGAGCAAAGGCGTTCCAGAACTTGCTCCTTATGATAAGATAATCGTCAGTGCCTGTTCAGACAGAATATATCCCGCTTGGGTTGAAGAACTGCGTGAAGGAGGGTATATAGTTTTACCTCTGGGAAAGAGCTACGCTTCTCAGGAGCTGGTCAGGGCTTCCAAGGGAAAGGATGGAACTCTGCGGCTTGAGTATTTCGGGGGTTGCGTTTTTGTCCCTTTGATTGAAGACAAGGATGCTCCTCATACTTAGCCTTCTTTGGTATTCAAGATCCAGAGGACGGTGGCTGAAGCTATTAGTGTCCATACCCCGGGCCACATTCCAAAGGGTTTCAGGCCGGTTATTTGCAGGATAAGGGAAGTACTGGCTCCAGAAAGTATGCTGAAGAAAGCAGCCTGCCATCTTCTCCTCTTTCCGTAAAAGGCTCCTATGGTTGCGGGTACCGAAGCAATCAACCCTGCCGAAGAAGCTACTGAAAGCAGTGCTATAAGGTTAACTCTTTGTATCGCGAATAGAAAAGTAAAAAGACATAGAATGGGTATAAAACTTCTGGTTATGATAAGCTGGCCTTTTTCAGGCAGGTTATGCCTTTTCAAAATATCCCTGACGAACATTGAGGAAAGAGTTAGGAAAATTGAATCAATGGTTGAGATCGCCGCGGAAAATATACCCACGGTTACCAGAAGGCTTATCCAGGGTGAGATGTTAAGACGAGACAAGATGGCTGGTGTGGCCAGATCTGGATTTTCAAGCTGGGGAAAAAGACAGCGAGCTGAAAAGCCTATCAAAATAGTGATCAGCGTATAGATGAAACCGTATATTGAGAAGCCAAGAATCATTTGACGAAGTTGTTTCAGTCCTTGAGGAACAAAGAGTCTTTGTGATACCTGGGGATTGGATATGGAAAAGAAAAACCAGGGCAGGGAAAGTCCCAGAAAGGTTTGAAAAGAAAAAAAGCCGTTTCCTGGCACTGATAGCCATTGGGGATAATCAATAACCAGTTTGTTCATCATTGTCCCAAAGCCCCCAAGGTATTTGTACACAACGATTAAAACCAGTATTACCGAGCTTGAAAGCATTATCATAGCTTGAAGGGAATCCGTGGTGGCCACTGAACGAAGGCCAGCGATTTCTGTCCAGAGAAAGGCAAGTAAGGTTGCAATGACAAGTCCAGATGCAAAACTTATTGCGCCCCCGGAAAGCATTTCCAGTAAATACCCAATACCCATTAATTGCGAGGCCGCGTAAGGGATGAGAAATACCATTGAAGTAAAGGCAAAAACGATTCCCACCAGCGGATGATTATATTTTAAAGAAAGCAGCTCCGCAGGAGTTATGCATCCACTTTCCTTGCTGAACTTTAAAAACTTTGGTCCAAATATTACAGCAAGTATTAATCCTGAGAGGTAGATTAACTCAAAACCCAGAGCCCCTACCCCGGCGCGATAAGTTAACCCGGCGAGACCCAACATCATAAAGGCACTGTAGGTAGTGGCACTGTAAGAAAGGGTATTAACCAGTGGTGAAATTTTGCGACTACCGAGAAAGTAATCAAAGAGACTTCTACTTCTTCCTCGAGAGGAGAGGATGGCAATCAGCGTGCCCCAAAATATGTAAATACCCAGAACCAGAATCAGGAGTTCAGTTTTCATCCGTCCATCGGTCAGTTATGCTTTTAAGCAGTATTATGCAGAGAATAGCGAAAATTATCCAGAAGGCGAAGGCACCATATATGTGGTGAACGCGGGAAAGGAAAAGATAAGGAACCAAATACGCTAAAAATATCAGTGTAAAATATAGAAAATACAAGACTCGGCACATGGTATTTCGATTGTATTAAGTTGAAAGACAAAAGTCAACGAGTAGCTAAGGGGGGTGTTTCCTTAATGAAAGCTTTGCTGGTGATTGATATGCTTAATGATTTTGTGCATCCCCAGGGTGTGCTTTACGTAGGAGAGCAGGTTAGGGGGGTTATCGACTTTTGCAAAAAGCTGGTTGAGAGAAAGAGGGGCGAAGGTAGCCCATTGTTCTTCATATGCGATACGCATCGCAAGGATGATGTGGAGTTTAAAATGTTCCCACCTCATTGTATCGAAGGTGAGTGGGGTAACCAAGTTTTGGAGGGGCTTCAACCTCAAAAAGACGATTACGTAATACCCAAAAGGCGTTTCAACGCCTTTTTTGGTACTCCCTTGGATATGTTTTTGAGAGAGATGAAAGTTGAAGAGCTGGAAGTGGTAGGAGTTTGCACTAACATTTGTGTTCTATATACTGTGGCTTCGGCAAGGATGCTTGGATATCAGGTTACCGTTTACGAACAAGGAGTAACCTCCTTCGATCTGGATGCTCATCGTTTCGCACTTAAAGAAATGCATGATACTCTTGGGGCGGAGGTGATTTGAACTTGCAACAGGTGATTCAAAGTGCGGTGAATGTAAGTACATCCTCTGAAGACGTGGTACGGAAAATGGTTTCGAATATTACTTGTGTGGAAGGGATAAAGCTTGCTGATTATTCTTTTGATGTTGACCATAACCGGTCTGTTTTCACGCTTCTTGGAGAAGGAAAAGCGCTCCAAAGAGCTATTTTGAAAATTTACGAGATAGCTTTCTGCCATATCAACATTAAGAAGCATCGAGGTGAGCATCCTCGTCTTGGTGCAGTCGACGTTGTTCCCTTTACCCCCTGGAAGGGTTCTACGATGCAGGAGTGCTGTTTTTTAGCCTGGGAGCTTGGTAAAAAGGTTTTTGAAAGGTTTGAGGTACCAGTATATTTTTATGGAGAAGCAGCCCGTGTACCCTGGCATAAAGATCTTTCTTTCTTGAGAAGAGGGGGATGGGAACGCTTGGAAAAGGCTATAAAAGAAGACCCCAGGTTATTGCCTGACATCGGGTCTCCAAGGTTGCACCCTACTATGGGGGCAACGGTAATAGGGGCGAGGGGGCCACTGGTTGCTTTCAATGTTAACCTGGACTGTAAAGAGATCAACGTGGCTAGGGCTATTGCCAGCCGTATCAGAAAGGAAATGGGTGGGCTGGGTTTTGTGAAGGCGATTGGAGTAAATCTTCGCTCAAGAGGTATGGTACAGGTTTCCTGTAATATTCTTGATTATCGCAAGAACCCGATATATCAGGTTTTTGAAATGATACAGCTTGAAGCACAGAAATACGGTGTTTCTGTCAAAGAAACGGAGATTATAGGCCTGGTACCCCTTGAGGCTATAGTTGGTACTTTTTCGTATTATCTGAAGCAACCCACTTTTTCAATGCAACAGGTTCTGGAGAATCATTTGACCTAAAATTTTTTTGACCTTTTTTGACTAAGCTATTGACATTTTGACCTTTACTGATTATAATAAAGGCGAACTTAAGGAAAAGAAAATGTGAAAGGAGGGATGGGTGATGGCCAGAAGAAGTGTTCCTGCTCGGAGAGAAGACCGGGTTTGGAGCCCAATAAGGAGGCTTTGGGATCTTTTCGATCTGCGCAGCGATCTTGACGAAATTTTTGATGAGCTGATGGAAGCACCATTCATAACCAGATCTCTTTGGAGTGCTGGTTTTCCAGCTGTAGATGTGGCAGAAACTGAGAACGAGGTCGTAGTTAAAGCTGAAATACCAGGTATTGATCCCAAGAATGTCGAAGTCAATGTTACTGAAGATACCTTGGAGATAAAAGGTGAAATTAAGGATGAGTGGGAAGAAAAGGACGTTGGCTATTGCCGCAAAGAACGCTATTGTGGCACCTTCGAAAGGAGCATTACTCTTCCTGTTAAGGTGAAACAAGATGAAGTAAAGGCCAGTTACAAAGATGGAATATTGACCATTTCCTTACCCAAAGTTGAACCCAGCAAACCTAAAGCAAGGAAAGTGGAAATTGAAGTAGAGAAATAAAAAGTAGCTTTTACTCGTAGCCTCCAGGTGAGTGTTGTGCCTCCCTGGAGGCTTTTTAGTTATAGAAACAATGTGTTATTTTGGGTGTGTTTGTTGCAGAGTGTTTTTTGGTGTGTTATATTTAGTTTTGTCGGGGCGTAGCGCAGCCTGGTTAGCGCGCTTGACTCGGGTTCAAGAGGTCGGCCGTTCAAATCGGCTCGCCCCGACCATTTCCAAAGTATGTTCAGAAATTTCTTTCTGGGCTTCACAGTTCTTTCCTTTAACGTTACTTTTTGTAGCGGCTAAAAAACCCGGTTTTCACGTAAAACTTTCTGGCTTCCTGGTTATTCCTCTCCAACAAGCTTTATTGTCCCGTTTTTCCAGGTTCCTACTTTGTAGCCATACATTGAGAAATGGATTGTGAGTTTTTCCGGACTCAAGGCTGGAAAGTTTGGGCGCAAAATTTCTCTGTATAGGTACTCTCCTGCTTCCTGATAGACATTTTTTATTTCCTCTGC
The DNA here is from genome assembly GCF_038396615.1 of Thermatribacter velox. Classification (NCBI taxonomy): domain Bacteria; kingdom Pseudomonadati; phylum Atribacterota; class Atribacteria; order Atribacterales; family Thermatribacteraceae; genus Thermatribacter; species Thermatribacter velox. The sequence continues at coordinate 680,390 of NZ_CP121689.1, forward strand.
ACTCGTTGAAGGCCTTCCCTCTTCAAAGTTTACTTTCCAGGAAGGAGTAGGCCTGGTTTCAACGTACACTGCGAGTCCCTCGGTATCGGCATCTTCGGCAGGAGTTGCATAGAGGGACCACTGGATTAATTTGCTGGTTATGGTAGTTATTGAATTTTGACGTAGATTGAATTCGAGCACCTTTATTTTGAAAGAATCAACTGTTGCAGTAATTTCAGGTTGCCCTACTTCGGCTAAAGAGAGTTTCCCTGTGCCCTCTCTGGATTCCAGCGCCAGAACAGGTTTTTCTTCGCTATACAGAATAATTTGCGCTATTCCTTTTTCTGCTGGTCCAGTAGAAAGTGAAAGCTGCTTTTTTCCTGTCTGGTCGTAGAAGAAAATAACGGGGGAGTTTGCGGAATCTACTCCCATTCTTATCCGGGCCCTACCTTCCCTATCTTTTATGACTAATTCTTCGACAACCAGTTCTTTTATTTCCAGCGTTGCTGGAGCGGTTTCTTCTGAAAAAGCATTCACGGTAGTGAATAATACTACAAGGGCGATTAAGGCCGTAACCAGGTTCGATTTTAGCAATCGGAGCCTTTCCAAGGGTTCCCCTCCTTTATTCGAATGATTTACTCGGGTTTCGAAATCTTTTAGCGGAGTCTTTTGTCGAGATTTCAACCCCTTTTTTATTTTAGCATGTTTTTAGAAAAGGAATCTTAGATACCTTTTTAGATGTATGTAATTACAAATTTGGATAAAACTGTGAGATCGTCTACAAAAATCGGAAAAAACCCAGATTGAAAGCTTTTTGTTTAATTTTTATTCTATCTAAAATGGGAGGCATTGACATCCTCTACAGACTCATCTAAACTAATGGTAGTAACAAGTTTTTGAAAAAGTAGTAATTAATAAGAAGGGGAAAACACCTTGGCTCATAACGATTTACCCCTTTATCTTAAAATTTACCATCAGCTCCGTGAAGAAATTGAAAGTGGCAAATACAGAGTTGGTGATCTTTTGCCCTCTGAAGAAGAACTGGCAGAGACCTTTCAGGCGAGTAGAACCACCATTCGCAATGCACTTCAGGAATTAGAAAAAGATAACTTCATTTTCAGGAAAAGGGGAAAAGGCACCATAGTTCAAGAACCCAAGACTGCCCAAAATCTAAACTACATTAGCTCCTTCACTGAAACCCTGCGTTCTAAAGGTGTAGAAGTTGCCACTGGTACGCTTACTGTTGAACTGGTTCCTGCTCCTCCCAAAGTAGCTGGGGCGCTGGATCTTGAGCGAGGAGAGCTTGTTTACCTGGTGCAACGTACTCGAATTGCTGGAGGCTTGCCCATTGCCTTTATTACCAACTATCTTCTTCCCCGCATGGTTCCCGATTTAGAAAAGAAAAAAGAAGCTCTTCGTACCAAAGGTTTATATCAGTTGCTTGAGGAGGAGTATGGCCTTAGGTTGCATAGGGCGGTTGAAACTATCGAGGCTTACCTGAGTGGCCCCCTGGAGGCGGACCTTTTGCATATTCCTGAAAAAATGCCTTTATTTCATACGGTAAGAGTTGTTTACCTTGAGGATGGGATTCCTTTTGAAGTGGATATCTCAGTTATCAGAGCCGACAAGTATGAATATAAGGTTTTTCTTGAGGGAAGGCCAAAAGAAAACAGGAGGTCTTTAAAATGAGTTATTACAAAAAAAATTTGTCAGAGGTTCAACCTGAAAAAGGAAGCAACACTTTTGAGGAAGTTCTGAGCAAAATTGGGAGTAATGTAGTGCGAGATACCTGGATGTTGCTTCGAGAAAGTGATTCCGAGTCGCAAAAGATTCAGGTAGGTTATACGGTAGTCTACCCAGGTTGTTCTACCCGGGGTCACCAACATCCTCCACTTGAAGAAGTGTACTTTGTGCTTTCTGGTCAAGGAATCATGGAGATAGACCAGGATAGATTTGAGATTAAAGCGGGAGACGTTGTGTACATACCTTTTGGAAAGTTTCACCGTGCTGAAAATCCTCACTCACATGCTCTTTCTTACGTTTGGGTTACTGTGAAAAAAGAGGGTTAAAATGTCTGAGCTTCAGGGAGTTTTGGTGGTAGACATCGGAACCGAAACGGTGCGCAGTGCTCTTATTGATAGAGAGGGTAAAATCCTGGCACTTGCAGGCAGAAATCCTTCCTTTTCTTCCCCACGCCCGTCCTGGGCTGAGCAAAGTCCTCGGGAATGGTGGGAACTCTCGGTAGCTTGCATGAGGGAGCTTTTGGAGCGTTTTCCCGATTTTGAAGTTCTTGCTATTGGTGTAAGTGCACAGATGCATGCTGTATGCCCTGTGGATTCTCATGGCAATTTACTCCTGCAACTGGTTCCTATCTGGTGTGACAAGCGCTCTTTGAGTGTATGTAAGCGAGTGGCTTCGTTGCTGAGTCCAGAAAAACAGATTGAAAAGACTGCTAATTTGATAATACCCAACTGGATTGGCCCCAAAGTAGCCTGGATAAAAGAAAACCTCCCTGAAGTTTATAGACACGCAGCTTATTTTCTTACTGCCAAAGACTACCTTAATTATTTGCTGACTGGAGAGATTGCTACTGATTTTTCGGAAGCTTCTGGGACCTTTCTCTTTTCGTGGGAGAAGAAAACCTGGGATGACGATCTTTTTGAGCTTTTCGGGTTAGATAAGGAAAAGTTTCCCCAAATCATTCCTTCTTTTAAGGTGATAGGTACTACCAAAGAGGATATTAACGAGCTTCTTGGCCTCAAGAATTCAGTGCCCGTAGTTTGTGGTGCGGGAGATATGCTCTGTTTACTTCTTGGAGGAGGAATGTTTGAGGAAGGTCGTTCCTGTGATGTGGGAGGAACAGCTTCGGATGTTTCGGTATTTACACCTTCTCCCCTTTTGTCGCAAAAGCTCATGAATTTGCATCATGCTATCCCGGGCTGGATAAGTTTTGGCATTCTTGACAGTGGCGGAGGTAGTGTGCGCTGGTTAAGAGATGCTCTGTATAGATTAGGAAGTAACAATGGATCAGCTTCTTACCAGCTCATCGATGAGGAAGCTGCTCAGGTGCCCCCAGGGGCTGAAGGGCTAATGTTTTTCCCCTATCTACTTGGTGAACGATTACTTGGTTCTCCAAACGCAAGAGGTGTTTTTCTGGGTATTTTACCTCATCATCGTCGTGCTCATTTTGCGAGGGCTGTTCTGGAAGGAGTTTGTTTTGACTTAAAGATGAGCCTTGATGAGATTGAGCGTCTTTTTCCAGGTGAAATAAAGGAAATGTCCTGCATCGGTGGTGGAGCCAGAAGCGATTTGTGGAGTCAGATTAAAGCTGATATTTATCAAAAGGAAGTTTTTACTCTGGTAGAAAGTGAAGGTGGTATCCTGGGAGCTGGTATTCTAGCTTTCTCCGGTTTTTCAGGAATTGCCCCCCAGGAAGTTGCCCGAACTTGGGTTAAAGAGAAAAAACGATTTCATCCTTCAGACACAGGAGAATATGAGAAGACCTATAAACGCTTTAAGGAGATGCACGATTTATTACAACCTGTTTTCGAGAGATTTGGAGAGGAGGTTTCTTAATGCTGGAATATCATTCTTTGGTTAGTGGGGAGTGGGTAAAGGGTAGCGAGGGAGTAATAAATGTTATCGATCCTTCCTGTGGAAAGGTTTTTGCTACTGTTTCTAAGCTTGGTAGAGGGCAGGTTGCTGAAGCTATTGAAAGAGCTCATCAAGGATTTAAAGAGTGGTCGCGTACTCCGGCCCTTGAGCGAAGTAGGGCGCTTCTCAAATGTGCAGTTAAAGTTAGGGAGCGTTCGGAAGAAATAGGAAAGCTTCTTGCTCAGGAACAGGGGAAAAGTTTTGTGGATGCTCGCAAAGAAGTGCTTGGTGCTGCGGATTGCCTCGAATATTATGGGTATCTTGCGGTCAACATTTTGGGAGAAGTACCTCCCCCTAATGCTTTGAATTTGCGTAGCATTGCTATTCGTCAACCTGTGGGTGTAGTTTTCGCGGTTGCTGCCTGGAATTATCCGGTTAGCCTTATTTCCTGGAAAGTTGCTCCGGCACTTGCGGCAGGTTGCACGGTGGTTGTTAAGCCTTCTCGAGAAACTCCGCTTTCTACAATAGAGTTTATACGTGCTTGTGTAGATTCCGGGTTGCCCGAAAATGTTTTGCACGTTATAAACGGCGATAATGAAGTTATCAGCGAAGAGGTTTTCGTTAACCCCAGGGTTCGGCTGATAGCACTTACTGGTTCTACTGATACTGGCAAAAAATTTATAGAGGCTTCCGCTCGAAATGTAAAGCGCTTAATTCTTGAGCTCGGTGGTCATTCGCCTTTCATTGTGTTTGCTGATGCAGATTTTGATAAAGCGGTGAAAGATGGGGTGAAGAGGGCTTTTCGGAATGCTGGCCAGATCTGTAACTCAGTAAATCGCATTTTTGTTGAGGAAAGCATAAAAGACGCTTTTATAAAAAGTTTTGTCGAGCAAACTCAAAAACTGCGCCTTGGAGGGGCGTTTGATGAGCCACCTCCCGATCTTGGTCCTATGGTGAACGAAGCTGGTGTAAGGAGGATGGAGGAATTTGTTGAAGATGCTGTGAAAAAAGGAGCTCAGGTATTATGTGGAGGCAAACGACCTACAGAGCAGCGCTTGCAGCAGGGCTTTTACTTCGAACCCACTGTTTTGGTTAATGTTTCTCCCGATATGAAAATAATGCAGGAAGAACCGTTTGGGCCTCTGGTGGCGATAGATTCTTTTAAGACCGTAGAAGAAGCGGTTGAAAAAGCTAATTCAGTCCGTTACGGGCTGGTAGCCTATCTTTATACCAGAGATATGGGGAGGGCTTTCCAAGTCGCAGAAGCCCTGGAATGGGGTTCGGTAGCGGTTAATAATATCAATCCGGATAGCTTATTTGCACCCTATCCGGGATGGAAAGAAAGTGGCATCGGCCTTGAACTCGGCCACTATGGTTTGGAAGAGTACCTGGAGTGGAAACACATTAAACTGGAGGTGATGTGAAAAAGAAAAAAATTATTTCAAAGTTTCATATTTTTTGGAACCTTTTAAACATTATTTTAGAAGGAGGTAAGTCGGATGAAAAACAAAGCTTGGATTGTGGGATTAGCTGTAGTGGTGCTTTGTTTTGTAATGGCGGTGAGCTGGGCGGCGGAATATGTGTTTGGTACCTATACAGAAAAACCGTTTGAGGGAACGACAATAAACGTATCGATGGTGGCAGAACCTCGCTCTGATGCTTTGAAAAAGTTGCTTCCAGAATTTGAGCAATTGACGGGTATTAAGGTTAACCTCGAAATTCTTCCCTATCCAACACTTCAAGAAAAACAGGCAGTAGCTGTTACACAGGGCACAGGAGCATACGATGTGGTGCATGTTGATTGCGTTTGGATTGGTCAATACGCTGGACAGGGATTGGTGATACCGGTTGAAGATTTTGTTAAAAGAACCGATCCCCAAGTACTTGCTCTTGATGATTTCATTCCCTCGGTTTTGAGTGAGCAGGGCATGTGGGAAGGAAAACTTTATGGTTTGCCTTTTATACAAGCAGTTTTTGGCCTTCACTATAGGACTGACATTTTTGAAGAGTTTGGCCTTACTCCTCCCAACACTTGGGAAGAATTCAGAGATACAGCGGCAATGTTGACCGAAAAACTCAAAGATAGGGGTATGACAGGACTTACTTTTATGGGGCGTCGGGGAGTACAACTTCAATGCACTTACGATAACATGCTCTGGTCGTTTGGCGGGGAATGGTATGACGAGAATTACAATCCTACTATAAACAGCCCGGAAGCAGTAGCAGCTCTTGAATACTTCAAGAGCTTGATTCCTTATGCACCTTCTGGTGTTTTGACTTATGACTGGGACGAATGCGCTAATGCTTTTGCTCAAGGGAAAGCGGCTATGAATCTCCAATGGCAGAACTCGGCTCCATTGTGTCAAGATCCTTCCAGGTCGGTTATAGTTGGCAAATTCAATTTTACCTTGATTCCTGGTAAGGAGCAGCCGGATGGCAGTATCAAACGTACACCCACTTTTGGTGGATGGGGTCTGATGATTCCCAAAGATTCCAAAAACAAAGAAGCTGCCTGGGAATTCATCGTTTGGGCTACCACACCTGAAATGGAGAAGAAACTGGCTTATGCTCAGCCAGGAGCACGCTATTCTTCACTTAATGACCCTGAACTTCGAGCTAAATTTGTAGAATACGAAGGAATGCTTAAGTCTTTGCCTCTTGCTAAAGGTCGTCCGAGAATACCTGCTTATTCAGAATTGGCTGATGCTTTAGAAGTTGCACTTTCTGAGGCTATGACGGGGGTCAAGGATCCGCAAACTGCTTTAAATGAGGCAAATGCCCGCTTTGAGGAGATTTTAAGACTCTGGGGCTATTTGGAATAACAAAAAGCAATTGTCAGAGCTAATCTTAGCCCCCGGAATGTTTTTCCGGGGGCTCTGGAGAGGAGAGTTGATTGGTGTTCAAAAAGAAAAAGTGGGCTCCTTTCTTTTTTATAGCTCCTGCGGTTATCATACTCCTTTTATTGGTAATTTTCCCGCTGGTTTATTCTTTGGGAGTGAGTTTCACTAACTGGAACATAGTGAGGGGTGGCAAATGGAAGTTTGTAGGGTTGGGTAACTATGCCTATATTTTCTTAAAAGACCCTTATTTCAGGACTTCCCTAAAAGTAACTTTGATTTATGTTATATCCGTTGTTGCTCTTGAAACCATTTTGGGACTTATTGTAGCAATGCTTCTTAATAGGCCTATGCGAAAAATAGGTCTATTAAGAACTGCTTTGGTATTACCTACCACGATGACTCCGGTGGTGGTAGGGATTATTTGGAGGCTTCTTTATAATCCGGAATTGGGTACTTTGAATTACTTTTTAGAATTGTTTGGGTTTCAGCCTCTTAACTGGTTAGGGGATCCTTCTACTGCTTTGCCAAGTGTCATAGTGGCCGACGTTTGGGAATGGACACCCTTTATGGCTCTTATTCTTCTTGCTGGATTACAGTCTTTACCTCACGATCCCTTCGAAGCTGCACTTGTTGACGGTGCAAGTTCTTTTCAAATTTTCCGTTATGTAACTTTTCCTCTGCTTCTTCCTACCCTGATTGTTGCCGTGTTGCTTAGAACAATGGACGCTTTTAAGACCTTTGATTTGATTTTCGTCCTGACCAAAGGAGGACCTGGAATGAGTACAGAGGTATTGAGCTATTACACTTATAGATATGGGTTCAAATTTTTCCACATTGGTCGAGCTTCTGCGTATTCCTACGTTCTTCTGATTATTGTTATTGCTATTACTCAGTTGCTTTTAAGATTCATCAGGGAAGGAGAAGAAAGATGATAGCAGGCCGAAAGAGGGTTCTTGATGTCTTGGTTTGGGTAGGTATAGGAATTGTGTTTTTGGTTGTGCTTTTTCCTCCGTTCATGCTTTTTTTGACTTCGATTAAAACCAATGTCGATGCTTTGAAATACCCTCCGGTTTGGATTTTCCGTCCGGTAGCTTCGAATTATAGAGAAATTTTTAGGCTCATCCCCTTTGGTCATTATTTATTTAATAGTTTGATAGTTGCTTTGGTCAGCACATTTATAGCGCTTTCAGTAGGTTCTTTGGCAGCTTATGGTTTAGCTCGTTTCCGCTTTAAGAGGTCGAAGGATCTTTCTTTCTGGATTTTGTCTATTAGAATGACACCTCCTGTTGCAGCTGCGATTCCTATTTTTATTATAATGAGGACTTTACATCTTCTTGATACTTATTTGGCCTTGATCCTTGCTTATTGTACTTTTAACATTCCCTTTTCAGTATGGCTATTGCGGGGGTTTTTTCAAGAAATACCTCGTGAGATAGAAGAAAGTGCTATGGTTGATGGCTGTTCTCCATTTGCTGCTTTCTGGAAAATTTCTATTCCGTTAATAGCGCCTGGTATAGCTGCTACAGGGATTTTCACCTTTATTTTTTCCTGGAATGAGTTTCTTTTTGCTCTTATTTTGACTGGTTCTCGCGCTCAAACGGTTCCTGTCGCCCTTACTGGTTTTATAAGGGAGACGGGAATTATGTGGAGCCACATGGCAGCAGCCGGGGTGCTGGCAATGGTGCCCATGGTAGTTTTTACGGCTCTTGTCCAGAAAAACTTGGTGAAAGGATTAACCATGGGGGCCATCAAGTAATTGAGTCCACTATCAAGAGCTTTCCGTGAGTTCGCGGGAGTAGTATCGTGGGTTTGTGAATAAAGTTGAATTAAGGGGTGATCTCTTTGAAGAAACAAAATTTTCAATTAAAAGATGATCTGGTTATCAGGCAATTCATTGAAGTTAGAAAAAAACCGGACTTTAAGGAGAGAATTGAGGGGGGAGAGAAGATACGTCTTTCCTGGAGTAACTGGGGTTTTGGTTTGGAGCCTTTGGAAGTTTCCTGTGCTCGCTTGAGTAAGTTTGGGGTTCGCTATATCGAACTGCATGGTAATCGTTATGGTCCAGATTTGGGCTACAAAACTCAGGAAGTTAAAAAGATCCTTGACGATTACGGAATAAAGGTATCTGGAGTATGTGGTATGGTCAATGCGGACAGTGAGCTGTCCAGTAATAAACCCCATGTGATACAGCGCTCTATCGACTATTTCCGCAGGCAGATCGATATGTGCGCTGAACTTGGTGGGACGTATGTGCTTTTCTCCCCTGCTGCAGTAGGGCGTCCTCAAAAATACGATGATAGCGAATTCTATCGTGCAGGTGATGCCCTGCGAATCTTGGGTGATTATTTCTTACAAAATGGTGTTCGAGCAGCTATTGAGCCGGTACGCTCGGCAGAAGTTAGCTTTTGCCACACCTTTCGTGAGGCTTTAGAGCTTATTAACTATGTAAACCATCCTGGTGTTCAGCATATCGGAGGAGATCTTTACCATATGTGGGTGGAAGAGGAACACATTTCCACTACCCTGATTGAATATGGCAAGTATCTAACTAACCTGCATCTTGCGGATTCCAACCGCAGGGCTCTTGGTAAAGGCTTTATGGATATCGATTTGGTGATCATGGCTCTTTATGTGATTGGTTATAATCGTCCTGACTGTTTTGTTACTGCGGAACCTCTTGGTCCTGGGGCAGACCCTTATCCTGCAATGTGGGGTAAACACGATCCAAAAATGCTGGATGAGCTGGTCAGACAAACTGCGACTTATTTTTATGAGCGAGAAAAGGAAGTCCTTCAGGCAAGCGATGAGGAGTTGTTGAGGTAAAACGGAAAGTTTTGTTTAGGCAAAAAGATGAACCATGATTTTTAGTTAGAGTTTTGTAATTTGTTTTTTGTTTTGCGCTTTTGGTAATTTTTGAGCGTATAAGATTGTTCTGGCCTGACAACGGACGACGTTTGGGCTTTTTCCCGGTTTTAGAGTTTCCTCCAAGTTTTAATCGGTCAATTTTCGTGAATGATATTGTCATCAAGGCTGGTTTTATGGTATTTTTATCTACACGTGGTTAATACATCTTTACTTATTCATGTAAATAGATTACACTCTTAAATGGGGCAAGTGAGGTTAGGAATTACTGGTTTTTGAAGGCAAAATTCCTGAATATGGATTTTCCATTTGAGAGGGGGTGATTAGTAAACAGCTTGGAGCGGATTAAAGCGATTGGTCACAAAGTCAGTATTTTGGCAGGTATTGTTAAAAATTGCTTCCAAAGGAGGTTGGAGAGCGTGAGGAAGGGGTTGGTACTTCTCTGTGTGTTGGTTGTGGTGTTAGGTGGGTTATCTCTCTCTTTTGCTCAGGAAATTCCCAAAATTACCATAGGATGGACGCCACCGGATATTACTGGAGTTTTTAAGACAGCTACTGACTTTTTCAACATGGCTGCTGAGGACGCCAAAAAACATGGTATCGAGGTGGAAGTAATAACTCGTGCTCCTGCTGCTCATACCGCTTTTGCAGACCAGATTGCTATTTTGGAAGATTTTATCCAAAGAAGAGTGGATGTGATTGCTATTTCGCCTATTGAGGTAGAAGTGGTTAAACCTGCTCTTCGTGAAGCGAAAGAAGCAGGGATACCAGTTATAGTGGTTAATTTGCTGGAACCGATTGAAGGTGTGGATGTAGATTGCTACATTGGTTTTGACAACACGGTTGCTGGAACTATATCTGCTTACGCGGTAATAGACTATTTTGGTGGTCCTGGTGTGCTTGGTGAAGGAGAAAAAGTAGAAGTTTCCCCAGAAACTTTCCTGGACCTTGCTTTCTGGGAGAACCTTTATACGCCCGAAGTCATTGAAAATCTTAAGGATAAGATAAAAGCACGAGGTGCGATTATCGAAGGAATTGCTGGAGGATTCTTTTCTACAGCAAGATTAAGAGGTTTTCACGCAGTTGTAGATCAGTTTCCAGGTATTGAAATAGTAACCACCTTGCCTGCTGATTGGAACCGCGAAAAGGCAATCAAAGTGACCGAAGATATACTTTCTGCAAATCCCAAGGGGACTCTGGATTTCATATGGGCTGCTTCTAACGAAATGGGACTTGGTGCGATGCTTACTTGTGAGAGAATGGAAAGAACCGAGGTAAAAGTTTTCACCAATGACGGTACTCCGGAGTCGGTGCAGAGGATAAGAGAAGGAAGGCTTATAGCTGAGACCTGGCACGGCTTTCCAGAATGGGGTTGGTATGGTACAAAATATGCAGTGATGCTTGCCTTGGGACTTAAAGACCAGGTTCCCCAGTTTGTAGACATTAGACCTCGTACTGAATGGCAAGGCAATGCCGACATGTTCTATCCAAATCCCAAGCTTGAACCCATTGACTGGGAAGCTATAAAGAAAGCCTATCTCGAGAAATAAAGGACAAAGCTTTAAAAAGCAGGGGAACAGGTACCTGTTCCCCTGCTTTTTGCAGGAGGGATAAAGATGGAGTTGGGATTTGTAGGTAAAGTGGTTGTTGTCACAGGCGCTGGTGCAGGAATTGGTGCTGAGACAGCACGTAAATTTTCGGAAGAAGGAGCTAAGGTAATCGTAGCAGACGTGGATCCCGTGAGGGGTGAGAGGGTTGTAAAAGAAATTCGAGAAAAGAACGGAGACGCTCTTTTCGTTGAAACCGATGTTTCTTCGCTGGAAAGTGTAAACAATCTGTTTAATGAAGTAGTGAGTCATTTTGGCAAGGTTGATATTCTGGTCAATAATGCCGGTATTTATGCCAAGGGGGACATTCTTTCTTTTGAAGAAGAAACCTACCAGAAGATAATGAGTGTCAACGTGAAAGGAGTTTTACTCTGTTCTAAGAGAGCGGCTGAAGAAATGGTTAAGCACAAAAATGGAGTTATTGTTAATGTAGCTTCTGAGGCTGGGTTGGTAGCCATAGCTAACCAGATGCTTTATAATCTCACTAAAGCTGCAGTAATTTCCATTACCAAATCTTGTGCTGTGGATCTTGCGCCGTACGGGGTTAGAGTGAACTGTGTTTGTCCTGGTACTACCTACACTCCGCTTGTTGAGAATGCCTTGAGTAAAGAGCAAGACCCCGTGGCAGTAAGGAAAAAACTTGAAGAAAGCAGACCCTTAAACAGACTTGGAGACCCGACAGAAATTGCGACTGCCATATTGTTTTTGGCGTCTCCGAAGATGGGGTATGCCACGGGTGCTGTGCTAAGCGTTGACGGAGGATACACAGTATGGTAATTGTGCAACCTGTTTTGGAAGTGCGAGAAGTTAGTAAACACTTTCCAGGTGTACAGGCATTAAAACAGGTTAGTATGGATGTTTTACCTGGTGAGGTCCACGCTCTTTTAGGAGAAAACGGAGCTGGTAAAAGTACCCTGATGAAGATTATTAGTGGTTTGGTTCCCAGTGACAGTGGCCGGATATTGATAGATGGTAATGAAGTCCATTTTCATTCTCCCCGGGAGGCCTTGGAAGCAGGTGTTGCTCTTGTTCAGCAAGAACTCTCTCTTGTTCCCTATTTGAGCATTGGAGAAAATATTTTTTTGGGGAGATGGCCCCGTAAAGGAGTACAAGTGGATTGGGAACGCATTTTCAGCGAGGCCAGAGATTTAATGGCTCGCTTTGGAGTCAAAGAGGACCCTGATACTCTGGTCGAGAAACTTAGCGTTGCCGAACAGCAAATAATTGAAATTTTAAAAGCTGTTAGTAGGCCCAATTTGAGAATACTTCTTCTTGACGAGCCGACTTCTGCTTTGAGTGATGAGGAAGTCCAGCGCCTTTTTGCTTTAATTCAGGAGATTAAAAAAACGGGAATTGGCATCGTTTTCATTTCCCATAAACTTGGCGAAGCTTTGCGTATAGCAGACAGAATAACCGTTTTGAGAGATGGCCAAAAGGTGATAACCGCCAATGCCAGGGAGCTCGATGAAAGGTCTCTGTTTTACTATCTTACAGGTAAGAAAGTAGATGTACTTGAGAGCGCTCATAAGGCAAAACCCGAAGAGGAAAATGTAATTTTGAGGCTCGAAAATTTCTCTTCAGATACTTTTGTAAAAGGGGTAAATCTTGGAATTCGCCAGGGAGAAGTGTTTGTTATATTTGGCCTTATTGGCTCTGGGAGGAGTACCCTTGCTCGAGGCCTTTTTGGTTTGAGTAAAACGGAGGGCAAAATTTTTCTGGATGGGCAGGAGGTGCGCCCTCGTAGTCCTAAAGAAGCGATAAAGCTTGGTTTTGGATATTTGCCGGAAGATCGCCGTTTTGCATTGGTTTATGAATTGCCGGTTTTTGCCAATATTACTTTAGCTATTCTCTCACTGCTTTCGCGAAGGGGCATTTTAGATTTAAGAACGGAACGGGAAATAGCCGAAGAATATGTGAATACTTTGCAGATTAAAACTCCGGATCTAACTCGAGAAGTTTTGTATTTGAGCGGTGGTAACCAGCAAAAAGTCCTTTTGGCACGCTGGCTGGCTCGAAAACCTAAGGTTCTGATTATGGATGAACCCACTCGAGGTATAGACGTAGGTGCGAAATTTGAAATACGTTCGATGGTTAGAAGGCTGGTTAGTGAAGGCTTCACGGTTTTGTACATTACTTCAGAACCAGTAGAGGCATTAGAGGTTGCAGATAGAATAGCAGTTATGAGAGATGGTAGGATTGTCAAAGTTTTTGATGAAATTGAGGGCTTGGATAAAACCACGCTCCTGGCTTTTGCAAGTGGTGTGAATTAAGGTTTTTAGACTGGAGGTGCGGGAATTGTCTGCCAATCGTGTTCGGGATATCGCTGAGCTGGAAGAAGCTTCTTTGACCAGAAATCTGATTAACCTCCTGTTGAAGGGTGGCTCTCTGGTTGGTTTGGTGGCTTTAAGCATAGCTTTCGCGGTAATGTCGGAGTACTTTTTTACCCTGAGCAACTGGCTTAATATTTTAAGGCAGGTTTCGGTGGTTATCATTGTTGCTTCAGCCCAGACAATGGTAATCATTACTTCGGGCATAGATTTGTCAGTGGGTTCCCTTCTTGCCCTTGGTGGTTGTCTTGCTGCTGTGGCCATGAGTTATTGGGGTTGGCCTTTTCTTAGCGGTGCTTTATTGGGAATCTTTGTAGCCTGGATGGTTGGTTTAGCTAATGGATCCATTATAGCTAAGGGCAGGATACCGGACTTTATCGCTACCCTGGGCATGCTGGGAGCAGTGAGGGGTGTGGCTCTTCTTATAACAGGTGGTTTGCCTGTGCCTTCGCATTTTACGGCTACAGAATTAGCGGGTTATCTTCCTCCAGCCCTTATCTGGTTGGGTAGTGGACATATTGGCAACATACCAGTTCCTATTATTGTAGCTTTGCTGATTGTTCTATTAACCTGGTTTATTCTCTCAAGAACCACCTTGGGAAGATCCATATATGCAGTTGGTGGCAATCGGGAGGCGGCAAGGGCTTCGGGTATCGATGTGGACAGAGTGAAAATTATGGTGTATGGTCTTTCAGGACTTTACTGTGGGCTTGGTGGGTTAGTGCTGGTTGGAAGGATGAATTCAGCTAATGCTTTAATGGCGGAAGGCTTGGAACTCCAGACCATTGCAGCAGTGGTTATCGGAGGAACCAATTTGTTTGGCGGTCGAGGCTCTGTTGTAGGAACCCTTATCGGTGCCATCTTGATGGGTGTTCTGGCCAACGGTTTAAACCTCCTTAACGTGGAACCTTTCTGGCAAAGAGTTGTTAATGGTCTCCTTATCGTCGCTATAGTGGTCTTTGATCAGTGGAGGAGACGTTTGATAAGGTAAATAAAGTCCTGCATTGTTTTGTACAAAATTGACATGGTTTTTGGTCTTGTTGTAGGATAACCTGAAAGTGGTAAATATAACAGAATGTCAGGTGATGGTATTCATGGACAAAAAAGAGATGGATTTAAATCGAAAAGTTCCCATTCCACTTTATTATCAGCTAAAGGAGTATATAAGACAGCAAATTGAAGAAGGAGTGCTTGCACCGGGAGATCTTCTGCCCTCGGAACGAGAACTTTCAGAAAAGTACGGCATTAGTCGTCCTACGGTGAGGCAGGCCTTAAAAGAACTGGTGTATGAAGGATATCTGACCCGGGAAAAAGGAAGAGGCACCTTTGTTGCCCGTCCCAAAATTGACTATAGTTTCATACAACACTTCACCACCTTTTACGAGGAAATGGAAGAGAAAGGTTATGTTCTCAAAACTCAGGTTCTTAAAAAAGAGGTACGCAAAGCCTCGAAAAAATTGGCTCAGCTTTTGCAAATCAAGGAAGGCGAAGATTTTATCTATATTGAGAGGCTTCGCTCTATTGAAGGAGAGCCTGTAGTCTGGGTTCGCAATCACATTCCCTACGCACTTTGCCCAAGTTTGCTCGAAGAGGACCTCACCGACCGCTCTCTTTATCAACTTCTTGCCGAAAAATATAACCTGGTGCCTAAATGGGCTGAAATAGCTCTTGAACCCACTCTTGCAGATGAGCTTGATGCACGCCTTTTGCAAATAGACGTTGGAGCTCCCATGTTCCTTATGGAAAACGTTACCTATAGCGAAAAGGAAAAACCCATGGACTTTTTTATTTCTCGTTTCCGTGGCGATAAGGGAAGAGTTAGGGTAAGAGTTTTCAGGTAAAGACCTGGCTTTTCTTATTATTTACTTGCGCTTGGTTTAGAAGATAGAGCTCATCTTAGGTCTTTGCCCTGGTTAGCAATAAAGTAATGGTGGTCAAATAGCTTACTTAAAGGGAGGATTCTGCAGTGGAAAAGGTTCGTTTTATTCTGGTCGGAGCTGGAAGAGCGGGGATGGTACATGCTCGCAACCTCAGGTATTACATTCCTGAGGCGGAACTTAAAGCGGTGGTAGATGTTGACTTGGAAAGAGCGAAGGAGAGAGCGCAGGAGCTGGGTGTCCCTTCTTTCTATAAAAATGTTGAAGAAGCGCTTGAGCAGGAAGAGGTTGATGCAGTGTGCATTGGCTCTTTGACTTTCACCCACCGCGAGATTATTGAAAAGGCTGCTGCTTTGAAAAAACACGTTTTTTGTGAAAAGCCGCTTGCACAGAATCTCGATGAAGCGTCGAAAATAAGGGAGATAGTTGAGAATGCAGGTATTAAATTCCAGATAGGTTTTATGCGCCGTTATGATCCAGAAATCCGCCAGGCTTTTGAGATGGTACGTGATGGTCTTATTGGAGAACTGGTTATGATTAAATCCACTGGTCGGGGTCCTGGTTTGCCGCCAGCCTGGATTTTTGACCGTTCCAAAAGTGGTGGTATGCTTGCCGAGGTTTCTTCTCACGATGTAGACGCTGTTTTGTGGTTTGCTGGCAAAAAACCTCAACGAATTTTTATGGAGGCCAATAATTTTAAACTTCCTGAGGCAAGGAAAAACTTTCCTGATTTCTACGACCATTATGCAGTAACCATGGTTTTTGAGGAAGGTCCTTTAGGGATTATTGACGGGGGATGTCCGGTGGGTTATGCCTATGATGCCCGAATGGAAATTTTGGGTACTGAAGGTATGATCCGCATTGGAACCACTGAAGGCAGAGGACCGGTTCTTTATAACCTTGATAAGAAAGCCGTATGTGATAATCACTCGAGCTGGTCACTTCGTTTCAAAGATGGTTACCTTGAAGAGATGAAGGCGTTTATTCGCTGTATTTTAGAGGATAAAGAGCCTTCTCCTTCTGCGCTTGACGGCTGGAGAGTAGTCAAGGTGGTGGAAACAGCACACCTTTCGCTTGAGGAAGGCAGGCCGATTAACTTTTCTGGGGAGTGGTAAGCATGCCCTTTTTTATAGGAGTTGATCTGGGAACCACAGCAACCAAAACGGGTATTTTTGATGAAGAAGGCAAACTTCTTGCGGTGGCTCGAGTTCCCTCCAATATTATTTATGGCGAAAATGGAAGTGTTATTCAGAAGTCAGAAGAGATGCTTCAGTCTGTGTTGGATACAGTAAGAGAGGTTGTAGCAAAAAGCGGAGTTAAACCTGAAGACGTAGCAGCTCTTGCTCTTGACGGTCAAATGGCTGGCATCATGGGGGTAGGGAAGGATGGTGAGGCGGTTACTCCTTATGATTCCTGGCTGGACTTTCGTGCCGCTCCTTATGCACAGAAAATGAAGGAAGAGGCCGAAGAGTTGATTATTAAACGCTCTGGCATGAGCCCCAGCATTAATCATGGACCCAAGATTCTCTGGTGGAAATACGAACAACCGGAAGTATATAAAAAGATTTGCAAGTTTACCGTTCCCGCTTGCTGGGTCGCCCAGAAGCTCTGTGGCTTGTCTGGTGAAGAAACCTTTATGGATTACACTTACCTCCACTTTTCTTGTTTCTGTGACCTTGAGAAGAAGGTCTGGGATGATGAATTATTGGGAATTTTCGAGGTTGAGAAAGCGAAGATGCCCCGTATTGTTAATCCTTGGGATGTGGTTGGTAAGCTTCAAAAAGAATGGGCTCAGCAAATGGGTTTACCTTCAGGGGTTCCTGTTGTTGCCGGTTGTGGCGACCAGGCTGCCAACAGCCTGGGTGCTGGAGTCGTTGAAGTTGGTACAGCCTTTGACGTAGCGGGTACTGCTTCTTGCTTCAGTCTTTTTGTAGATGGCTATTTCCCGGATGTTCGTTACAAGACACTCCTTTTTCCTCGTTCAGTGCTGGATGGATATTACTATCCAATGGCTTACATAAATGGTGGCGGTATGGACCTTGAATGGGCCAGGGAGGAGCTTTTCCGCGAGTTTTCCAGGCATGACAATGCCTTTTCTCTGATTACTGAAAAGGTGGAAAAGGTCGCTACCCATCCCTCGGGGGTCGTTTTCATACCTCATTTGCGGGGTCGTAATTGTCCTACCCAGCCTTATTTGAGGGGAGTTTTTGCAGGTTTCAGCTGGGAGCATAAAAGGGAACACCTTTTCAGAGCGATTTTGGAAGGTATTGCTTTTGAGTATGCTTTTTACCTCAAGGTTATTCGGGAACTCATTCCCGATTTGGTTTTTAATGAAGTCAGAGTGATAGGTGGAGGTGCTAAATCGGCTTTCTGGAACAGAATCAAAGCCAGCATTCTGGGTATTCCTTATCTTACACTGGATAGAGGAGAGTTCGCTATATGGGGGGCTGCGCTGTGTGCGGCCTTTGGGGTGGGCGTTTTTGCAGATTTACCTGCAAAGGCAAAGGCTTCAGTTAGGGTAGTCAACGTGTTTCATCCAGATGAAAAATTACACAGAATTTATAAAAAGTATTTGCCTTACTACCTGGAAACCTTGGAAACCATGAACGGTGTTTTTGAGAAGTTTAAGGAATTTTTCATTTGAAAGCAAAGGAGCGGAGTTGCCTTGAAAGCGGCTGTTTTTTCTTATCCCCCTCACGTTGAAGTAAACGAAGTTGAGAGCCCTCGTCCTGCGAAAGGCGAGGTTCTGGTAAAGGTCAAAGCTGCGGCTTTGTGTGGTACTGATTTACGCATTGCGCGTCGTGGGCACAGCGTGATTGCCCAGGATGAAAAGCGCATTCTGGGACATGAAGTGGTAGGTGAAGTTGTTGAGCTGGGTGAAGGCGTTGTTGGTCTTAAAGAGGGTATGCTGGTTGCGGTGGCTCCTAATTTTGGATGTGGAAAATGTGTTATGTGTGCGCAGGGACTTACTCACCACTGTCCGGAAAGCAAAGCTCTGGGAATAACTTTTGATGGAGGGTTTGCTGAGTATCTTTTGGTTCCAGAAAATGCGGTGAGGCAGGGTAACGTTTTTCCGCTTCCCGAAGGGGCTGACCCGGTCAAACTCTCTTTTGTGGAAGCTCTGGCCTGCGTGGTACATGGATTTTTGCCGCTTCGAGTAAGTTTTCGAGATAAGGTTTTGATTTACGGGGCTGGAGCTATAGGTTTGATGTTCCTTGAGTTAAGCAAATTAAGTGGGGCCAAGAAAGTATGGATGGTAGATTTGAGTGAGGAGAGACTCAAAATTGCCGAGGAGCATGGTGCGGTGGGTATTCTTGCTGAGGAAGGGGTAAAGGGAAAAGTAGATAGTCCTGATGTTGTAGTTGTCGCTGCTCCAGCACCTCGGGCTCAGATGGAGGCCATAGAAGTAGCCTCGCTGTTTGGTCGCATCAACTTTTTCGGAGGCTTGCCTCCCCAGGTCAGAGAAGTGCCCATTGCTACTAATTTGATTCATTATAAAGAGCTGGTGGTTACTGGTACCACTCGCTCTAACAACTTTTATTTCAGGATTGCTCTGGACCTTCTTCTGGAGGGGCAGCTCGACCTTTCTTACCTGGTGACCCATGTTTTGCCGCTTGAAGATATCGAGCAAGGTCTTTCTTTGATGGAAACACAAGGAGCCTTAAAAGTGGTTATAGTACCCTAAATCGATAGAAAAGGAGTTGATTCATTTATGAAGCTTTTCAGACCTTTTAACGTCGTAGTTGACTTTGAGACTGGAAACCTGACTCCTGGAAAAAAGATAACACGTTACCTGAGTGACATTCAACATTTTTTTCTGGATAAAGAGAAGGTTAAAGCGGTGCTCGCTAAGGAAAATCCTTTAGTGTACGAGGTCATCTATGCAGAAGTGCCAGAAGAGCCGGGACACCTTGCTCATTGCACCACCATAATTTATCCAGGCAAGGTTGGTAATGAATTCTTCTTTACCAAGGGGCATTTGCATGAAAAACTGGAAACTGCTGAAATATACTTCACACTAAAGGGTCAGGGTCGGCTTATTATGGCATCTCCTGATGGAGAGGAATGTGAAGTTTTGGAAATGTTTCCAGGGTCTGCTTCTTATATTCCTCCTTCCTGGTCACATCGCTCAGTCAACGTGGGTGGTGAACCTCTTATTTTTTACTGCATATTTTTCGCTGATGCCGGACACGACTATGCTACCATTGACAAAACCGGTTTTCCAAAGGTGGTTCTGGAAAGAAATGGAGAAGTGGTTGTAGAAAATAATCCTAACTGGAAAAAGGCTTGAGTTCAGGGGGTGTTTTGATTGATCACTCTTCCCGAAAAGGCTACTCGACCAACTATGTACTTCATAGGAGTAACCACGTCTCAATCTTCAATTATGAAGCTCTTTCCTTTATGGGCTAAAATTCTGGATATTAAAGATGCGGTGTTGAAGGGCATCGATATTGAAATTCATGCGCCGAAAGGAGTTTATCGAGAAGTGGTCCAGTTTATCAAAGAAGACCCCTTATCACTTGGCGCTTTGGTTACCACTCATAAGATAGATCTTTACGAGGCCGCTAAAGACCTTTTTGATTATCTTGACCCCTATGCTCAGCTCTTTGGCGAATTATCGTCCATCTCTAAAAATCAAGGGAAACTGGAAGGACATGCCAAGGACCCTATTTCGAGTGGTTTGGCTATGGAGGCTTTTATTCCACCTGGTTTCTGGAGGGAACATGGTGGAGAGGTTTTCATTATGGGAGCAGGAGGCAGTGCCCGGGCGATAGCAGCCTATCTTTTTGATCCCCAGAAGAAAGACAACATGCCTTCTAAACTCTACGTTTCTAATCGCAGTACACCTCGTCTTTATGCAATGCAAGAAATAATGCAGAAAATAAACCCGGATATCAATGCTGAATACATCCATTCTCCAGAACCCTCCATTAACGACCAAATACTTGCTCGGGTAAAACCTTACTCCCTGATCGTCAATGCTACCGGACTTGGCAAAGACCGTCCTGGTTCCCCCTTGACTGATGCCGCTCAGTTTCCACCCCATAGTTTGGTGTGGGAACTGAACTATCGTGGAGATCTTCTTTTTATGCATCAGGCTTTACGGCAAAAGGATGCAAAGAACCTCCACGTTGAGGACGGCTGGATTTATTTTATTCACGGCTGGACGCAGGTTATTGCCCAGGTATTTCACATTACTATCAGCGAACAGCAGTTTTCTGAGATTGAGAGAATATCGCGAGAATACAGGAATGCCCAGAAAAAATAAGATGAGCTATAATGGACTTAGCCTAAAAGAAGGAGTGTTTGAGTTGCAGGAAGATAAATTGCGAGAAGATCTGGTTTTTTATGGTAATAAGCTGGTAGACCTGGGCCTTGTGGTTGCTTCAGGTGGTAATATCAGTGCTCGTTTTGGCAATTTTATGCTGATTTCACCGAGTGGTCTTGCTTTTGATGAGTTGAAGCCAGAGGATTTTGTTAAAGTCAACCTTGATAATGGTGAAGTTGTTGGAGGAGGCAAGCCCTCGTCGGAAATCCTGATGCACTGGTTTTGCTATCGCGAGAGAAAAGACGTTGGAGCGGTGGTCCACACTCATCCTACCTATACAATAGGGGTTGTTTCTGCAGGCAAAACGATTCCCCCCATGTTCCCTGATTTTGTTGCCTATGTGGGAAAGGTGGCGATGATAGATTATTGTACTCCCTGCACTCAGGAGCTTGCTGAAGCAGTACTTGGAGCATTATCTTCTTCTTCAGCGGTTTGCATGGTTAACCACGGTCTTTTAACCGTGGGGAGTACCCTTAAAGAGGCCTTTTATCGAAGTGTCGTAGTTGAAGAAGCAGCTCGGGTTTATTTCATAGCCAGTATTGTGGGTTCGCCTCGTATCCTTACTGAGAGAGAATGCCGCTCCATAAGGGAACTGGATGCCGAGAAGTACCGCATTGGTCTTTTGAAAAACCTATCCTGATTCTTTGGGAAAGTGTTCTTTTAGAGAGTCATAAAGTCTTTTGAATTTTTCAAAAAGCAAGCCGTATTTTTCCGACCATTCTGGTTCTGGAAGGGTCGGAGTGTGATATGTAATCATTGCATTGACTGCTTCTTCAAAGTTTGAAAAGCAACCGGTGCCCACCATTGCCAGTATGCAGGCACCGGTTGCTGCTTCTTCACGGGTAGTGGTTGTGAATAAGGGTTCTCGGAATACCGAAGCAAGTATTTTTCTCCATAGAGAGCTTTTCGAACCGCCGCCCGAAAATACAAAACGCTCGCTTTCTACCCCCAGTTCTTCAAAAACTTCCCAGGCATTTTTGAGGCTTAGCGCTACTCCCTCCATAATGGCCCTTGTGAAGTGAGCTCTCTGGTGAGTGAGGTGGAGATTAACAAATGCTCCTCGAGCAGAGGGGTCCATGTAGGGTGTTCTTTCTCCTAATAAATAAGGTAGGAAGAGCAGTTCATTGCATCCTGGTGGAATTTTTCTTGCTTCTTCATCCATTTCTTTAAAGTCAAAGGAAAAAGAAGGAGAATCAAGCAGAGATTTTTTAAACCAGCTTAAAGAGAGGCCAGCACAAAGGGTGGCTCCTAAAAGATGCCAGTATCCTGGTACAGCATGGCAAAAAGTATGGATTCGCAGTTTTGGGTCGATACGAGGGCGTGTAAGGGGAGTAAAAATCTGCCCACCAGTTCCAATGGTAAGCAATGTTTCCCTTTCATGGATTATGCCGTTTCCCAGTGCTGCACAGTGTTGATCTCCTGCACCTGCAACCAGAATGCCTTCTCCTTTGAGCCCCAGGTTTTCTTTAACAGTGTGGGCCATTTCTCCAATAACTTCTGAAGAATTGTATACGGGAGGAAGCAGGTCGGGATTGATATCCAGGACATCGAGTATTTTTTCTGACCATTTTCTCCTTTTTATGTTGAAAAGGAGAGTAGCCGAAGCATCAGCTACATCAGTGGAAGGGGGCAGTCCCATTTTGACTTTCAAGTAGTCTTTGGGCAGAATGATCCATCGTATTTTATCGTAAATTTGAGGCAGGTTTTCTTTAAGCCAGAGTACCGATGCAGCCATAAATCCAGTTGCTATCGTGCTTCCAGAGATTTCAGCTAAATCCTTTTTCAGAGTTTCACGGATAAGAGCGACTTGTTTTTTACTCCTTTGGTCTGCCCAGATTATTGCTGGATAAATCGGTTTGAGGTTTTCGTCCAGAAAAACAGCTCCATGCATTTGCCCTGAAAACCCAATACCCTTTATTTCCCGGGAGGGCAAATGCAGCAGAACTTCTCTGATTGCCTCAGTTGTTTTTTCCCACCAGGTTTCTGGTTCCTGTTCTGCAAAACCAGGTTGTTTACTGATAATGGGGTACTCACGTGTACTCAGAGCCTTGAGTTCACCCTTTTCGTTGTAAGCGATAACTTTTACGCTTTGGGTGCCTAAATCGATTCCTAAAAAATGGCTCACTGTGTTATTGCCTCCTTGAATATTTTAGATTTCTGACCGGGTTTTAACTGATTAACCTTTGTTCAGACAAACGTAGGCGGGAAACCGGTGGTGGAGAACCGGCGTAAGCAGCGTAATTTTTACAATCACTCCTTTTATTGATGGATTTCCATGAGTTTTTTTTCGATGTACATACTGGATAGAACTGAGAACAGGATTACCAGTCCAAAAACCACGTAAGTCCAGAAATAAGGAATTCGCAGGACTACCAGACCGTTTTCGATTACCGAGATTATCACTGCACCCAGAAAGATGCCAGTCATACTCCCTATGCCGCCTCGCAGAGAAGTGCCGCCTATCACACAGGCTGCCACTGCTTTTAGTTCCCAGCCATCCCCGGTTCGGGAAGTAAAACAGGCCAGGCGACCTATCTGGGCACAGGCAACAAATCCGCATAAAATCCCCACAATGATAAAACAAATTACTTTAACCATGTCGGTGTTAATACCCATAGCTCTTGCTGCATCTTTGTTGTCACCAGTGGCATAGACCCAGTTGCCAAAGCGATGGTAATGGAGAATAATACCCAGAACAACGGCAAAGAGAGAAAACCACAGGAACTGAGCTGGCATAAAGTTGTTTATCTTCCCCGTAAAGACGGATAGAAAGTAGTTTGCTGCAGGCGTTTCCATGGTGGACACATCACAGGCTACCTGTTCGCCTCCCGAAAGGAGGATGGTCAAGCCTCTCCAAAACATCATGGTTCCCAGGGTGGTGACAAAAGAGGGAATTTGACCACGAACAGTTATTAGGCCATTTATAAGGCCCAGAAGTCCTCCTACTGCGATGGTTACTGCTGTTATAGCGAAAGGATTCCATTGTAATTCGAAAAGCTTCAAAAATATGAAGGAGCAAAAAACCAACACCGACCCTATGGAGAGGTCAAACTCTCCACAAACCATTAACATTCCCACGCCCAGCGCAATAATGCTGAATTCAGCTCCCAGGGAGAGTAAAACTTTCAAATTATCAGGGTCTACGAAGCGGTGTTCTGGGGAGAAAAAAGAAAAAATAATAAGCACCAGGATTAAAGCACTCAACACTCCGCTGGAGCGAGATAAGAGAAGTCTCTGCCATGTTCTGGTCTGACTCTCTCTGCTCATTTTAGGTGATACTCCTTTCTAATCCGTCACAAACGCGCTCTTTAGAACCAGGTCAGAAAGATCCTGTATTGAGGTTTCTTCTTTTCTTACATCGGCCATTTTTCTGCCTCTCGCCATTACTACGAAACGTTCAGCAATATCGAAGGCGTGGTAAATATTATGGGTTATGAAAATTACCGAGACCTTTTCTTTTTGAAGGCGACGTATAAATTCGAGCACCTCTCCCACTTCTTTAACCGATAGCGCTACGGTGGGTTCGTCAAGAATTACAAGTTTGGCCTTAAAATGTAGTGCTCTGGCAATGGCCACTCCCTGACGTTCACCACCTGAGAGGGTTATAACGGGTAAGTCGGGAGAACGAAGTTTTAAGCCCAGATTAGCCAGAGCTTGCATACTTTCTTTGTCCATAACTTTTTTGTCGATGATTCCAAGCTTTCTAACCGGTTCTCTACCCATGAATATGTTTCGGGAGATGCTCAGGTTGGGAGCCAGAGCCTGTTCCTGGTAGACAGTTTCGATACCCAGAATTCGAGCATCTTTAGGAGAGCGAATGCGGACTTTTTGACCCTCGAAATAGATTTCCCCCTGATCGGCCTGATGATATCCAGAGAGGATTTTAATAAGTGTTGACTTTCCTGCTCCATTATCGCCAATCAAGCCCACGGTTTCTCCTCTGCGTACTTCAAAGTCGACTCCACGCAATGCGTAAACTCTTCCAAACCACTTATGGATGTTGACCATTCTGACCAGAATATCATCGCGTTTTTCCATCTTTGAGGACCTCTTTCCATAAATTAACGCATTTTTCTCTCTATGTAAGAGTTGAGTAACACAAAAAGGATAGTCGCCATTCCAATGAAGGCGGTGATACCAAATACCGGGACGCGAAGCAAGACCAGTCCGTTGTCAATTATCGGTATGGCCAGCGAGCCAAGAATAATTCCAGGCATGCTCCCTATGCCGCCTCGCAATGAGGTACCACCTACCACACAGGCAGTGATGGCACGCAGTTCAAAACCAATGCCCTGGGTGGCTGCAAATGAACCGATGCGCACTGATTGCATACAAGCGGAAAATCCGCACAAAATCCCCACAATGATAAAACAAATTACTTTAACCATGTCTGTGTTAATACCCATAGCTCTTGCTGCATCCTTGTTGTCGCCAGTAGCATAGACCCAGTTGCCAAAGCGATGATAGTGGAGAATGATGCCCAGAACAACGGCAAAAAGAGAAAACCACAGTGACTGTACTGGCAAGCGTCCGGGAAGACTTGCTGTGAGTATTTTCCCAAATGATGATTCTGGCGGTACGTATTGGCGGATTCCCAGAGGCATCATTTTTGACCATACATAAAGTACCCCTCGCCAGAACATCAGGGTTCCCAGAGTAGTTATGAAAGAGGGCATGCGGGTTTTAACCGTAATGAAACCATTGAGCCATCCCATGGCAGCACCAGTGAGTACGGCAAAAACAAAACCTACAAACGGAGTGAAACCTGCGTATAGAGACCTGGCAAAAATGTAAGCGCAAAAGGGGAGTACCGATCCTATGGAGAGGTCAAACTCTCCGCAAATCATCAACATGCCTACACCCAGAGCCACAATTCCTAAATCAGGAAAAAGCTTTCCTAAAGCAGCGATGTTCCGTGGGTGAAGGAAGACGTGCCTTGGACTGAAGAGGGCAAAAATAATAATTAATCCTGCGAGAACCAAAAAGGTATTTAACGCTTTCTGTCTGAATAAGTTAGCTGTCATTTTCATGTCCTGTGCCTCTTTTGGGGGGTGGTTCCCAAACCACCCCCCTGTGTTTTTTTACCGAATATGAAGTGGCGAAAGTTTTTCAATCAAGGATATTTTTTCGGGAGAATCTACCAGATAACCTCCGGTATCGATGTTGGGAGTGAAACCGTATTTGTTGTAGAGGTACAGTACATACACTCCAAAATACCCCTGCAGGTACTGCTGCTGGTCTATGGTGGCAGTTATGTAACCTTCACGAATCCCGTTCAGGGTGTCTGGTGTGGTATCAAAGCCTCCAGCAATTATCTCGCCAGGTTCAAGGCCCGCTGCTTTTAAGGAGGCAGTTAAGCGGTCTGTACAAATGCCGCCCAATCCAATAAGGAAAGTGGTTTCAGGGTGTGCCAGGAGGTAGGATGTTTCTCTTGATTCTACGGTGGTCATTTCCAATCCCCCAGCATCTATGATTTCGTAAGAGGTGATACCGTACTCTTTCATGGCTTCCAGAACTCCGCTTGCGCGGATTTTAGCGTAATTAGCTCCCGGCACTTCGGCTGCCATTGCCACGTGCGCTTTGGAAAGGTCTATACCTTTTGCCTTTGCTTCTTCAAAGAGCTTTACTGCCAAGCGGTAAGCAGCCGCCTTTTCGCTTTGTCCTATATAACAGAGCCTTTTGTTCCCTCTGGCTCCTTCAGAGTCATCATTGTTGATGCCAATTACAGGGATGCCCTGGGCCAGTGCTTCTTCTACAGGTTTATCCCAGGCAGTATCGTCGTTGATAACCAGGGCGATACCGTCTGGTTTCAGGGCAACTGCTTCCTGAAATCTTTTTTGCTGTAAGGCCAAATCTCCGCCACAGAGGTCAAAATCAACTTTACAACCCAACTCTTTTGCTGCGTCAGCAGCTCCTTTCTGCACTACTGCCCAGAATGGGTCATCCCCACCATGGGTGACAAACCTGAAGTACATACCTTCTGCAGGCTTACCTTCCTGGGCGAATGCCCAGAAGGTTACAAACAGAAACAACACCACTATAACAACTGGCAATCCGTTTCTCCACACTCGTTTCACGGTTTAGCTCCCTCCTTTTTGGTTTTTATGAATACTATTAAACAGAGGATAAAATATTCCCCTTTTTCACCTCCCTTTCTATATTTATGGTTTTGGGGCTACTTGGATAGTTTGGATGAGAGTGCATTTGGGTTCACCCTTGGGGATTTTGGCGTGAAGCCACCTATTGGTAAAGAACGCAGCGAAAACTTTGGGAAAAGCAAATTCATCAAAACCCTCCTTAAACTTTGCTCCCTTAAAATAGTATATCAGCAATTTTGTTGCGTCAATAAGTTTGTTGGTGTCTTTCGTTTTTGTTGGCTTGGTTCTGGTAAGGGTTGCTGTTGCAGCACATTTTCCGGTGAAAATCCACTTTTTGATTTGCCATTGACATCCAGAGCTTTTTATGGTTATTTTACCTGAGGGGTTAAAGGGTGGTAGATTTTTTTACATACGGATTTATTCGAAAGTCCATTTTCCTGAGGCGAGGGAAAATGGACTTTTTTTATAGTTTTGGGGGTGAATGACTTGAAATGGGCCCACAGACACCTTTTAGGAATTAGTGATCTTTCAAAAGAGGAAATATTTTATCTCCTGGAGAAAGCAAATGATTTCAGAAATTTTTTGGAAAAGTCTCCCAAGCGTTTGGCCAATCTTAAGGGTTATTTTTTGGTCAATCTTTTTTTCGAGCCGAGCACCAGAACCCGGGTCTCTTTTGAGATAGCTGCAAAACTTTTAGGAATGGAGGTTATAAATTTTTCCACTTCGCTCAGCAGTGTTCAAAAAGGTGAGAACCTGAGAGACACGGTATTGACGCTTTCTCAGATGAAAGTGGACATTCTGGTAGTTCGCCATCGGGAAAGTGGTTTACCACTTTATTTTGCCGGTTTTTTACCCTTTCACATTGTAAATGCTGGAGATGGAATTAGAGAACATCCTACCCAAGCGCTTCTTGATTTGTTGACCATCAAAAGACAATTTGGAAAAGTTTCTGGCCTCAGAGTAGCTATTGTGGGAGATATAACACATAGCAGGGTTGCTCGTTCTCTGTGTGTAGGTCTTGTTAAATTGGGCAATTCGGTGGTGGTATCAGGTCCTATTACATTGGTTCCTCGGAGCATTGAAGAAGTGGGAGCCGAAATCGTTTTCCCTGTGGAACGAGCAGTTCAAGACGTGGATATTGTATATCTTTTACGCATCCAGCGTGAACGGCAGGAAGCAGGTTATTTCCCAAGTCTCAAAGAGTATTCGATTTTTTACGGTTTCGATAGCAAAGTCATGCAATTGGTGAGAAAGAGTTTTGTGCTTATGCATCCCGGTCCAGTCAACCGAGGAGTGGAAATTGCTTCTGAACTTGTTGAAGCACCGTTCTCTCTTATTCAAGAACAGGTTACCTGTGGTCTTGCTGTAAGGATGGCTGTTCTGGATACTTTGATAGGGAGTGACTGAGATGAAGCGGATTCTTATTAAAAGAGGAACTCTGGTTCTGGTGGATAAGGGTGTTTTGGCTGACAGAGACCTGTTAATTGAAGGCAACCGCATTGTGCGAATAGATCGGGGAATTCAGGATCCACAGGCATACGTTATCGATGCTTCTGGTTTTTTGGTTGGACCGGGATTGGTCAATATGCATGTCCATTTTCGGGAGCTTGAAAACAGTGCTGGGGGAGATGGTTTACTTGCTGAGATGCGCGCTGCTTTAAAGGGTGGCTTTACAACTATTGTGGTTATGCCTAATACCAATCCCCCTCTCGATGAGCCTTTAGTCGTGCGCTATCTTGGTTACCGGTGTCGAGAAATAGGACTCGTAAATGTTTATCCTGCTGGTGCAATAACCAGAGGGCTTGAGGGACAAAAGATGAGTGAAATAGGGCTTTTGAAGCAAGCAGGTGCTGTTGCGTTCAGCGATGATGGTAAAAGCGTGATGGATTCTCATCTTCTGTATTTAGCCTTGATGTACGCGAAATATTTTGATGTTCCTTTCATCCTCCACGAGGAAGACATCTCGGTAAGCGGGGAAGGACAAATTCACGAAGGAGCAGTTGCTTTCCGCAGGGGTTTGAAGGGCATTCCCCGGGTTGCTGAAGATTCTTTGATAGCCAGAGATCTCGTGATTGGCTATTATACTGGGGCCAGAGTCCACTTCACCCATGTGTCAACTTATTTTGCTGTCGAGTTACTGCGCTGGTTTAGGGATAAAGCATTGATAAGTGCTGATGTGACTCCTCATCATCTCTTGTTGACTGAAGAAGCTGTGGACCGAGAGGGAGTTTTTGCCAAGGTAAAACCACCTTTGCGTGAAAAGCGTGATGTTGAAGCTCTTAAAGAAGGCATTCGAGACGGTGTGATAACGGTTCTTGCTTCTGATCATGCTCCTCATAAAGGGAAAAGTAAAGAGATGGTTTTTTCTGAGGCAGCATTTGGTATTTCAAACCTGGAGATAGCCTTTCCGCTTTACGTTAAAGCTCTGGTTGATGAAGGTGTTTTGGATTGGGTTGGTTTGTGGAAAAGGATGAGCTTGAATCCTATGCAAGTTTTGGGTATGCCGGAAAAAGGTTTTCTTGCTGAAGGAGCCGAAGCCGATGTGACTGTTGTCGATCCGGAAACGGAATGGGAAGTCAATATTGAAAACTTTGAATCTCAGGGCAGAAATTGTCCTTTTAATGGCTGGTCTCTCCGTGGATGGCCAGTGTACACTATTGTAGGTGGTAAAATTCTTATGAGAGAGAGGAGCATTTTAGAGCCATGAATTTTGCTGACCAAGTTTGCAAAGTTGTCGAAATGAAGGGACCTCTGGTAGTGGGCATGGATCCCCATCTTGAGTTGTTGCCTCCTTATCTTCTCGAGAAGTGGTTGCGAGAAAGAGGCAATAATTTGCAGGCGCTTGCTTATTGCGTCATGGAGTTTGGAGAACTAATTATTGAAGCTATACATGATATCGTTGGATTTGTGAAGTTTCAAATGGCTTTTTATGAATTGCTTGGAGTTCCTGGTTTGATGGTTCTGAAAAATCTGGTTGATCGTGCCAGAGAAAAAGGGCTTACGGTAATACTCGATGGCAAACGGAACGATATTGCCAGCACGGCTGCCTGCTATGCCAGAGCATATCTTTCGGGGATAGAATATCCTCTGGAAAGAAGTATTCCTTCTTTCTGGGATGTAGATGCTTTGACTGTCAATCCTTACTTTGGTGAAGATGGACTTACGCCTTTTTTTGAAGAAGCCAAAAAGGTTAACAAGGGGCTGTTTGTAGTGTGTCGTACCACCAATCCTTCGGCTCCTTTCCTACAGGATGAAGGGAGAGAAGAAAAGGTTTATTTTAAAGTTGCCCGCTTAGTAGAGCGCATGGGCGAAAAAACGATTGGGGATTCAGGCTTCAGTTCGGCAGGCATAGTGGTGGGTGCTACCTATCCGGAGGATTTGAGAATGCTGAGGACAGAATTTCCTTCTTTGCTCTTTCTGATCCCTGGGGTGGGTGCCCAGGGTGGTGGGCTGGAGCCATTACGGTTTGCTTTTCGCGATGATGGGATGGGTGCACTGGTCAATGTTTCTCGAGGAGTGCTTTTTGCCTATCGTGAGAGTGGAAACTCGGATGGCAGAGGCTTCGAGAGATTGGCCAGAGCAAAGAGCATTGATTACCAGGAGAGGCTTAGGGAACTTCAGCGATGAGCGAAGCCAGGATTGTGGAGAAAAGAAAATTGGGTGAGGATTATATTTATTTCGTTTTGCGAGAACCTGTCATTGCTTCGCTGGCTTCGCCGGGGCAGTTTGTTATGGTAAAAGCAGGTGAGGGTTGGGATCCGCTATTGCGCAGGCCTTTGGGCATACTCTGGGCAGAGGATGAGCATTTTGCCCTGCTTTTTAAGGTGGTAGGAAGAGGTACTGGTATTTTAAGGAATCTGGACTGTGGAAATTGGTTGGATGTAATCGGCCCTCTGGGGAATTCTTTTTCCTGGAATGATAACGGACCCTTTCTCCTGATTGCTGGAGGACGAGGGTTGGTCCCGATTTATTTTCTGGCTCATGCTCTTTTTAAGAGGAGTTTACCCTTTGTTTTCTGTGTTGGTTTTAAGGTGAAAGAGGAATTGGATTTACTGCAACTTTTAGAAGGGAAAAACTGGAACGTTGCTGTGGCTTGCGAAGAAAAAGATGAAAAGGTTTTTTGTGGAACAGTGCTCGATGTTGCCAGGATGCAACTAAGACAGAACTCTTTTTCCAAAATTTATGTTTGTGGACCTCATGATTTGCTACACTCAATGGCGGTGGATGCCGAGTTTGCAGGTCTGCCGATTGAAGCTTCTTTTGAGGCACTTATGGGTTGTGGTTATGGGTTGTGTTTGAGCTGCGTGCTTAGGAAAAAGAGTGGGGAGGGATATTTTCATATTTGTAAGGAAGGACCGGTTATAGCGCTGGAGGAAGTGTCATGGTAGACCTTTCGGTGCGCGTGGGAGACTTGCGCTTGAAGAATCCTGTGGTATTGGCTTCGGGAACCTGTGGATATGGGAGGGAACTCGCTAAATTTATTAACCTGAAAATGGTAGGAGCGATTACTGTGAAAGGGTTGAGTATGGAGCCCTGGCAGGGCAATCCCCCTCCTCGGATACATGAAGTGTATGCAGGGATTCTCAATTCAATCGGTCTTGAAAATAAAGGACTTGAAAGTTTCCTCCGTGAGGATCTCCCGTTTTTCGAAACTATTGAAACCCCTTTATTTGTCAATATCTGGGGTAAAAATGTTAAAGAATATGTGCTTTTAGCCAGAAATCTGGATGCGGTAGAGCGAGTTACAGCTATTGAACTCAATCTTTCCTGTCCCAATGTGGAAAAGGGGGGTGTAAGTTTTGCTCTACAGGAAAAAGTTTTTGAAGAACTGGTGGGGAGGGTCAGGCATTCTTTTACAAGAAAGATAATCGTTAAACTTGGTCCTCAAATTTTTGACCTGGAGAAAGCCATTCAGATTCTCGAAAGGGAAGGTATAGATTTTGTGAGTGCTACCAATTCTTTCCCTGGTCTGGCTGTGAATGTGGATGAACAGCGTTTCGTGTTTTCGAGAAAGGTAGCCGGCTTTTCTGGACCGGCCATTAAACCCCTGGCTTTGAAACTGGTATATGATATAGTTAGTGTGACTCGTTTGCCAGTAATTGGCATGGGAGGTATTGTTTGCTGGAGGGATGCTTTGGAATTTCTGCTAATTGGTGCAAGAGCGATTGGGCTGGGAACTGTAAACCTGATTTATCCCGATGCTGCTCAGCGGATTCTTAAGGGCATAGAGGAATATTTGGACCAGAAAGGGATTTCTTCATTAGAGGCTATCATTGGAAAGGTGAGGTGAACAAGTTGGAAGAAAGAGAAATACTGAATCTTTTTAAGGAAGCGGGGGCTTTTTTGGAAGGACATTTCCTGCTCACTTCGGGACTTCATAGCCCTGTGTATATAGAAAAGTTTCGTCTTTTGCAGTTTCCCCGTTATGTTGAAATTCTGGCACGGGAGATGGTTCAGCGCCTTGGCAATAGAGAAACGATTGAACTGGTAGTGGGCCCTGCAGTAGGGGGCATTGTGTTAGCTTATGAAGTTGCTCGCCAGCTGGGTGTGCGAATGGCGTTTACGGAGCGAGAAGAGGGAAAAATGTGCTTCAGACGGGATTTTCAAATTCGTGAGGGGGAAAAAGTTTTAATAGTGGAGGATGTAGTTACCACTGGGGGATCTCTGCAAGAAGTTGTGAGGGCCGTAGAAGCAGCAAAGGGGAATATTGCAGCTATTAGTGTTCTGGTTGATCGGAGCGGGGGGAAAGTTCAGTTTGATTATCCTTTCTTTCCGCTTTTGCAGATGGAAGTTAAGACCTATTCGGCAGAGGAATGTCCCTTGTGCAAGCAAAAAGTAGAGCTTCAAAAAAGAGGTAGTCGCTATCTCCAATAGTGGGGGTCTTGTAAACTTTGGATTGGAAAGCTGTTCTGGACAGTGAGTTTGATATTTTTGAACCTATTGAACTTGCTCAACAGCTGGTTCGCATCCCCAGTGTTTCTGGTGAAACTGGTGAAGAAGAGATTTCCAGGTTTATTGCCAATTATTTTATAGATCGAAAAATCACTGTGGAGTGGCAGGAAGTAGAAAAGAACCGCGCTAACGTTATTGCCGAGGTAAAGGGGACGCTTGGAGAGGGACCAACGTTGCTTTTCAACGGTCATATGGACACCGTTCCTGTTGGTAGTGGATGGACTTATCCTCCTTTGGGAGGGCAGATTGTTGGAGACAAACTCTATGGGCGTGGTGCATGTGACATGAAAGGTGCGCTTGCAGCTATGATGTATGCTGCTTATACAGTTTCACTTTTTGCTTCTCAGCTCTATGGTAGCTTAAAATTACTTTTTGTAGTGGACGAAGAACGCGACAATCTGGGCATGAAGAGATGGCTTGAAAGTTATCTCAGTAGCAACGAAGTTGTGGATTTTGCGGTGGTTGGCGAACCAACTGGTTTAAACATAAGTCTTGGTCACAGAGGTGTCGCTGCCTATCGAGTTACTGTGG
Organism: Thermatribacter velox; assembly: GCF_038396615.1. Lineage (NCBI taxonomy): Bacteria > Pseudomonadati > Atribacterota > Atribacteria > Atribacterales > Thermatribacteraceae > Thermatribacter > Thermatribacter velox. The sequence goes on from NZ_CP121689.1 coordinate 713,386, forward strand.
AGGGTAAGGCTTCACATGCTGGATTAGCTGAGGAGGGTGTTAATGCGATTTACATTGCTGCTTCAGTAATTAAAGACATTGAAAGCAAGAATGAGTTGCTTAAAAAACATGCTGACCCCGACCTGGGTTGCCCGAGTCTTATGGTGGGTTTGATTGAAGGTGGGGTTTCGCCCAACGTGGTGCCCGAGCAATGTAGCTTTGAAGTAGACGTTAGAACACTGCCTAATTTTTCTTTAGAAAGCATGGAAAAACTGCTTCAGGATATTGTTGTTGAGGTCAGAAATCGTTCTAATTCGCCTTTTTCGTATCGGATTTCTCAAACGGTGCCTCATTTACCTCCGGCTAAGGTGTCCCGGGATCTCCCAGCAGTTGAGGTGCTTGCCCGGTCTATTTCTCAGATTCCTGGAGAGATTCCCATTTTTGCCCCCTTTCCCGCTTCTTGTGAGGCGTCTTTCCTGTTTAACGCAGGCATTCCCACTGTTATCTTTGGTCCCGGTAGAATTGTTGAGGCCCATTCTGCCAATGAGTTTGTTTCTACCTCGCAAATTGTTACAGCCAGTATGATATATGCTCTGTTGGCATTGCAATTTTTAGGTGGCGATTAATACGTTCTTGTTTACGGAAATGCCTGTTATAATGTATGACGTGGAAATAGCAAGATTTGTGAGGGTTAACAATGTTTTGTTTGGTAAGGGTGGCTTTTGCAAGGATTTTTAAATTTTTATCCAGAAAAGTACCAGGTGTGGAAGATTTGCTCTATTTGCACGCGTTTAGTTCTTAATTTTTAGAGGAGTCAACTATAAATAATGATTAACTGGAACAAATTTTTCACCTTTCCTGAGCATGGCAAAGATAACTCTCAACAGCTTGTTACAGAGGGCAATCATGGCTTTTCTGTGGGGCATTCCCTCACCTCTCTTTTTCAAGTAATAAGCTCTGAAGTACTCATTGCAGCGCATAACTCCACTTGCCATGAGATAGAGACATCTCCGCAAAGACTTAGAGCCCTTCTTGCTGATTCCACCTCGAGCATACCGGGAACCAGACTGTCTGATAGAAGGGTCAATACCTGCATAGGCAGCCAGTTTCCTTCGGTTCTCAAACCTGTGTATATCCTTGACTGCAGCCAGAAAATGAGCCGAGGTGATATCACTGACTCCTTTGATGGATTTGAGGAGTTCCAAGTTGTCTTTCTGGTTCTTTTGGATTTCCTCGATGAACTGCCTGGTAATCTCCTGGAGCTTCTGGTTGAGGAACCGGAGCATCTCCACTTCATGTTTGATGATCAGGGCATAGTTGGTGGTGGAGGTACCGATGGAATCTCTGGCAAGTTCCAGGAACTGTTCAGCACTGAGAGATGGTTTTCTTCCTCTTGCTTTGAGCTTTCTGAAGACAGCTTTCACTCTACCTGGGGAGGTTTTGAGAACCGAATGGGGAGTGGGGAATTCTTCAAGTACCGAGAGCAGGAAATCGGTGAAGATGTTGTAGTGAGCCACCAGTTCTGGGAAGACCACCACCAGATGTTGTTTGAGCTGGGTCTTGGTTCTGGCAATCTGTTGAGTGAGGCTTTCCCTCACCCTGGCCAGGGCAGCCAGGTCATCCAGCTTGTCAGGGATGAAGTGAGGAATCACTTCCAGGTTTTTGAGCAGAAACCTGGCGATGGTGAGAGCATCAATGCGGTCAGTTTTGGTATTGTGCAGGGTGATGCCCTGAGAGAATTTCTTGATGAGGGCGGGGTTGATGAGTGCCACCGGGTACTGGTTGGTAATCAGGAAGGCCAGGAGGTTAAGATGGTAACTCCCAGTAGACTCCACACCAATCAGGGAGTTGGGATAGGAGCTAATAAGCTGGCTGAGGGCAGTGAATCCCTCCAAGTTCATATTCAGTTGACCTTCACTGAGCACCTGCAAAGAAGCATCGATGATTACATAGTTGAACCTGTCCCTGGAAACATCAATGCCTATGAAATACTGCCAGGAGTTTTTGTTCATGGCCAGACCTCGCAAAAGTTATTTTTGGTTTTTCGCCCCAAGTCCTATCTCCCGCTTGACAGTGGCTTATTAGCCAAATCAACCAATAGGGACTTTAGGGACGGGGAACAGACTCCTCTTGAAGCTCTAAGGCTTAGGATAGCAGTGGTTCTCTGTCCCTTTTAAGTTTATACCATAATTATTCGTAGGAGGCCTGAGGAGTAAAAAATGGAATATTTGGGTATGATTTTTCTTATTCTCATTTTGATCGCCATCAATGCTTTTTTTGCGGCTTCCGAAATTGCCATTATTTCGGTTCGCAAGACCATGTTACGCACCTTAGGGGAGAAAAAAGCGGGTGCTACCAGGTCTGTGGAACGCTTGTTGCAAAAACCAAGCGAGTTTCTGGCAACCATCCAGGTAGGTGTTACGCTGGCTGGGTTTTTTGCCAGTGCTACTGGAGCGATATCTCTGGCCCAGGATTTGGGAGAAAAACTCGAAAAAAGTGGTTTGCCCCTTCTGGAAACTGCTGGCAAGGAAATAGCTTTTGTTCTGGTTACGGTGATTATTTCTTTTATTACTCTGGTTTTAGGAGAGTTAGTTCCTAAAAGAATTGCACTTGCTAATCCGGAACGAATTTCCTTTTTAGTTGCTCGGCCCATTGAAGCTCTCTCGCTGGTTTTTCGCCCGGTGATTGTTGTTCTTTCCTTTTTTACTGACTCTATTTCCAAGTTTTTGGGGATAAGTCAGGATAAAATAGGGTTGGTTACCGAGGAGGAGCTCAAAATATTTCTCTCAGAACAAAAGGCACTTCCACCCGAAGAAAGGCAGTTAATTAATGAGGTTTTTGACTTTGGTGACACCATGGCTTATGAAGTGATGACCCCTCGAACCGACATTGTTGCTGTTGATGAAGAAGCTACCGTTAAAGACGTTCTGGAGGTTTTTAGAAAGAATCACTATTCGAGAATACCGGTTTTTCGTGAAGACATCGACCACATTGTGGGATTTGTTCATATTAAAGATATTCTGGTGCTTTATGAAGAGGGTATGTTGGACAAAAAAGTTAAGGAAATATTGCGCCCGGTTTACTTTGTTCCGGCTACCAAGAAAGTTATAGAACTTCTGCGTGAGATGCAACGTCGGAGAGTACATATGGCGATTGTTCTTGATGAGTATGGAGGTACAGCAGGTCTGGTTACCATTGAGGACCTTCTTGAAGAGCTGGTTGGTGAGATACGCGATGAACACGACCGAGAAGCTGCTCCCTACCGTAAAGTTGGTGAAAATGAGTATTTGGTAGATGCTTCCATTCAAATAGAGGAGTTAAACGAACTTTTGGGTCTTGACATACCGGAGAGCGAGGAGTTCGAATCTATTGGTGGCCTGGTGATGGAACTCCTGGACAAGGTACCTGAAGAGGGGGAAGTGGTCAAAATTGGTAGATATTTGCTTAAGGTGGAAAGAATGCGGGGTAAGCGGATTATTACCTTAAGATTGATTGTGGAAAGCGACGAAGAGGAGGGAAAAGAGGAGAATGTCAAAACTGATACTCGCCCATGATTTGGGTACAACTGGTGACAAGGCAAGTATTTTTGATGCAGAGGGGAAGTGTCTGGCAAGCACCGTATATCAGTATGAAACGTATTTTCCTGACTCGCTCTCTGTGGAGCAGGACCCTCGTGATTACTGGAAAGCTGTTGTTTGCTCTACGCAAAAGTTACTCTCGCAAGGCAAGTTTGGGCCACAAGATATTGGGGTAGTCACCTTTTCAGGCCAGATGATGGGCGCTTTGCCTGTGGATGAACATGGAAATCCTTTGTATCGCATCCTTATCTGGGCAGACCGCAGGAGTGTTAGCGAGGTAGAATGGATTAGAAGGCGAATTAGTGAAAATACCATATACGAGATAACTGGGCATCGCTTAAGCCCTAACTATTCACTGGCTAAAATCTTGTGGATACGCAACAATTTGCCCGACGTTTACCGCAAGGCACATAAATTTCTTCTGGCTAAAGATTACGTAGTCTTTAAACTTACTGGTCGCTGGGCTACTGATTTTTCTGATGCTTCAGGGACCAATATGTTTGACCTTAGGAAAGAAGACTGGTCAGAAGAAATTCTGGAAGCAGTAGAGTTGCCAATAGAAAAACTTCCTCCGGTTTTTCCTTCCACAGAGGTAATTGGTGAAATAACCAGCGAGGCTTCTCAGGAAATTGGACTTTTGCCGGGAACCCCGGTGGTCATTGGTGGGGGCGATGGTTCTTGCGCAGCTTGTGGAGCAGGTGTGGTTCAGGAAGGCCAGGCTTACGCGTATCTTGGTTCTTCTTCCTGGATTGCACTTGCCTCTCGTGAGCCTATCTACGACCCCCAGAAAAGGACTTTTACATTTCATCATTTGATCCCTGGTCTTTACATGCCTACTGGAACCATGCAAGCTGCTGGTGCTTCTTACCAGTGGTGTCGGGATACTTTGTGTGATAGAGAAAAACAATTATCTGCGGAATGGGGAATAAGCCCTTATGAAATAATGAACCTGGAAGCTCGGCGAGTACCTCCAGGTTCTGAAAAGCTGCTTTTTTTGCCGTATCTTATGGGTGAGCGAGCTCCCTGGTGGAATCCCCATGCTCGAGGAGCTTTTATAGGTCTAACTCCTCGTCATCGCAAGGCACACCTTGTCAGAGCGGTTCTTGAAGGAGTGAGTTTTAACTTAAGGATTATTCTTGATGCTTTCAGGGAACAAGGGATTCAAATAGATAGCATGCGGATTATCGGAGGTGGTGCGAAGGGGGATTTCTGGGCTTCGTTGCTTGCCAGCATGTTTGGGATGGAAGTTTTGCGACCAGCACTGATTGAGGAAGCTACTTCCTTGGGTGCAGCTATAGTTGGGGGTGTAGGGATAGGTATTTTTCCAGGGATTGAGGCTGTGAGAGATTTGCTTGAAATTAAAGATTGTTTCCTTCCCAAGGAGGAAGAGTCCCAGGTTTATGAAAGGCTATACCCGGTTTTCAAACAATGTTATCTTTCCCTGGTAGAAGTTTATGAATCTTTAGCGTCTCTTGGTCAAGATGAAAGATAGTGAAAGACATTTGTTGATTATTTCCAACGGTCATGGTGAAGATAATATCGGGGCACTTCTTTCTGATAAGCTTCGCGAAGTCTTAGAAGGCGAAATCCCGGTGAAGGCCTTACCTCTGGTTGGGAAGGGGATTGCCTATTTAGAAAGAAACGTAGAAATCGTTGCTTCTTTCCCCAGTTTGCCCAGCGAGGGACTTGCCAAGTACGGGGTTTTAAATTTCTTCAGAGATCTTAAGGCGGGGCTCGTTGATCAGCTCAAAAAACAAATAAGGCTTTTGAGCGAAATTAAGGAAAAGATTTGGTTATCTTTGTGTGTTGGAGACGTATTTCTGGCCTATCTGGTTTTTTTGGGATTGAAAAGAAGAGTTTTTCTTTTGCTTGTGGGAAGAACGGTGCGTACGAGGCCTTTTTCCGTTTTTGAAAAGAATATTTTGAAAAAGTGCACCCAACTGATATGGACCAAAGATGAGGAAACCTATCGGGCTCTTTCGAGTTTTCTCCCCCAAGCTGTTTATGTGGGCGATCCCATTATGGACCTTGGTGGAGATTCTTTCTGTGAACAGGGCTTTTTTTGGCGAAAGAAAAGTGGCTTTCGGGTAGTTATTTTACCTGGCAGCAGGAATCAGCAGCTTGAAAAACTTTCCGTGCTTCTTGAGGCCGTTTTTCTGGTTTCTCAAGAAGCTTCTGTTGAATGGGTTCTGGTAAAAGCTCCAAACCAGAGTCTGGAAGAGCTAGTTGCTTTCGCACCTGATTGGTATTGCGACGGGGATTGTTTTTGGAAGAAAGGTGTGCCAGTAAGAATTTTTTGTGGGCCGGTTGCCAGTGTGGCGAAAGGAGCAGATCTGGTAGTCGGTTTTGGGGGTACTGCAAACCAGATATGTGCGGGTTTGGGGGTCCCTGTGCTGGCGGTGGGTGGTAAGGAAAAAAAGTCCCAAAAGAAAATTTTGGGAGAAGCTGTAAAAGTGGTGCTGCCGGAGGTAAAAGCTATCAAAGAAAATCTTCTGTGCTTGCTTAACGATTCCGAAAAGAGAGCCGAAATGAGCCGTATTGGGCGAGAAAGAATGGGTTCACCCGGCGCTTTGGACCGCATTGCTGGTCAGATTAAAGAGTTGGTAAGGGCAGAGGGTGCTGTGGAAATCCCTCTGCCCGGCCAATCAAGGTAAATTTACGACTTCGATACTGGCTTCATCATTGTTAATAACAAAAAGTTTATTTCCCTCTGGAGATATGGCCATGGCCCAGGGTTTAAAGTCAAGGTTAATTTCCTGAAGAACTGTTGTTTCTTCGAGGTCGATTATGCTCAAACTTCGAGAGCCATTGTTTGACACGTAAGCGTATTTCCCATCTGGAGAGATTTCCACAAACCAGGGCCACTCTCCCACACTGATTGAATCCACTGCGTTCAAGTTTGGGATGTCAACAATGGTTATCGTGTTGGATTCGCTATTGACTACTACAGCAAGGTTACCAGAAGGAGTTATTTTAATATCCCAGGGAGCTTGGCCGGTAGGTATTTTCTTGATTTCTGACCAGGCAGTGGTATCAATTACTGAGAGGCTTGCTGATCCAGAATTAGCTACAAAAACGTATTTTTTGTCAGGGGAGACGGCTATTCCGTAGGGAGCTGTTCCAACTTGGACTTGTTTGGTAATCTGCTGGCTTGCTATATCTATTATCAGCAAGCTGTTGTTTATCCAGTCACTTACTAAAAGAGTTTGATCATCGAATAGAGCCGCATTTTGGGGTAAGGCTTCCAGAGCTATTTCAGCGGTTTCACTGAAATTGAGAAGATCGATTACCGAGACACTGTTTGACCTGTAGTTAACGACGTAGGCGGTTGAACCGTCACTTGATAGGGCGATACTCTGGGGACCCATCCCGGTTTCGACTTGGGCTTTTTCGGAAAGAGTGTCGACATCCAGTAGGGAAAGAACGTTTGAATCAAAAAGTGTTACCAAAAGAGTGTTTCCATCAGTGGACAAAGAAAGGTTGGATGGAGTACCGTCCAGAATAGTTCCACCCCATGACACGCCGCAGGACAAAAAACAGAAAATCGTGATCCATAGTAACAATACTGAAAGTTTTCTGTTCACCTCAAAAACCTCCTTTGATTAAGAAAATTTTTCTTCCCAGTGGGTTAGCCTGAAAACACCGTTAGGATTAAGTGGTGGAGGATTATCCAGAAGGTCTACATTGTAAACTATGTCTGCGTTGCCTGTAAACTTGATTTCTTCACCCACCACAGATCCAAATATTTGCGAGTTACCAGCTATTTTTATGGTCCCGTTAGGAGCAAAAAAAACACCGGTTACTTCTCCATTTCCGTTGATTGTGGATTCTCCATCGCTCAAGCTTACAAAAGCTACCGAAGCAGGCTGGTTTAAAACATGCTCCATGTTGCCATTAAGAGTAATTGTCCCTTCCACAATAAAAATCCCTTGTCCTTTAACGGACGCATTGCCGTTTATGTGCAAATTGCCCCGTATATATACCACTGCATTATTTTCAAGAGTTATGTGGGTGTTGCCGGTAAGGTGCAGGTTCCCGTCGATGAAAGTATTACTAAGGTTGAGATTATTATTCCCGGAGTAGGTGAGGTCGTCAGAGTAGTTAGTACCACTTTGGGCTTTGTTCATCCAGGTTATTCGCATTTCTTCTGTGACTTCTGGTATTTCCTGATAATATGCTTCACCTTCCAGGATTCCCTGTTCAATGGTTGCATTGCCTCGAATGGTTACTGTACCATAGGCTGAAATTGCTGCACCTGAGATATATGTGTTGCCCTTTGCTTCGATATCGTGGTGGGCATATACGTTGCCATGTATTTTGTTTTCATCAGAGCTTCTGATGAGGGAATTTCCAGTTAGTTCCAAATCCGTTTCTGAAGCCAATGCATTGCGAAAAACTGCTGGCATGGAAGGTTCTTCTTCAAAGTTGCAGGTTATAGTTTTGGCAATTCCTGATGAGATACCAACAAAGTCCATAGTGTCCGAGGGTATTTTGGGGTACTTAAAAGTAAAGTCTTCTATCTGAAAAACGTAATTGCTTTCTTCTTCCCCCACTTTGTTAGTTGAAATGTCGATGCCATTGTTTTTTTTGTATAGGAAATCTTCAATGCCAGCTTCAGCGGCATAAAGAGCTTGTAACTGACGAGCAGCAATGAGGGCTTTACGATATCCGGAAGTGGTGAGTGTCGATGCTGCACCAAGAATTATTGCCACTGCTCCCACGAGCGCAAGTACTGCCACCATTACTGAGCCATGTTCCTTGGGCAAAAATTTTTTTCTCATCTTTTCACCTCCTTACGCGGGAAGAGGGTTGCGTACGGTTACTGAGGTGTGAAAATATCTTATTCTATTTCCCAGAACTACTCCTACTTCTATACTGATTTTCTGAGAAGTCCTCTCTACTTCGAGAGAATAAATGTTATCTATTAACACAGTTGATTTGACGAGAGAAGATTCTCGGTAAATGCTTTTTTGAAGCATATATACTTTTTCGCCTTTATCTTCCCACAGGTTTTTGTTGAGCACAATCTCGTATCGCACTTCCAGATTTTCACTTTCCTCCTCAGGGTCGGGAATAAAAAGGGTGAAGAGAAGGAAAGGCTGAGGATTTTCTTCTTCAATTTGGGAGTCAAAATAGTTGATGTCTCCTCCCTCTGAATTTATGTTCACTAACAGGGCGTTACGAACTTCCTGTGAAATGCTTTTAAGCAAAAGATTTACTTGGTCTACAGAAATCTGCTTAAAGGTGGTACTCCGACTTTGCCGATTAGCCAACAACAGAAACTGGTATAGTGCTCCCAAAATCAACCCTAAGGCAGCTATTATCAGAAGTAGTTCAATCATAGAGAGCCCATGTTCTCTGTTATTCCGAGCTCGAAACAATGTAGTCATTAAGTCCTCCTTTTACAATATAAGTAGCTACCTTAAAACTTCGCTCCTGTCCAAGTTGGCTTGTCGGTTCTTTCCAGGTTAAATTAACCACCAGTTTAATTTTGTCTTCTGCTTCCCGGGTAAAACTGAGATAAGAATTTTCAAGTATGCCGGGTAGTAAGGAGAGATCTGGCGCTGGATTGTCTCCATCCCAGAAGTTGGCTAAATCCAGCTCTAAACTGGGATTTTCTTCCAGGTTGTAGGTATCGACTATTTCCTGGAAACTTTTGCTTCTCAGATAATCCATAATGTTCTGGGCGACAGTTGTAGCCGCAAGAAGTGCTTGAGCAGAATGTTGGGTAGAAGTTGTTTGCCACAGGAGAAAAGCGAGAGCACTTACCGCGAAGACTACAATAGAGATAATAAGTATAACTTCAATTAACGAGGAGCCCCGTTCTGGTGAAAAGCATTCTTTTGGATTTAACATGCCCTTCCTCCTCTATTGAGGAAGATGAATTTGCACTTTTGCTCCTGCTTCTGCCTTCAGTCTTTCTCGAGCATTTCCTTGATTGACGGCTATTTCCAGAAAACCCGAACTATCTCCATGGATCAGGATTTCACCTTGAGGAATGCTACCGTAAGTTGGTGCATAGTGTACTGTGTATATCTCACCACTTATATATATCGGCAATTTTTGATAAAACTTTAGTCCTTTTTGAGTAAAAAGCCAGGTTTCTGGAATGTTGGTTTCTATGTTGCCAAAGCGGTCAAAAAAGGCAATTTCACCAGTGATTTTACCTTTTTCAAGTCGTGGTTTCTGGTAATCGAGTAAAGTAATTTCTGGAAGAAGAGGTCCAAAGTTTTCAAGAGGCATGCCTTTGCTTAGGAACGCAGCGCAGGGGGCAAATATATCTCTTCCGTGAAAGCTGGTTGATGGTTGCTTTTTGTAAAACAGGTCGGCGTTGGCAAGCTCCCTTATCTCAAGGATGGTATCTTCTTCTGCAACAAGGGTGAATAACCCATTATCTGGACCTACAAAGAAGTAGCCGCTCTGGGTGGAAAAAGCTATTGCTTTTCTTTCGGTGCCTACACCATGGTCAACAACCGTCAGGAACACCGTTCGAGGTGGAAAGTCTCTATATGCTCTGTAAAGCACGTGCATTGCCTCTCGAACACAGAAAGGTTCAATCTCATGGGTGAGATCGATGACCTTCGCTTCTGGGTTGATGGAATGTATAACTGCTTTACATACTCCTACGTAATAGCTTTTTAATCCCCAGTCCGAAAGGAAAGCAATGAGCATCTTTTTCTCCTTCAGGGAGACTTATCCATTCTTTGCTGGATAAAAAATTTTACCACTTGCTTTGAGTTGGAAAAATCGAATTTAAAAGCTCGACTTAAGTTTTTCAAAAAGTTTTGTGCGATAATAGTCGAAGTAGATTTGGTTTGTGTTTTATTGGAAATGAGTTCCTGGAACAGCGGAAAAGTAGTTTATCTGGGCATCTTCACCGGTATTGCCATTGCACTGCATATCCTGGAAGGTAGCTTTTCTCCTTTGCTTCCTGTACCAGGAGCAAAAGTGGGATTGGCTAATATTGTTACCTTATTCGTATTTTTTATAGTTGGCCCCCGTGATGCCCTATTAGTTTTATTGCTCCGTATACTGGTGGGTAATCTTTTGGGAGGTACTTTTTTAAATGTTGGTTTCTTTCTGAGTGTGAGTGGAGGACTTAGCAGTTTTCTGGCTCTTTGTGTTCTTTCAAAGAGAATGCATTCGGTTGCTGTTCTCAGTGTGATTTCAGCGGTGGTCCACAACCTTGTTCAGCTTTTGGTAGCCTTTTCGTACATAGAGAGCAGAGCCATATTCCTGTATTTACCCCTTCTTGTTTTTTCGGGGGTGACTTTTGGGTTTTTTTGCGGCTATGCTGGTGCTTTTCTCATAAGTGTCTGGCGTCAACGCTTTGCTGGAAACTGAGACTATCTCTTGACAATGAGAGAGGCTTTCTATATGGTATTCTGAAAGTTGATAAGCCGTTTTAGGAGGCGTAAGGTAATGGAAAAGAAAATCAGTGATGGAAAAGTCATCCTGACCCGTAAGGGTTATGAAAAACTTGAGGAAGAACTTAAGTTTCTCAAGTCTGTGAAACGCAAGGAAGTAGCTGAGAAGATTCAGCACGCTCTCTCTTTTGGAGATTTGAGTGAAAACGCGGAGTATGAAGAGGCAAAGAATGAGCAGGCTTTTATAGAAGGAAGAATACTTGCTCTTGAGGAGAAGTTACAGAGGGCAATTATTGTTGAGGATACCGAGGAAGATGTTGAAAAGGTGCATCTTGGGGTAAGGGTTTTTCTGAAAAATCTTAATCGAGGTACTGAAACTGACTATACCATAGTTGATTCAGTGGAAGCCAACCCTTCGGAGAAAAAAATTTCTTTTGAGTCACCCCTTGCGCAGGCTCTTCTTGGTAAGAAGCGGGGTGACATAGTTGAACTAAAAGTGCCGGCCGGTGTAGTCAGATACCAGATTCTGGATATTAAGAAAAGGGGGGAATAGCTCTTTGGCTTCTGCAGGAGAAAATAAGGATCAATCATATCTTGAAAGAGTTGAAAAAATCGACTTTTTTAGAGAAAAGGGTCTGGATCCTTACAATGGTCGTTTTTTGCGGACTCACTCTGTTGCTGAGATAAAGGAACGTGAAGTTGATTTTCTGGACAAAGATATAGAAGTTGGCGTTGCAGGGAGAATAATGGCGCTCAGGCGTCATGGAAAGGCAGCATTTTTTGATCTGCAGGATTCAAGCGGTAGAATTCAGATTTATGCCAAAAAGGATGTTTTGGGAGAGGAAAAATACCTGTTGTTCAGCAAGCTGGATGTGGGAGACCTGGTTGGGGTGAGAGGCCCCGTATTTAAAACCCGTGCTGGGGAACTTACTGTTTTGGCCAAGGATCTTGTGTTGCTGAGCAAGTGCTTGCGTCCTCTTCCCGAAAAGTGGCATGGCCTTAAAGATGTAGAGGTTCGTTACCGCAAACGATATCTGGATTTGATCATGAACGAAAGAACCCGCCAGGTGTTTTTTATCCGTTCCAGAATTTTGAAAGAAATTCGGACTTTTCTTGATCAGAAAGGTTTTCTGGAAGTGGAAACCCCTATGATGCAAGTTATTCCGGGTGGTGCGCTTGCGCGTCCTTTTAAGACTTTTCATAACGCTCTTCAAATGGAACTTTATTTGCGCATTGCACCCGAGTTATTTTTAAAGAGATTGGTCGTGGGAGGATTTGAAAAAGTTTACGAGATTAACCGTAACTTCCGTAACGAAGGTATTTCTACTCGTCATAACCCGGAATTTACCATGCTCGAGCTCTATGAAGCCTATAGCGATTATCAGGGTATGATGGAACTTTGTGAAGAGTTGCTTTCCGCTCTGGTTTTAAAGCTCACTGGAAGTTATGAAATTGTTTACCAAGGCTTGAAGGTTGATTTTACTCCGCCCTGGCGAAAGGTTTATTTGATTGATTTTTTGAGGAAAAAGCTGGGAATTGATGTACTTGAAGCTTCCCTTGATGAACTGAGAAATAAAGCACAGGAGTTGCAAATTGCTTTCGACGATAAATGGGATAGAGGTAAATTTGTTAACGAGTTTTTGGAAAAAGTTGTGCAACCTGAGTTGATTAACCCCACTTTTGTGCTGGATTATCCGGTCGAAATTTCCCCCCTTGCTAAAGCTAAAGCCAGCGATCCGAGAATTGCCGAGCGTTTTGAACTCTTCATTGCTCGAGAAGAATTGGGTAATGCCTACAGTGAGCTAAATGATCCTTTTGAGCAACGAAAGAGATTTGAGCAGCAGCTTTTAAAAAGGGAAGCTGGCGACATGGAAGCGCACTTCATCGATGAGGACTATATAGAAGCGCTGGAGTATGGTATGCCTCCTACTGGAGGTCTTGGAATAGGTATAGACCGTTTGGTAATGATTCTGACCGATTCTCCTTCTATTCGTGAAGTGATTCTTTTTCCGCTCTTGCGGACGCGCTTGGGTTGACAGTTTGGAGAAGTTAGGTATAATGGTATTGGAAGGTCAGGAATAGTCAATAAACAATATGTTAAGAGGGATCGCGAATGAGATCTCTTTGTGACACAATCGAGAAGTACTTAATGAAAATGATAGAGAGTTCACCCGATCAGGCAATCGTTGTTCAGCGGGGTAAGCTTGCTATTGAGTTTGAATGCGCGCCTTCTCAGATTAATTACGTACTGGCAACTCGTTTTAGCGTTGCACGTGGTTTCATAGTGGAGAGCAGGCGTGGGGGTAGTGGCTATGTGCGCATAAAACGGATTACTCTGGATCGATTGGAACCAATCATCAGGTATGTGGAAGAGAGAGACAGAGGTTTGCGGGAAGCGGAAGTGGAGGACTTGGTGGAATTACTGAAAAGGGAAGGATACATTACAGGGCGAGAGGCAGCGCTTATGAAGGCAGCGACAATTAATGCTCTTTCTGGTTTTGGGGAAAGTGATGGTAACCTGGTTGCAGAAAAAAATGTGTTGAGGTCACATATTTTGAGAGAAATGTTGCTTCGGGTTTTGGGATGGAGAGAAGATGAAGTGTAGTCTTTGTGGCCGTTTCGAAGCTTCCATAGCTATTTATGTTGTTAACCATAAGAAAGTGAGAAAAAAACTGTTCTTATGCAAGAATTGTGCTTATAAGGTCTCGGTTGCCTACTTTACCAGCGCTAACTCGCGTGAATCTTCTGATGCCCCCGTTTCTGGATATACTCTTGACATTGCCTCTCAAAGGTGTGATTTTTGCCAGATGAGCTTTGAGGAATTTTTGCGAAACGGTGTTCTGGGTTGCCCTCGTTGCTATGTTTCTTTCAATTCTTTGTTGGAGCCGTACTTGCGTGCCTGCGGTTCTTACCATGTGGGTAAAAAACCCTATCTATGGCTTAGGCGAAAGAAGCTGGAGAAGAATTTTCAAAGACTGAGGGCAGATTTTGAAAAGTGTGTTTCTGAAGAAAATTATGAGCGTGCTAACTACCTTAAGAAAGTCTTGGAACGTTTGCAATCGAAATTAAAATGAGCTTTTTTTCTTCGTTGAAACTTTCTCAAAAGAGTTATTCCAGCCGCTTTGGATGGCAAAGCTGTGCCATGCAAGCAGGAGTTCTATATGTGCGTAATTTGGCTGGTTATCCTTTTGCTTCAGGTGCCAGCAACATATGGAGAGAAGAAGTTGTTTGCAGGTTTCGGGAGATTTTTGAAAAACACCTTGCAAAGAAAGGTTTTAGCTGGCTGTGGCTGGACAAAGAAAGCGAAAAGACTTGCAAGCGTTGGAGAAAAAGTCTTTTTGTGATGCCTGCCTTGCATGATACATCAAGGAATAAAGTTCTGGTTTTTAAAGGAGACCAGGGAATCCTGGTCAATTATTGGGACCATTTCAGAATGTTTGCGGAAACTGAAGATTTCGTCCACCTTCATACCTGTTTTCTTAAAGTTGATCGTTTGGAGAGCTTGCTTGGCAAGCATTTTGAGTTTGCTTTCGATGAAAAGATTGGGTTTCTGACTGCTTTTCCCGAGCAGGCAGGGACTGGTTTGCAAGTAGTAGTGAGGGTGCATCTTCCTGCAATCTCTTTTCTTTATGGAGTCGACAAGCTGTATCAATGGTTAAAAGAGAAAGATGGTATGCTCGTTAGGGGATTTGGTGGTGGAGAAAAGATACTTGCTCATGTTTTTGAAATTTCCAATTATTTCACGCTGGGATTGAGTGAAGGGGAACTGGTGAAAATGATAAAGGAATTTTCCAGTTCTCTTTGTCGTTGGGAAAGAGAGGTTCGCGCTTCATTCCTTTCTGATACCCGGCGCAAGAAAAAGTTGTTGGATAGGATACGGTTTCTCCATTCCCTTTGCTCTAAAGATGATAAACCGGATTTCTTTCTGGAATATGCTTCTCTGTTTTTTTTAGCGCAACAGTTAGGAATAATGGTCGAAGCAGAGGGTTTTAATCTATTGAAAACTGACGCAGTCTATAGAGAGGAGTTTTTGCCAATTCTGAGTTTTTTGAAGAGTAAACGAGGGAGGATTATTCAGTATGTTTGAGAGGTATACTGAGCGAGCAAGAAAAGTCATCATCCTTGCTCAGGATGAAGCAGTACGTCTAAAACACGACCACATTGGTACAGAACATCTTTTGCTCGGTTTGCTTAGAGAGCGAGAAGGCATAGCAGCTAAGATTCTGGATAGTTTTGATATTTCTGCAGAACTGGTCAGAAAAGAGCTGGAAAACTGGGTTCCTCGTTCTGAAACCCAGGGTACTAAGGAAGTGGCTTTTACTCCCCGTGCTAAAAGAGTCTTAGAACTTGCTCTTGATGAGACCAGGAGGCTTGGCCATAACTATGTAGGTACTGAGCATATCCTTCTGGGCATTCTTCGCGAGGGAAGTGGAGTAGGAGCACAGATTCTGAAGCGGTTTGGGCTTGACATAGACACAGTTCGGAGTAAGCTCTACGAAATTTTGAATGAAAGTTCTTCTGCGGAGAGAGATTTTTCGAGTGCTCCTTCGCGTAGGGAGACCAGAACACCAGTTCTTGATGAATTTAGCAGAGACCTTACCCGTATGGCTGAAGAAGGAAAGCTTGACCCGGTGATAGGCCGGGAAAAGGAAATTGAAAGGGTTATCCAGGTTTTGAGCCGCCGTACCAAAAACAACCCAGTGCTGATTGGAGAGCCAGGAGTTGGTAAGACAGCCATTGTGGAAGGTCTGGCTCAAAAACTTATTAAGGGAGAAATACCCGAAGTATTAAAAGGAAAAAGAGTGGTTGCTCTGGATCTTGCTGCAGTAGTGGCAGGGACTAAGTATCGCGGTGAATTTGAGAAAAGGTTGAAGAAAATTATCTCTGAAATTGTTCAGAGCAAAGAAGTTATTCTTTTCATAGATGAAGTGCATACTTTGGTAGGAGCAGGAGCCGCAGAGGGAGCCATTGATGCTGCCAATATCCTTAAACCAGCACTTGCTCGGGGAGAGCTTCAGGCTATTGGTGCAACCACGCTGGTTGAATACAGAAAGTACATTGAAAAAGATTCGGCTCTGGAGCGGAGGTTTCAGCCGGTTTACGTTGATGAACCTTCAGTTGAGGTTACCTTGGACATTCTCAGGGGTATAAAAGATCGTTACGAAGAACATCACAAGGTGGAAATTACCGATGAGGCCATTGAAGCAGCAGTAAAACTCTCTAAGCGATATATTGCGGACCGTTATTTGCCAGATAAGGCGATTGATGTAATGGATGAAGCTTCCTCTCGGGTTCGGTTAAGAACTTCCTTGCTTCCTGAAGACATTAAAGAACTGGAGGAAAAAATAAATGAAGTACGCAAGAGCAAGGAATGTGCGGTTCGTGAACAGGACTTTGAAGAAGCAGCTCGTTTGCGTGATGAGGAGGAACGGTTGAGAGAGGAATACAATCGTCGTAAAGAAAAATGGTTTGAAGAAATTGATGCTTTAAGACCCCGGGTTCTCGCACAGGACATAGCGGAAGTGGTTTCAGCATGGACTGGTATACCTGTGGTAAGGCTTGCTACTGAAGAAAAAGAAAGATTGGTGAATATGGAAGCAGAAATTCATAAGAGGGTTATAGGACAGGAAGAGGCTGTCAAGGTGGTTTGCAGGGCTGTTCGGCGGTCTCGAGCGGGCTTGAAAGACCCTCGTCGGCCTATTGGGTCTTTCCTCTTCTTGGGACCTTCGGGAGTGGGCAAAACAGAGCTGGCTAAAGCTTTAGCAGAGTTCCTTTTCGGCAGGGAAGACTCCCTGATAACTCTTGATATGTCAGAGTACATGGAAAAGTTCACCGTTTCAAGGTTGATTGGCTCACCGCCAGGTTACGTTGGATATGAAGAAGGAGGACAACTTACTGAGAAGGTACGTCGTCGTCCCTATTCAGTTGTCCTGTTTGATGAGATAGAAAAGGCAAACCCAGAGATTTTTAATATCCTTTTGCAAATCATGGAAGAAGGAAGACTTACCGATGCTCAAGGAAGGCCTGTTGATTTTAAGAATACCATTGTAATAATGACTTCTAATCTGGGTGCTCGTTTCATAGCATCGCAGAGGGGCATCGGTTTTGGCGAGAAACGGGAAGGGCTTAGCTACCAGGAAATCAAAGATAAGGTTATGGAAGAGGTTAAAAGGGTCTTTCCTCCAGAATTCCTTAACAGGCTTGACGAGGTAATAGTGTTCAGGCCTTTGAAACAAGATGAAATAGAGCAGATTGTGGATATATTAATGAAAGAGACCGAGGCTCGCTTGAAGGAAAAGGGTATGGAGATTGAATTGACTCCTGAAGCTCGTTCTAAAATTGCTCGTGAGGGTTACGATCCGAACTTTGGAGCTCGTCCATTACGCCGTGCCATTCAGAAACTGATTGAGGATCCGCTTTCGGACCTTATTCTTAAAGGAGTATTTAAAGAAGGAGACAGGATTCTGGTTAGTTGTGAAGAAGATAAACTGCGATTCACGAAGGTTTTGCCGCTGGAGTTAAGCCTGCAGTCCTGAGGTTAGGAATGGGTTATGTTTGTTCGCAATGTGGGTATTCCACTCCCAGTTGGCTGGGCAAGTGTCCCCAGTGTGGGGAGTGGAATACTTTTTTGCATAAAGAACAGGAAACGAGACCTCGCAACCATACTAAAGAGGTTTTTCGTAGTCACACTCAAGCAGTTTCCCTCTCGGAACTTTCGCATGAGGTAATTGAGGGAGCTCCACGCTTTAAAACGGGCTTGTCTGAAGTTGATAGGGTGTTGGGGGGAGGGGTTGTTGAAGGTTCTTTGGTTCTTTTAAGCGGTGACCCAGGAATTGGGAAGTCTACGCTACTTTTGAAAATTTCTCACGGCATAGCTTCTCGTGGTAAAAGGGTTCTTTATGTAAGCAGCGAAGAATCTGTTGCTCAACTTTTTCTCCGTATAAACAGGTTAAAAATTGATGCTCACCACAATTTGTTTCTTCTTTCCACAAACTGTGTAGAAGATATTTTTTCTGAAATAACACGTATTGGTCCGGATTTGGTGGTTGTTGATTCTATCCAAAATTTGGGATTTGCTGACCAAGAGTCTGCTGCGGGTAGTGTGAGTGTCTTAAGGGAGCTGAGTTCTCTGTTTATGAATGTTGCTAAACAGGAAAAGAGAGCTTTTTTCATGGTAGGACACGTTACTAAAGAAGGTGTGGTAGCTGGACCTAAAACCTTGGAACACCTGGTTGATGTTGTTCTCTATCTCGAGGGAGACCCGCACCTTGCTCTTCGCTTGTTAAGAAGCATAAAGAACCGTTTCGGACCTACCTGGGAGATTGGTATCTTAGAAATGGGTGAGGATGGCCTGAGAGATGTTGAGGACCCTTCCCACCTTTTTCTGGCTCCTTCAGATTTGGAGGGTTTGGGTAGTGTCCGCACCGTTCTGGTAGAGGGTAAGAGGCCTCTCATGGTGGAGATCCAATCCCTGGTAAATAATTCATATTTGGATTATCCAAGAAGGGTAGCGTTGGGTATAGAGTCAGCAAGGTTGTTCCTCATTGTGGCTATCCTGGAAAAGGTGGCTCGAATACGTTTTAGCAAATGTGATGTTTATGCAAGCGTTGTTGGAGGTATTCGCAGCTATGAGACAGCTATCGACCTGGCTCTCTGCTTTAGCTTGGCTTCCTCTAAACTGGAAAGACCGGTTTCCAGAGAGGTTGTCTTTATTGGTGAAGTTGGCTTAAGTGGCGAGATAAGGCCAATTCCTCTCCTTGAGTACCGCTTGCGAGAAGCTGCCCGGAGAGGAATTAAAAAGGCGGTTATTTCCCACTATGCTATTGTTAATGAGCGGGTTCTTTGTGATAAGTTTAAAGGTAATTTAGAGTTGAGTGGATATAAGAATATCTATGAAGCCTTGAAAATGGAAGGCCTGCTGTGATGCGGAGTATGCTGAGGAGATGTTATAATTGTCCGAGGAGGTGTTGCTGAATACCAGAACCACCTGCCTTTCAATTATTTCTTAATGGGAAAGGAAGTGAGGCGGTTTGTCAAAAGGTGATTTCATTACTGTGGTTGTGGCTTTTTTTGCTGTCTTTATTTTAGGGATTTTGATTTCAGGAACAGAAAGTGGCTTGGTTTGGGGAAGAATTTTAGGATGGTCTGTGGCGGTGGGGGTTTTAAGTCTGGTTGTAAAAAAGATATTTACTCCCTTTTTGGAACAGGATAGATGGAACGTGTTTGGATTTTTTAGTAAACTCCAGGCCATTGATTTCCTGGTGGGCTTTGTAGGTTTGATTGCAGGTCTTGTAATCGGAGTGTTGCTAACTTATCCCATGTCTTTTTTACCCTTTAAGAATCCTTATCTTCCCCTTGTAGTAACTGCTATTTGTGGCGTGCTGGGATTTTCTTTGTTTTTTTCTCGCAAGGAAGACATTGTAGCCGTTTTTACCGGCATACCTCGTATGAAACTGTTGCGTGGTCAAGCTACTTCTGCCAAGATTCTGGACACCAGTGTAATCGTAGATGGCAGGATTGCTGATATCTGTAAAACTGGTTTTCTGGAAGGTGAATTTCTTATACCTCGCTTTGTGTTGCGAGAATTGCAACAAATTGCGGATTCCCAGGACCCTCTCAAGAGAAACCGGGGCAGAAGAGGTCTGGATATTTTAAACAAAATCCGCAAGGATAAAAGAGTCAATGTAAGAATTATTGAGCGGGACTTCCCTGAAATTAGGGATGTCGACGCCAAGCTTGTCAAACTGGCTAAAGTATTGGGTGCCAAGGTGGTTACCAATGATTATAACCTTAATAAGATTGCTGAACTCGAGGGTGTTGAAGTGCTCAATATTAATGAGCTTTCTAATGCTTTGAAGCCCTACGTTTTGCCTGGCGAGGAATTAAAAGTCCAGGTCATTCGGGAAGGCAAGGAGGCAGATCAGGGTGTTGGATACCTGGACGATGGAACAATGGTGGTTGTTGAGGGAGGCAAAAGGTACATAAATAGTGTAGTTGACACTGTGGTAACCAGTGTTTTGCAAACTCCTGCAGGAAGAATGATTTTTGTTCGCCCTAAGGCATCCTCTAAAAACTAACTTGGAGTGAAAGCCTTGTTCTTTGCGGTTATTGTTGCAGCGGGCAAAGGAGAAAGAATGAACGTTGCCGTTCCAAAGCAGTATTTACCTCTTCTTGATAAACCGATAATTGCTCATACCATTGAGGCTTTTGAGCGTTCCCCTTTGATTCAGGAAATAGTAGTAGTGATTCACCCCGACCATGAGGATATTTTTGTTAAGAGGGTATTGGAGCAATTTTGTTTCAAGAAGTTTCGAAAGTATGTCTTTGGCGGCGATACCAGGCAAGAATCTGTGTATAGAGGGCTGGAAGTGTTGAGGGAGAGGAAAAAGGATTTCGTATTTATCCACGATGGGGTAAGGCCTTTTGTTACTGAATCTATAATAGAAAGATGTGCTGAAAGAGTTCAGGAAACCGAAGCTGTGTGTTGTGCAATTCCCTGTGTGGATACTGTAAAGTTTTCAGAAGATGGAAATACCATAGAGAAAACTCTGGACCGCAGGAAGATATGGCGTGCCCAGACGCCTCAGGTGTTCAGGGTTTCGCTAATTCTTGAGGCTATGGAGAAGGCCTTTCAGGATGGGTTTTATGGGACCGACGATTCTTCGCTGGTTGAGAGATTGGGGAAGAAAGTTGCTCTGGTTCTGGGTGCGGAAAACAACATTAAGATAACTACGCCTTTTGATTTCATAAGAGCAGAAGAAATACTGCGCTGGGAAAAGAGGATTTGCTGATGCAGATGCGGGTTGGGATTGGCTATGATATTCATCGCCTCGAAAAAGGGAGAGCGCTAATTTTGGGAGGAGTACACATTCCTTTTGAAAAAGGCTTGCTTGGGCACTCCGACGGAGACGTTCTTTGTCATGCTGTTATGGACAGTCTCCTGGGCGCCGCGGGTCTTCCAGATATTGGGTTCTGGTTTCCCCCTGGAGATCCACAGTTCAAGGATGTCTATAGTCTAAGGTTGCTCTATGAAGTGGGTAGAAAAATTCAGAATGCTGGTTGGCACATTGTTAATGTTGATACTGTGCTAATTGCTGAAAAACCCCGTTTACAGAGGTTTATCCCTTCCATTCGTGAGAAGGTAGCCGAGATGCTGAGTCTTGATGCAAGCAGGTTTAACGTTAAAGCTACCACCAACGAAGGAATTGGTGAATTGGGAAAGGGGGAGGCCATAAGTTGCTATGCGGTAAGTTTACTGGTAAGCGAGGATTAATTGTATTACCACTACTTTCGCTTTTTTGGTTTGCCTGGGTGGTGAGAGCGAACGCTCAACATGCTTTTTCAGTGGCCTGGGAAAGAAAAGCTTCGCATCTTTTTACGATAAAGATTAATGGTAGATTACTAATGCGAGTTCGTTCAGCAGGTAGCCATAAGAGTATTGAAGAGAGAGCACAGAATTTGGCTCTGAGGCTGGAGCATATCCTGGAAAGCACTTTTGACCAACCACCAGATTTTTATCTTCGGGTTGGTAATGCATCGGTAAAAGCCTTTTGCAACGGTGAAGAGCTTTTTGAAGTTTCAAGAGAAGATGCCCGGCTTAATAACTCTAATCCTCTGGATTTGGCAGCACTTTGGCTTAATAATTTTCAAATGGAGTTTTATCGCCTAAGGGGCTATTACTATAATCCAACCGGAAAGGTCATTACTGGCTTTGCCTCATGGTATGGACCCCGTTTTAAGAACAGAACAACTTCGTCGGGGGAAGTATTTAATCCCTATGCATTTACCTGTGCGCACCGTGAGTTCCCTTTTAACACTGTCTTACTGGTTACCAATCTTGCTAATGGCAAACAAGTTGTGGTAAGAGTTAACGATCGTGGTCCGGCACGAAAAAACAGGATAATTGATTTGTCCATGATTGCAGCGAGGACCATTGGTCTTTTACGAGACGGGGTTGAGAAAGTGAAGGTGGAGGTGGTCAATTGGCCAGCACAGTAAGGACCCGTTTTGCGCCCAGTCCAACTGGTTTTCTCCACATAGGCGGTGCCAGGACTGCTGCTTTTAACTGGGCTTTTGCCAAAAGGAACAAAGGTATTTTTGTTTTGCGCATCGAAGATACCGACCGCGAACGTTCTCAAAGAGCTTACGAAGAAGCTATTCTCAGAGATTTGAAATGGTTAGGTATAAGCTGGGATGAAGGTCCAGATATTAATAGCGCCTCTTTTGGTCCCTACCGACAATCGGAGCGCATGGATCTTTACAAGAAGTATTTTGACCTGCTTCGTGCCAGGAATGTCTTGTATCCCTGTTACTGCAGTAAGGAGGAACTGGAAGCAGAGAGGAGGTCTCTGCTTAGACAGGGCAAACCACCTCGCTATTCAGGGAAATGTTTTTATCTATCTGAAGAGGAAAGGAAAGAAAAGGAACGTTCTGGTGTAATTCCTTCCTGGCGTTTCAGGATACCACACGGCAAAAGTATCGTTTTGCAAGATTTGATAAGGGGTGAGGTTAGGTTTCAGAGTGAAGCTATTGGTGACTTTATAGTTTGGAGATCTGATGGATGGCCCACTTATAATTTTGCTTGTGTAGTTGATGATGCTTTGATGAGGATTACCCATGTTATCCGGGGAGAAGAACATTTGCCCAATACCCCTTATCAGTTGCTTCTTTACCAGCTCTTGGATTGGGAACCACCTCAGTTTGCTCATGTTCCTATAATCCTGGATGAAAACAGATCCAAGCTTAGCAAAAGGAGAAAAAGTGTAAATATCAGTGAGCTTCGTGAGCAGGGCTTCTTGCCACAGGCGATTCTTAACTTTCTTTTTCTGCTTGGCCATTCTTTTCCAGATGGTCGCGAATTGGTTCCTTACCAGGAATTACCGGGACTTTTCTCTATGGAGAGAATTGCCCGCTCCAGCGCTGTGTTTGATTCTAAGAAGCTTATCTGGATAAATGCCAGTTATCTCAGAATGATGGATGCTGAAGAAATAAAAACTGGTTTAAAGGAGTTGTTTTCGGCGGAGGAAATTGAGCGCTGGGAGAAAGAGGCTGGTGGTTCACTTAGGATGGCTAAAATTTTGAAGTTGGCCTCTGAAGAAGCAAACACATTAAGGGATGTAGGTGAAAGAATTCAGAAGATTCTGTTTTTTAAGTTTTCGGTTGCGGATGGGGAGGAAAAGGAGATTGTTAAACTCTTTTGTTCTGCCTTACCTGGGTTGCCTGTAAATTGCTGGGAAAACGAGGAAGCAATGCGCAATCTCTTGAAAAAGATTCAAAAAGAGAGCGGATTTTCGGCTAAAAGGTTTTTTCAGACCCTGCGTATGGCGCTCATGGGTTGCAAAGAGGGTCCAGGGTTGGATGCTTTATTGGTTGCACTTGGTAGGGATAAGGTATATGAAAAACTCTGTGGACAGGGGAGGATTTGATGAGTTTGGAGATACGTCTTTTTAACACCCTTTCCAGAAGCAAAGAAAAGTTCACTCTTTCCGATAAGGACTGGGTGGGATTTTATGTTTGTGGTCCAACTGTATATGACTACATTCATATAGGTAATGCCCGGGTTTTTGTGGTGTTCGATTCCTTGAGACGGTTTTTACGAGAAGTGGGCTATAAAGTTGTTTTTGTGCAGAATTTTACTGATGTAGATGACAAGATTATCAACAAGGCCAATCAACTGAAAGTCTCTTTTATGGAAGTTGCGGATCGTTTTATAAACGAATACTGGAAAGATGCTGATGCTTTGGGAATCCAGAGAGGGGACTATCATCCTCGAGCTACCGAGCATATCGATGAGATTATCAACCTAATCAGGATTCTCGAAGAAAAAGGGTTTACCTATCTTGTAGAGGGAGATGTGCTTTTTGATGTTTCACGCTTCCCAGAATATGGAAAATTATCTGGTAAAAACTTGGATGAGCTTATAGAGGGAGCAAGGGTGGAGGCACGTTATAGGAAAAGAAACCCAGCGGATTTTGTTCTCTGGAAAGCAGCAAAACCCGGGGAACCCTTCTGGGAAAGCCCCTGGGGGAGAGGAAGACCCGGGTGGCACATAGAGTGTTCAGCCATGTCGATGAAGTATCTGGGTCCTACTCTGGATATTCACGCTGGAGGAGCTGATCTGGTGTTTCCACATCATGAGAATGAAATTGCCCAGAGTGAAGCGGCTACGGGCAAACCCTTTGCTCGTTATTTCTTGCACAATGGGTATTTGACTATTGGGAGCCAGAAAATGTCCAAGTCCCTGGGCAATATAATTAAAGTTCGTGACCTCTTAAAAGCGCATTCTCCCCAAGTGCTCAGGATAGCTCTTTTTGGGGCTCATTATCGTAGTCCCCTGAGCATGGATGACACTACGCTTGATAATGCCAGGGGTTTTCTTAGTAGAATAAAGAACTTTTTGCGTAATTTCTTCTTTATCAAGAGAAATGAATATCGCATCACTCACGAGGAAAATAGAGAAGTGCTTTTACGGGTTGAGGATTTTAAGATGCGCTTTTTTAATGCTCTTGCCGACGATTTCAATACTCCACAAGCCTTGGGTATTATTGGCGAGTTTGTGCGGTTTGCCAATGAGTATTTACATCCTTCACGGAGAAAGTGGGATGTTGGCGTGCTCAATGCGATGGAAGTTTTTCTGCAGTCAGTAGATAGAATACTGGGTATAATACCTCTGAATTTAATGGATGAGGAGGACAGAGAAGTTATAGAATTGGTTTCTAAACGAGAGGAAGCGAGAAAGGAAAAGAAGTGGCAGGAAGCTGACGCAATAAGAGCGATTTTGAAAGAGAAGGGATTTGTGCTTGAAGATACACCCCTGGGGACAAGATGGTATCGTGTCGATGAAAGCGCTTCGGAGGAGTCCTGATGGGAAAAGTTATTTATGGTCGTCATGCGGTTCTGCAAGCTCTTAATAATCCCCATCGTAGCTTTGAAAAACTGATTTTGTATCGAGGGGTGCAGGGTGAATCCATAGGGAAGATACTGGCTCGTGCTCAGGCAATGGGAATTGCAATTGAAGTAGTTGAAGATAAAAGGGTTTTTGAGCGCTGGGTTGGGAAGGGCAAAGTTGCTCATCAGGGAGTTCTCCTGTTGACTCGTTTGGAAGAACAGTTTACCTGGAGAGATATACTGGAGCAGGTCAGTGGCGACAGAGGCGCCATCGTTGCTTTTCTGGATAGGATTGAAGACCCTCGCAATCTGGGGGCTCTGGTCCGCACTGCTGCTTTTTTTGGAGCCAGAGGAGTTCTTGTTAGCAAAGCTCAGACGGCTCCTCTTAATTCCAGTGCGCTTAAAGCAGCGGCAGGAGGGTTTGAAGTTCTACCCGTGGTTCAAGTCAATAATTTTGCGGGAGTTATCAAAGAGTTTAAAGAGGCAGGGGTTTTTATGGTTGGACTGGAGGTGGGGGAGGGTCAGCCTCTCTGGGATATTGACGTGCGGGAAGTACCGGTGGCGCTGGTGGTGGGAGGAGAAGATAAGGGTATACGAAAGCTGGTTCGTTCTCAATGTGATTTTTTAGCTTTCATTCCTTCAGGAGGTAAACTTGCTTCTCTCAATGTTTCTGTGGCCTTTGGGATAGGCATGTATCACCTTTTCAAGCAGAAGAGGTGCTTACAGTGAAGCCTGCAAAAGGAGAAATATTTGAAGGAAAAGTGGTGGATTTTGCACTTCCGGAGAGTCAAGGGGTTTTGAAAAGAGATGGGTTTGTGGTTTTTGTTGGTGGTGTAATTCCTGGTGATGTATGTCGCGTGAAGATTGTTAAGGTAAAGAACAACTTTGCACTTGGCGAACTTGTAGAGCTGATTGAGCCTGCTGAAGGTAGAGTCGAACCTGTCTGTCCCCATTTCGAAGAAGGATGTGGGGGCTGTAGTTTGCAATTTCTAAGTTACCCTCAACAGTTGGCTTTTAAGGAAAAAAGCGCTTTTGACGCTTTGCAACGGGTAGGTAAAATCAGCAGAGAAGAAATAGATTATGAAGGGTTTTTCCCTTCGCCTAAAGTGTTTGGCTATCGGAACAAGATGGAGTTCAACTTTGGTCCTTCTCAAGAGGGAAAACTTGCTCTGGGTTTACATCCCAAGAAACGATACTGGGAAGTTCTCGATTTGAAAGTTTGTTATCTAATGGACCACGAGAAAACCGCTCAATTACTGGACTTTTTCCGCGACTTTGCAGTTCGTAACCAGCTCAGCGGGTATGATCCGGTTAAAAAAGAAGGCTTTCTGCGTAATTTGCTTATTCGCCGCTCTGAGTCTGAAGCAGAATTTATCGTTGGTTTGGCATCCAGGGAGGGAGCGATTCCGAAAACGGAGGAATTAATTCGAGAATTGAAGTCTCTCGTTCCTTCAGTACAGGGGTTGGTCCATATTATCAATAATGCGCCAGCGAGTGCTTTAATCTTTGAGAAAAAGCAGCTTCTTTTTGGCAGGGATTTTTTTTACGAACGCATTGGCTCAATACGCTATAAGGTGTCCATTGAGAGCTTTTTTCAGGTTAATTCCCCTGGTTGTTATCTGCTTTATGAAAAGGTGAAAGAATATGCCCAGCTGGACCGCAGGCAAAAGGTACTTGACCTTTACTGTGGAAGTGGAGGAATCGGTCTTTACCTCGCCGACAGTGCATCGAGCGTGTTAGGAGTGGAAGAAAACCCTAAGGCAGTTGAAGATGCCAAGCACAATGCCTGGTTGAATGGGCTGGATAACTTTATCTGTGTTTCGGGGCGAGTAGAAAAAATGCTTAGCAGCCTTTCTTCTCAGAAATTTGATTGTGTGGTTCTGGATCCACCTCGTGCGGGTCTTGATAAAAAAGCAGTGAAAAAAGTCGTCGCACTTGGTGTGCCTTTGATAGTTTATGTTTCCTGTAATATTGGTACCTTCGCCCGCGATGTGCTTTTCTTTAGAGAGGGTGGTTACCAGCTTAAGAAAATTTGTTTTATCGACCTTTTCCCTCATACCCCGCATTTTGAAACTGTGGCTCTTTTGCTCAAAGCCTGAAGTGGCAACAAATTTTGTTTCTTTTAGTGAAAAAATATTGCAAAAAGCAGATGTAATGCATTAAAGTATTACCAACAGGCAGAGGTGATAACAATGAAGGTTATCGAAAAAATTAAAAAGGGAAGCAATCTTAAAGCTTTTATAGCTAATAGAGTTTTTCAGCTTCGCGGAGAAGGAGCGTTTGAAGTCCTGGCTCAGGTTACCGAACTGGAGAAACAGGGCAAAAAAATAATTCACCTGGAAATTGGGCAACCAGACTTTGATACTCCTTACAATGTTAAGCAAACAGCTATTCAGGCCATACAGGAGGGGCACACGTATTACGTACCTTCAGCAGGTATAGCAGATTTAAGAAAAGCGGTATGTGAGTATATGAAGAGGACCAGAAATATTGAAGTAACACCTGAAGAAGTTGTTATTATGCCAGGTGCAAAACCAGTGATTTTCTTGAGTTTTTTGATGCTTCTTGAGGAAGGGGACGAGGTTATTTATCCAGACCCGGGTTTTCCAGCTTATCGTTCGATAATCGATTTTGTCGGTGCCAAAGCAGTTCCCCTTAAGCTAAGGGAAGAAGACGGGTTTAGGGTTAACCCCGATGAAATGAGAAAATTGATTACTGGCCGCACAAAAATGATTGTTTTAAATTCTCCTCATAATCCTACTGGTTCTGTGTTAACCGAAGAGGAAATGGGAGCTATAGCCCGAATTGCACAAGAAGAGGATCTGTTGGTTTTTACTGATGAAGTCTACAGTGAGATTGTTTATGGCAGAAGGCATGTTAGCATTCTGGAATTTCCTGGAATGCGAGAGCGAACCGTAGTGCTTGATGCCTTTTCCAAAAGCTTTGCAATGACTGGCTGGAGATTGGGATATGCTGTTTTACCCAAGGAATGGGCGGAGTATCTAACCTTGCTGGCTACTAATTCTTACTCCTGCACCTGTACCTTTACACAAATGGCGGGAGTGGAGGCTCTGCTTCGTGGTGACGAAGCAGTAAAGGCTATGGTTTCCGAATTTAAGCAGAGAAGAGACTTCTTGATAGAACGTTTGCAGGATATTAAGGGTTTGAGCTTTGTTAGGCCTGAAGGTGCATTTTACTTTTTCCCAAATATTCGTAGTTTTGGCTTAAGCTCTAAGGAGATGTCGCAGTATCTACTTGAAGAGGCTGGAGTGGCTCTTCTTCCGGGCACCTGTTTTGGAGATTTTGGCGAAGGGTATTTGAGGATTTCTTATTCCAATTCCCTTGAGAACATTGCGGAAGCTATGGATCGCATTGATAGAGCCTTGCAGAAACTTCGTATTTAGGAGGAAGGAATATGAGGTTGATTTTGACCAATTTCAAGCGAAGAGGGCAGCTGTTGAGCAAAGGAGAAGAGCAGGCGTTGTTGCAAAAAATTATAGACCTCCTTTATGCTGAAGGGCTTGAGTTTGACCTGAAGGTTGAAGACATTGAAAGCGGTGAATAAATGTTCTGGACATCTCACAACTCAGAATGCCCCCCAGTATTAATACACACCCCGCTATAGTGCGGGGTGTGAACCTTTCTCCCCAGAGAAGACTTGCAAAAAGAGCGGCAAATACTGGCTCAGAAGCGAAAATAAGCGCCACGTGAGTTGAGGGTGTATGCTTCTGAGCTATCTTTTGAACAATAAAAGCCATTGCTGTAGCAACTATTCCCAAAAATATGACCGCAAGTGGTTGCGCGAGAAATATTGTGGTAATACTGCCGGTGGTTGTGTTGAATAAGATGCCCAGACTTAAGACAGTCACGATGCTGAATTCCCCAAACGCCATGGAAAAACCGTTTGCTTTACTGGCAAATTTTTCGACCAATACTATTTGTAAAGCGTAAGCGGATGCTCCAAGCAGAGTTAAGATATCTCCTCGCAACCAGGGTTCGCTCTGGTTGGTGGCCAGCTCTTGAGGAGTGAGAATTAAAAATAGTCCCAGAGTTGAAAGGGCTACTCCAAAGTAAACGTGAAGCGAGGGTTTGCTTTTTAGTATTATCCAGGATATAAAAGGCACCAGAATAACACTGAGACCCGTTATAAATCCAGACCGGGCAGGAGTAGTGAAAACCAATCCCCAGGACTGAAAAGAGTAGCCGGCGAAGAGAAAAATGCCTGGCAAGAGCCCTCTTTGAAAGCTTTTGAACTCAAACTTTAACTTCGAAAACAGAAGAAGTGTGAAAAGAGCTGCGACAAGGAATCTTCCAAAAAGTATTTCGGCAACGTGAAAATTAGCAAGTAAATTTTTCATCATCACGAAGGTTACGCCCCATATGGCGCTCACACTGAGTAAGCTCAGATCTGAGAGTAGTGTTAAAATTCTTTTTTTTGTTTTTAGTTTACTTTGATGTTGCATATCAGTTTTTTCGCCGCACATGGGTCAAGTTATGTAAATTATATCTGAAATGTCTGTTTAGAGGCAGTGGAAAGCTATTCCCAAAAAATTGATGATCCTTGATGCTTTTGGAAAGTTGCTACTAATTGAATGCGCAAAATTTATAGTTTAGCTGGTTGACTTTAGTGCAAAGTTTTCTTACACTGATTAAAAGTAAAAATTTTTGTCGAAAGTAATCCTGAAAAAAGGATTTTGCCGGATGTCTAAAAGAGTCACTCTCAAGGATATAGCTGTTGAACTGGGAATTTCTCTGGCTACGGTTAGCAGAGCCCTCAATGGAAAGGGAAGAATCAGTAAAGATTTGCGCAAAAAGATTATCGAGAAAGCAAAGGAGTTGGGGTACCTTGCCCCCAGAGCGCTGTCTTATAACCGTAAGCTGGACAAGAAGATGGTTGTTCTTTTCCCTCAGGATGCTTATTTTTGGAGTGCTGTAGAGAATGGGGTCTTTGATGCAATTACTTTTTTGAAAGAATTGGGTATGGAATTCGAAGTATATCGTACCAAAGGCCACAACCTATCTGAACAGAATCTGATTCTGGAAAATCTTTTGGAAAAACAAAAGTTTGATGCCTTGCTGATAGTGCCTTCGGATCTCACTAAACTCGATTATTTTATAAATGCTTTCCATATAAGGGGAATCAAAGTTGCTACCTTTAACGTGGATGCTCCTTTCAGCAAAAGGCTTTTCTATGTTGGTCAGGATTACTATGTTGCAGGAAGAATGGCAGGGAAACTTTTTGGGTTATTTCTGGGTAGCAGGAAGGGCAGAATTTGCACTGTAACCACTAATAAGCAGGCTCCTTCTCATGTTATGAGATGGCAGGGTCTCACCGATTTCATTAATGAAAATAACTTACCCTACGATGCTTCCTGGGTGGTTGAGGTAAAAGACGAGGAAGAAGCTTTTGAAGTGACTGGTAAATACCTGGTTGATGAGGAAGGCATTGCTGGTGTTTTTATGAGTACTGCTTTTGGTAACTATGGAGTTGGTAGAGCTCTGCAACAGGTAAAACCCAGGAAGGAAGTGGTGGTCATCGGTAATGACCTTTCTGAAGAGTGGAAACCGTTCCTGGAAGCAAATCTGATTAACTGTTCTCTTTATCAATTTCCATATTTGCAAGGGTTTTTGGGAGTTGTTTTTTTGGCTCTATGTCTTGCCGAGGATTTTTCTCTGGATGTGGAGGTAATCAATTTACCAGTAGTTCCCCTTTTTCCGGAAAGCGTGAAAGGTTTTGCTCTGGAAGATTTTGAGAAGTTACTTTCTAAGCTTGTTTTGTGGAACAGGGAGTGTTTATTATTTCCCTCTTTTGAGGCTTTAGGCTAGTAAATGGAGGTTATGAGTTTGCTTCCCAAAGAACGAGTATTGATTGCTCTTTCTCATCAGGAACCTGACCGAGTACCTATTCAGGCCAGCTTTACTCCCGAGTTTGCTTTGCGGTTGGAACAATACTTGGGATTGCAACCTTCTTCTACTGTGAATCCCCATGGGGGAGAAGAGCATTTTCTGGAAGGAATTCTCGAGCTTGACATCATTCAGTATGCGGTAGGAATAGCTAATTCTTACTATTTAAGTGATGAAGAGGAATACGTTTGTGAGTGGGGAATTCGCTGGAAGCGTGTTCCCTATGATACACCATTTGGACGTGGTCATTACACAGAGATTGTCGAGCATCCCCTTGCTGAAGATTCAGCAATTAGACACTATGTGCCTCCTGACCCCTGGCGAGAAGAACTTTATATACCCCTCCGCAGCATAAGGGAAAGATTTGGTAAAGAGTATTTCATTTTAGGAGTAACAGTATGCACTATCTTTGAAGGAGCTTGGTATTTGAGGGGCATGGATAAATTACTCATGGACATGGTTTTGGATGAAGAAAAAGCTAATGCGGTCCTTGATATTCCGTTCCATTTTCACCTTGTAGCGGCTAAGAAACTGGTTGAAGAAGGCGTGGATGGCATCTGGTTGGGAGATGATGTGGGTACGCAAAAGGGAATGATGATCTCTCCAGAACTGTGGCGTAAATACCTGAAGCCTCGCATGGCAACCCTTTGCCAGGAATTAAAGAAGCTCAATCCAAACCTCAAAATTGCTTATCACAGCGACGGCAACATTTATCCCATAATTGATGAACTGGTAGAAATTGGGATAGATGTACTCAATCCAGTACAGCCCCGGGCTATGGACCCTGCGCATCTTAAAAGGAGATATGGTAAAAGGCTTGCTTTTTGGGGAACCATTGATGAGCAGTACACGCTTCCTTTTGGTACTCCAGATGAGGTAAGGAACGAAGTAGTAGAGAGGCTGAGAACAGTGGCCCCAGGAGGGGGCTTTATCATAGCGCCTACCCACCATGTACAGCTGGATACCCCACTTGAGAATTTCTTTGCCTTTCTGGAGACTGCTAAGAAAGTGGGAAAGTATCCCATTGAGGTTTAAAGGGAGGTGATGGATTTCTTCGAAGGTGGTAAACAGTCAATGTCTGCATGTTGAGCGTGTTTTGGTGTTGAGTTGTCTGTTGGTGTTCGATTGAGAGTTGGTTAAAGTTTGAAAGGAGGGTTTAGATAATGAAAAAAGTTATTCTTCTGGGAGTAGGAATTCTGCTGTTGGTTACCTTTTTAGTGTTGGTAGGAAGCCCTGCTTTTGCAGAGGGAAAGCGCTTCGAAGGGATAAGAATTCGTTTCTTCTGTGGTGGACCTCCGGGTGGTCCTTTTGCAAGTGTTGTGTATCGTGGTGCCAAAGCAGCCGAGGAAGATCTGGGTTGTACTGTTGAGTATGTGTTTTCCGATTGGGATCCCGAAAAGATGGTGAATCAGTTTAAAGAAGCTATTGCCTCTAAACCAGATGGTATAGCTATCATGGGTCACCCAGGTGACGATGCATTGGATCCCCTGATCGACCAGGCCTTTGAACAAGGTATTATCGTGACTTCTCAGAACACCACGCTTCCCAAGGCTGAAGCTAAGTATAAGGCTCGCGGTTTTGGTTATGTTGGTCAAGAGCTTTACGAATCTGGTTATATGCTTGGTAAAAGTGCTGTAGAAATGTTTGGTCTTAAAGAGGGAGATCGAGCTATGGTTTGGGGATTACTTTCGCAGCCTACTCGAGGTTTGCGGACTAAGGGAGTTATCGATGCGTTGAAGGAGAAAGGACTGGTTGTTGATTATCTTGAAATTTCTCCTGAAGTAAATGCTGAAGCTCCGCTGGGTGTTCCCGTGTTCACTGGTTATGTATCTTCGCATCCTGACGTAAAACTGGTAGTGACTGATCACGGAGCTCTTACTGCCACCATGGAAACTTTCTTCCGGGCGGCAGGCTTAGGACCTGATGATGTGGTTGGTGCTGGGTTTGATCTTTCGCCAGCCACTTTGGAGGCTATCCGCGGTGGATATACAGATTTGGTTCTGGATCAACAACAGTTCTTGCAAGGATATCTCCCTGTTTTGCAGCTCTGCATGAGTATAAAATATAAATTCTCAGGTTTGCATATTGATACCGGTTCGGGTTTAATTCATGCTGGTAACGTTGAAGAAATTGCACCTTTAGTGGAGGAGGGAATCCGTTAATTGGCTGAGAATTCTCACCTGGTTTCCATGGTAAATATTTGCAAGTCTTTTGGCCACGTGGAGGTTTTACGTAACGTGAACTTCCACGTGGGCTACAATGAAATAGTAGGACTTCTTGGTGACAACGGAGCTGGTAAGTCAACCCTCATAAAAATTCTTACTGGAGTCCACAGGCCGGATTCAGGAGAGATCTACTGGAAGGGCCAGAAGCTGGAGAATTATTCAGTAGCCAAAGCTCGAGATCTGGGAATTGAGACCGTATTTCAAGAAAGAGCTCTTTGTGAACAACATACCCTGTGGAGAAACATCTTCATGGGCAGAGAAATCGTTAACCAGCTTGGCGTAGTGGATATTAAAAAAGAAAAAGAAGAAACTGAGCGCATTATGCGTCAGTACATGGGATTTACCTCTGCAGCGTTGAGTGTGGACTCGGTAGTTGGTACCCTTTCAGGAGGAGAAAAACAGGGTGTGGCTATAGCTCGAGCCCTCTATTTCAAAGCCGATCTCATCATTCTGGATGAGCCCACCACTGGTCTCTCTCTTTCTGAAACCCAGAAAGTGCTGGGCTTTGTACAGCAGATTAAGGAACAAGGAAAATCAGCCATTTTCATCACTCACAACATCTACCACGTTTACCCGGTGGCAGATAGAATTGTGATTCTGGACCGGGGAAGAGTAGTAGGAGAATTTCTCAAGAAAGACATCTCTCTTGAAGAACTGGTCAATCGCCTTTACCTGGTTGCAAAAACCGGCAAACTTAATGGTGATATAACTGAGGACCATCCTCCTGAGAGAACCGAGGGTAATGACTTACAGCATTTGATGCCTTAGTAAGTGCTTAAAAGAAATGGCTCCCATTTTTGGGAGCCATTTCTTTTAAGCGAGGTAATTTCCTGATTGATAATAGATTGGGGGGGAAGAGCATGGCAAAATCTACTTCTCGTCAGCTTGAGGCGAGAGGAAAGAATAGAAGCTTTACTTACGAGCATCGTTCTCAATTGGGGGCAGGAGCTGTCCTGGCTGCTGTGCTAATTTTGTTCATTATTGGCAGCCCTCAAACTTTTCTCTCTTCAAAGATTTATCTTGCTTTTATGTCTACGCTGCCTTTTTCAGCGATTATGGCACTTGCTTTGACCCTGGTAGTCATCAGTGGAGAGATGGATCTTTCTTTTCCCGCCATCATGGGCTTTTGCGGATTTGTTTTTACCATGGTTTTTCATGCTTCTCAAAGCTTTATTATTGCCTTGCTGGTATCTCTTCTGGTGGGTTTAGGAGCAGGTGCTCTGAATGGTCTTTTGATAGTGGGGCTGGGACTACCCTCTCTGGTTACTACCATTGGTACTCAGTTTTTCTGGGCAGGTCTTACACAGGTTCTAAGTGGTGGACTGGGCAAAACTCTGGTTCCTACTAAAGGGAGTTTTCTTTTCAACCTTTTGGTAGGCAGAGTAGGGGGAAAATTTCCTATGCAAACCTTGTGGGCAGTAATAATCGGCGTGATTATTTGGTTTGTTTTGAATCGTCACAGATTGGGAGCGCATATATATTTTGTTGGAGATAATCCCCATAGCGCCCGGGTCATGGGTGTTAATGTAGAGAGAGTCAAGCTTATTGTCTTTACTCAAATGGGTCTTTTCTCGGCTTTTGCCGGTATCTTGGCCAGCTTGGAAGTTCTCTATTTCTGGCCTACTCTTGGGCAGGGTTACCTCTTAAAAACCATCGCTGCTGTGTTTTTAGGGGGAACGCCTGTGGAGGGCGGAATAGGTACAGTTTTTGGCACTTTTATTGGAGCTGTGGTTATTGGGATGCTGGAAGCAGGAATTATTGCAATGGGTATGACGGGGTTCTGGACGCAGCTTATTTACGGTCTCATTATTGTTGTTTCTATCGCTTTGCATTCTGCTATCCGCAGGAGAGAGTAAATAACAAGGAATGGGAAGGTAAACCTGTAAGCCGAGTTCTGTATTCCTTCCCCTTAGGGAAGGAATGGCAACCATCTATCTGGGGAAGCGGTTACCCGCTTCCTCAAGCGGCCAACCCGAAGGTCAGCGAGCAGCCTCATCCCTTCCTATTTGGCCTTGCTCCGGGTAGGGTTTGCCAGGCACGCCGGTCACCCGACGTCCGGTGGGCTCTTACCCCACCTTTTCACCCTTGCCTCCAGGTGGAGGCGGTATGTTCTCTGTGGCACTTTCCTGGGGTTACCCCCACTGGGCGTTACCCAGTACCCTGCTCTATGGAGCTCGGACTTTCCTCAGGAGGGTTTTTCCTCCCGCGGTTGCCCGGTTTACCTCCCCACTTGTGGTAACTTTATTTTATTTGCAATTATTCCCGAGGCAAGCGAATCCGTGTGTTTATTTTGTTCCCGTGGTATGTGAAATATTTTGAAACTGTCGAAACATGCGATGAGTCGTTGTGCTTTCTGGTAAAGGGGTTTTAGATTAGGTGAGCTTACTCTGTATTTTCCCTGAATTTGCTGTACCAGGAGTAAGCTATCCGAGAAGACCGTTATGCGAGAAAGCTTTAAGGCCTTTGCCCTTTCGAGGAGTTTTATTAAGCCCCAGTATTCGGCAGCGTTGTTTGTAGAACGACCCAGATAACCAGCTTCTTCAAAAATGATTTTCCCCTGCGGATTACAAATGCAAAAAGCATAGGAACTTTCGCCGGGATTGCCTTTTGATGCACCATCCGTGAAGGCAAATACTTCTTTGTCTTTAGGGTTTAGGTAGAAGAAGTCTTCCACAGTTGGGGCACCGTACTATTTCTTTTTTGCGAACCTGTTTGGCGACTATGGTTGGTACTTGCAGGTTGCAACCCTCGCATATACCCTGGTTCAGCTCGACGATTACTGGTTCAACGGAGCTGGAAATTATTTCCTGATAGCTTGACAGGATTTCTTTGGGGAGAAGGTCAAGGATTTTCTGTCTCTCAGAAGAAAGAGATTCTTCTTCGCTTCTTAAGTGGGCAATTTCTTTTTCCAGCTTTTCCAGTGCTGCTTCGATTTCGGAACTTTTTTCTGAAAGGAGTTTTTTTTCTTTCTGAAATTCTTTTTGTAGTACTTCGATTTTTTCCATTCTTTGAAGAGTTTCTTCTTCCAGCTCAGACTGTTGTTTTTCCAGCTTTTCCATGGATTTTTCCCATTGAGTTAGTTCTTTAGCAGAAGTTATTTCTCCACTGTACAGCTTTTCCCTGGTAGACTTAAGTTTTTCTTCAGTTTCCTTTAATTCCAGTTCCCAGCGGTGAAGCTCTATTTTTTCTTTTTCAAGGTTTTTTTGCTTATGTTCAACTTGAGATTTGAGATTTGAAAGCTCTTGCTGCAAGCTCTTTAATTCCTGATCTTTGCGTTTAATCTTTTTCTCTACTTGCTTGATTGAAGAGTCAAGCTTTCTTAACAGAGAGAGTTTTTCGACGTTATTCATGTTTGCTTTATTCATCGTGATAACGGTTCTCGCTTTCAAAAGTTACTTTTAATCCTTTTTCCATAGCTTGCTTTCGAATCAAATTGGTCACCGACTGCATAGCAATCCTTTCGCCCCGGCCATGAGGAAGCTGAATAAAGCTTATGTTTTTGATTTTAAGCTCTTCTATATCGTGGTGAGAAAGGTCTCCGCTTATGAAAAGGTCCACCTTTTCACTGTGAAGGCTGTTTAGGAGCGACTTTCCGCTTCCTGGCAGTATGGCTATTTTAGCAATATTTTCACATTTTTTTGAATAGGGTTTTTGGACCAGGACCTTCTCGTTAATGAGGCGTTCTATTTTCATGCTTATGACTTTAAGCGAGACTGGATTCTCAAGCTCTATAAGCCTTCCTAAACCTGTATCAGGCCTGGCAAAGGGGAGGAGGGGATAAACATCGACAGCTGGCTCCTCGTAAGGATGAGCTACGAATATAGCATGCAGCACTTCTGTGAGCAAGTTTTCCTCAACCCTCACTTCGAAACGCAGTTCACGCACTTTTTCATGATTACCCGCTTTACCTATAAAGGGATTGGCACCTTTTTGGGGGGTAAAAGTGCCAGTGCCTTCTGTGTAGAAACTGCACTCGCTGTAATTACCAATTATACCGGCTCCAGCCTGGAAAGCCGCTTTGGCTACTCTATCAAGGTGTTCTTGAGGTACAAAGGTGGTTATCTTAAGGTACTGTTTGTTCGTTTTGCTGGGGAAAAGGGGTTTCTTCTTTCCTCGCAGCTCGAGAAGTTCTACCCACTGATCGGCTATCCCCCCTGGAGCACAATCCAAGTTGGTGTGGTGGCTCAATACGGTTACTCCATTTTGATAAAGCTTGAGTAACATCGAGACGTGAGGATTTTCAGCGTCAAGCATTTTAATTGGATTCCAGATTGGAGGATGATGGAGATAGAGTAGGCCATATCCTTCTTTCACGACTGTCTGAACTAAGGAAGGACTCAGCTCCAGAGCTACCAGTGCTTTTTCTATGGGTTGGGATAAAGGGACTGGTTTAACAAGTAAACCTATGGGGTCGTTTTCGAGGGAAAATTCTGGAGGAAAGAGTTCTTCCAAGAAAGCTACTACTTTAAAAAGTGGTTCCATTCATGCCTCCCCTGAACCATGGTGGGTCCACCCGGATTCGAACCAGGGACCGACCGGTTATGAGCCGGCTGCTCTACCGCTGAGCTATGGACCCACGAGCATCATAAATATTATCACAGACTTTGTTTCTTATCAAGAGTTTCGGCATTGACACTGGCAACCTTTTTCTTATTCGACCTTCTTCTTTGAAGCTCTAAAAGTACATCATCCCATTCGATTTCTTCTTCACAGAGAAGAACCATAACATGATACAGGAGATCGGCTACTTCCCAACAAAGGTGCTTTTTGTTTTCCGCGGAATTCTGATTTTTTAGCGAGGCAAGAATGACTTCAGTAGTTTCTTCGGATACTTTGCGAAGAATTTTTTCCTTTCCTTCTTTAAAGAGTTTTGCTGTGTAGGAGTTGTCTGGTGCTTGCGTTTTTCTACTTTTGATTACCTCGAAAAGTTCAGAGAGAAAAGCGGACAGAGAATAAGGAGGTAGTTCCGAAGATGGGTTTCCAACTTTTTTCCAATCATTAATCGGACGGTGAAAGCATGATGGAAAACCCGTATGACAGGCTACTCCTTGCTGTTCCACCTGGATTAAGAGACAATCGTTATCACAGTCTACGTAAATGCCTCTGACGAACTGATAATGGCCACTGGTTTCTCCTTTGTTCCATAGTTTTTGACGGCTTCGACTGTAGAACCAGGTTTTTCCTGTTTCTAAGGTTTTTGAAAGAGCCTCCTGGTTCATGTAAGCCATCATTAAGACTTTACCGCTTTTTACGTCCTGGATAATGGCTGGAATAAGCCCTTTTTCGTCAAATTTGAGAAATTCGATCAATTCTTGCATTAATCTTCAATCCTCACCGGTATTCCGCGTTTTTGGAGAAATATCTTGGCTTCAGGGATGGTGAAGCGTCGAAAATGAAAAATCGAGGCTACCAATGCAGCATCGGCCTGACCTTCCCGCAGAACAGCCGAGAGGTGTTCCAGCTTTCCAGCGCCTCCTGAAGCAATAACTGGAATTTTGACTTTTTCAGAAATTTTGCGAGTAAGGCTTATGTCGTAGCCAGATTGCGTGCCATCGGTATCCATGCTGGTTAGCAGTATTTCCCCTGCTCCCAGTTTTTCTACTTGCGAAGCCCACATTAAAGCGTCTTTGCCAGTTGGAGTGCGGCCACCATTGATGAAGACCTCCCAGTAGCTTTTGCGAGTAATTCGGTCCCAGGTCCTTTTCACATCTATGGCTACCACCACACATTGGCTTCCAAACTTTTCTGCAAGTTCACTTATAAGTTCAGGCCGTAACACTGCCGCTGTGTTGATAGATATTTTATCTGCACCTGCTTTTAGCAAGTTACTAACATGCTCTACAGTGCTTATACCTCCTCCTACAGTAAAGGGGATAGTCAATACTTCGGCTACCTTTTCGGCCACGTGGACCATGGTTTCTCTTTTCTCGTATGATGCTGTGATGTCCAGGAAAACCAGCTCATCTGCTCCTTCTTCTTCATATCTTTTGGCAAGTTCTACTGGATCACCAACGTCTTTT
The DNA here is from genome assembly GCF_038396615.1 of Thermatribacter velox. Classification (NCBI taxonomy): domain Bacteria; kingdom Pseudomonadati; phylum Atribacterota; class Atribacteria; order Atribacterales; family Thermatribacteraceae; genus Thermatribacter; species Thermatribacter velox. The sequence continues at coordinate 752,346 of NZ_CP121689.1, forward strand.
ATGTTTTCAAAGTGAACGCCTTTTACTACCCTTCCGTCTTTTACATCAAGGCAGGGAATTATCCTTTTGGCGAGCAATTTTTCATTCCCCCTGTATAATTTTTAACGCTTCGCTATATTTGATCTTACCGGTGTAAAGAGCCTTACCAAGAATTGCACCCTTTACCTGATGATCCATTGATTTCAGTATTCTTATATCTTCCAAAGAGGTTATTCCTCCAGCTATGAGAGGATGTACTCCACTTTCTTTCACAAACTTAGTAATAACTTCCTTCCGTATGCCTTTTAAGGTGCCGTCTCGAGTAATGTCAGTGAAAATGAAATTTTGAACACCTTTCCGTTTCAGTGCTTTGGCAATTAGAGAAGCACTTAGAGGAGCACTTTTTTGCCAGCCGTGAATGGCCAGACTTCCGTTATTGGTAACGTCAAGACTCACCACCAGTGTTTCTGGGTTTTCCTCAACCAGCTTTTCAAGCAGTTGAGGATCATCGTGTATTATGCTTCCCAAAACAATTCTTGAGGCACCTACTTCTAAATAAAATTTAAAGGTTTGGTAGTCTCTGATTCCTCCTCCCACCTGGACTGGGATTTGAACTTGTTTAATTATTTCAGCAATTATTTTCTTGTTTTTAGGTTGTCCCTCTTTTGCTCCTTCAAGATCTACTACGTGAAGTAGTGGAGCACCCTCTGCTTCCCACTGCTGAGCAATCTGGAGGGGAGAGTCGCTAAAAATCGTTTTCTGACTGTAATTTCCCTGTTTGAGGCGAACTACTTTCTCGTTTATGATATCGATGGCTGGTATTAAAATCACTTCAACATACACCTTACCCAGTTTTCGAGAAACTTCATGCCCCAGGTTGAACTTTTCTCAGGGTGAAATTGAACTCCCCATATGTTGTCCTGGTTAATAATCGCCGGAATAACCAGGTTGTAATTACATATTCCTATTATTGGCTGGTCGTCGGCTGGCAACACATAATAGGAGTGAGCAAAGTAAAAAAATCTACCCTGGGGAATATCTTCTGTAAGCTCTGTCTTTTTTTTGAAATATATGCGGTTCCACCCTATGTGGGGAATTTTATTGGTGGGGGGCAACTTGCGTACTTCCCCCTGGATTAGGGAGAGACCTTTTGCGTGAGGAGATTCCTGGCTTCTTTCAAAGAGAATTTGCATTCCCAGGCAAATCCCCAAGATAGGCTTACCTTCGTCTGCGTTTTTTAATATGACATCGATAAGCTCTTTCTTTTGCAGGTTTTCCATAGCTTCTCCAAAGGAACCAACTCCTGGTAAGACAATTGCACTCGCTTTTTCAACTGTTTCGGGTTCACAGGTGATTTGGGTTTCCTGTCCCAACCTGTTCAAGGCTTTGGAAACACTAAACAAGTTTCCGATACCGTAATCGATAATTGCTATCATGACTTACCTCTCTCCTATAGAATTCCTTTTGTTGAAGGTATTTCCTGTTTATTCGCTATTTTCGAAGCTTCTCCCAAAGCTTGTCCTAAAGACTTAAACAGAGCTTCCAAACAGTGATGCGCGTTTTTACCCCACCATATTTTAGCATGAACCGTGATTTTTGCATTATTAGTGAATGCTCTCAAGAATTCTTCTATCAGGGGTATTTCGAATTCTCCGACTCTTTCTCCCAAATTTGGTGTTTCCAGGTACAAAAAAGGTCTGCCACCCAAATCTACAACGCTCATCGCCAGAGCCTCGTCCATGGGAACCATCGAAAAAGCAAAACGTTTTATGCTCTTTTTTTCACCAAGGCATTTGAGAAATGCCTCTCCCAGAACAATCCCTGTATCTTCAACAGTATGGTGTTGGTCCACTTCAAGATCACCCTTGGCTTTTAAAACCAGGTCCCATCCGGCATAAAAAACCAGGGTTTTTAAGAGGTGAGGGAAGAAAGGAATTTCCATGTGAATTTCCGAGCTTCCGCTTCCTTCCAGATTCAGCTCAAGTTCAATATTGGTTTCCCGAGTTTCTCTTTTGTGGAATGTCTTTCTTTCCAGCTTAAGCCACCTCACTTTGTGATTTAGAAGTTTAAAAGTAGAAATTAATGCCTGACCACCATTGAGGAGCCTCTTTCTCTAATTCCTGGTTGGATAGAATGATGCCCTTCCATTCCCAGCCGTAATTTTCTTGGGCAATTAAAAGGTACAGTATGTTGTATTCTGAGTCGGGCCAGTTGCTGATTTGCATAGTATAAAAACCGTTGGTGGAAGCTGGTTTTTCTATCTCAATATTTTTTGCCACCTTCAGTTTTTCTTCAAAGTAGGGCTTCAGCGATTCAAACTCCATTACTTCAAATTCACTGAAAATTTGTCCTACCCAGAAATCTCCTTTTCGGGCAAGCTTTTCCAGACTTGAAACATTGCCTGATAAGAAAGCGGCTTCAATTTCTTTGTATAGAAGGGTAAGAGTTTTTCTGCTCCAGTTTGGTTCACTATTAAGATATTTTATTTTGAGTGTGGCTAATTTGCGGTAAAAAGGGTCTGTTGCTTGGCACAGTATTTCTTGGTAAATGGCAAGAGCCCTTTCTCTTGCCCCCAATTTTTCGTAACAATTTGCCATTTCGTTCATTATCGCAAGCTTCCTCTCGTTCTCAGGGAAGTGCGAAAGGATATTTTGATACACTCCCAGAGCCTCCTGGTAACGTTTCTGGACATGGTGAAGTATGTAAGCAAAGTCTTCCCAGGCCTGTTCCCTTATCCGGTAAGGATCAGGCAGGCCTTCGGGAAAGTTCAGAGCTATTTCTTTCAGCAGTGACAATGCTTGATCAAAATTGTGACTTTCTTCTTCGGTTTTTGCTATCCAGTAAAGAAAGAGATAGGACTGGTAGGCTTCAGGAAACTTTTCAATGTACATTTTTAATACTTCAACAGCCTTTTTGTCTTCTCCTTCTTGGAGGTACAGGTTGTAAAGTGTTTCCACTACCTGAGCTAACTCTTCTGGTTCTTCAACATTAAGCATTTTTTCCAGCATGTCGATAGCTTCCCGGGTACGCCCTTCTTCAAGCATGATTTGAGCCTGGTCCAGCAAATCAAGAGCTGAAGCAGACCATAAAAAGAACGCAGTGAGGAAGGGCACCGAAAGCCAGATGAGATGAATTAACTTTTTCAACGTTGGCCTCCTTTTAGTGGTAAGAAAAGAAAAGGTAGTCAACAAAGGAACTCATCACAAGGGCCACCTGTAAAGGTGTGGTGACTTTCCGATGGTCTAATTCCACTATGTCCATTGCAACAATCATTTTATCTCTTTTCATAAGTTCTCTAAAGAGGGCTTCAAGCTGGAGTTTAGTTTTTTCTAAACTCTGCTTCTTGAAAGAGGGGTATCTCGCAAAATGCGAGAGCCCGTAATCTATGTCCCAGGATAAGTAGTAGTATCCAGAGGGTAATTCGAAATTGATAGACGAATCTACCGAGACCAGAAATATTTCTTCTTCTTTTAGTATGTCATGTTTCAATAGGTGAATTAGGAAGTTTCCTTCGTGGATTTCGGGTCTTTCTTTTTTGGGGAGGTTGAACACATCAAAATGGACGTCGAGCAAAAGGAGTTTTAGTGGGAGGTCAGGAAATCTTTCCTTTATGGTTTGTATCGCCCCACCTGTGAAGGAGTGTTTTTCGGAAAGAAAAAGGAGACGCTTTTTAAAGAGGTCTCTTATCGTAAAGTTCATGCAAATTTGGCCTGCTTCAAAATCATCTATTTTTGCGGGTTGTTTGATTATTAGGGTACGTACTGGGGAGAGGAATTTGCTCAACCAAAGTGCAGTGCTCAGCAAGGCTTTTTTTTGTGTAAAGGTTGGCGAGACAACCATATAATAATTATGCATATCCCTTTATGAGAGAGACTTGCCAACATTTTTTTAAACGGGTATATTAAGTATATCACAACTTGATGGAGAAACAGACATGTTGAACTTTGATTTCTGGACGGAGACCAAAAGAAGTGCACGCTTTGTTGCCAAGAATCCTACTTTATGGATAGTTTCTTTGTTGCCGGCCCTGCCTTTTGTGGCGGCAAGTCTTGTCGCGGCAAGAGGTAGCGTGGGTTGGTGGTTTTTCGGATTATATCGCTTGGGACTTGGTTTTGGCCTGTTTTTGCTTGGCAGCGTGTTATCTATATTGGTGGCTGCTCTAATTATGATTGCTGCCTGGGATTATAGTTATCGTTCGATTGTCGATTTATGGAGAGCTTTCAGAATGATTGGTGATCGCTTTCTGGAAATTTTGATTACCGCTTTAATTATCAGTTTTGTGGTAGGCTTTTTCTCAGTGTTTTTTATTTTTCCGGGTCTTTTCTTTGCTTTTTTGCTGCTTTTTGTTTTACCAGAGGTAATTATTGATGGCCGAGATCCCTTTTCTGCTTTGCAGGCCAGTTTTCATTTGGTGCTCGAACACCTGGGTGAATGTTTCGCTTTTTTCGTGGGTTTATTATTTTTCGCTTTGGTTGGTTTGCTTTTGGGTTGGGTTTTTAGCTTTGTGCCTATAGCTGGAGTTATACTGGGAGTTTTAATCATTGCTGCTCTTTTGCCTTTCCTGACCACGCTTTTGACCCGTTTTTATCTTTCGCTAACCCGCTACTGAAAAGCACCTATGTAGTCATGTAGTGTGTTGCACAGAATTTTTGAAAATGCTTTCGAGGTCGAGTTGCATTCCATCTCGTGCTGCAACGACCTGGATACCAGTCTTCTGGCTTATTTCTTCTGCTATCTTCCAGGGTTTATTAAGGATTACCTGCATACCGAAGTGAGTGATAACGGCCATTTTGGGTTTAATGGCCTTAACAAGTTTTTCTACATCATCAGCATTGAGGTGCATTACTGCATTTGCGTTGTCTGGTTTAGTTCTTACCATGTTGATGATCAGTAGGTCGCTTTTTTGATATGCCTCCTGAAGTTTTGGATTGTATAGAGTATCTGTAATAAAAGAAACCGTAAGGTTATCCTTGAGGTAGAATTTAAATCCGTAAGTTTCTACCGGGTGCCAGTGCCGACAGGGGGTGGCAAAACGTAAGTTCCCGATGCTATATTCTTTTCCCTCTTCAAGTAGCACAATTTCCTGAAGCATGGGAGTCAAATAGCTAAAAAGCACTTTTTCTTCCTCGAGAGCGTCTTTGGGAAGGAAAACCATGCCTCTTTTCTTCGTGTTACCCTCGGTCATTGATTCGACCATGATATTCAGGTCGTTCGCATGGTCTATGTGACGGTGTGAAAGGAGTATTGCTGAAAGCTTCCATGGTTCAAGCTTAGGTTTACTGGTCAGGGCTTTGACCAACGCTCCTGGTCCAGGGTCTATAAAGAAAGCAAGCTTATCGTGCTGGAACCATATGCCACCCGAAGCCCGGATTTGCTTAGAAACCACTATTCTTGCTCCAGCAGTTCCCAGAAATTTTATGAAGGTTCCCATTTGCCAAAAAATTAACGGAATATTTGTAAAAAGTCAACTTTGGCTTTTTGCGTTCTGGTTTTCAAGAATTGCTTCATGAAGGGAGTTGGTGGAAAATACTAAGGAGGTGGTTTTCTAGTTGTGAAGCTAAAAGCGAGGGATAAAACTTTGAATAAGATCCTTGTTTTGGGAAAGCCGGGAAGTGGCAAAACTACTTTGGTAAAAAGGATTAGCAGTACTTTTCCAGGGGTCTTTACAGGTTTTTTTACTGAAGAGGTGAGAAGGGGTGGAAGAAGGATAGGCTTTTCTGTGGAGACGTTGGCCGGGGAAAAAGGAACTCTCGCTTCTCAGGATTTGTCTTCCCGGTTTTACGTGGGGCGCTACCGCGTTGATTTGGAAAGCTTTGAGCGCGTAGCCCTTCCTGTTCTTGAGAAAGCGCTAAAAGAAGGTAAGCCCTGCCTGGTCGATGAGGTGGGAAAGATGGAGCTTTTTTCTATCTCTTTTCGAGAGCTTATTCTTGCGCTCTGGGATTCTCCACAACTGGTTTTGGCAACTTCGCGTTTCCCAATCCTTACTTGGGTTGAGAAAAACTTGATTTTTGAGAAACAACCTCTGACAATCTACCTTTCAAAAGAGAACCGCGAACAGTGTTATTTGACTCTGAAGGAGCGGTTGAGACACTGGTTATTCAATCCTTGAGTCTGATTTTGCTTTTGGAGAGGAGTTCTTCGGTAATGGTTAAGGTAGTAATTCTGGCAAGATCCACTTCTTCAGCAAGCTGGGGTTTTCCTTGTTCATCTTCGACTTTTATTCGTACTTTTGGTCGGAAAGGCAAGACGGGGTTGAGCTCTGAAACTATTGCTTCTCTTCCATCAGAAAGCTTTACCAAATCTCCTACCTGATAGGGGGAGATGTGGCGTATAAATGTTTCCACCACTTCCATGTTTAACTTATAGCCCGCATTACCCATGAGATACTCCACGACTTCGCCAATAGGTAATCCTTTTCGATAGGGTCGGTCAGAAGTCAATGCTTCGTAAATGTCCGCTACGGTAGTTATTTGGGAAAGAAAGTCGGTTTCCTTGCTACCAAGACCAAGGGGGTAACCGCTCCCGTCTATTTTTTCATGGTGCTGGAGTGCAATTAGTTGTGACTTGCTGCTATTCAAGCTGGTTTGTTCTTCGAGAATCTTTTTGGCGTCAATGGGGTGCCTTTTAACTACTGAGAGTTCTTTTTCGTCGAGTTTTTTGGGTTTATGCAGTATCTCAACGGGTATTTTCAGCTTGCCCAGGTCATGTAACAGCGCTCCCAGACCTAAGATAAGGAGTTCCTGCCTGGAAAGATTTAAGAATTTACCGATGAAGAGCGATATGACGGCCACGTTAAGAGAGTGAGTAAAGGCGAAATCGTCATACTTTTTGAGCTGAATGATTGGTACAACCAATCCTGGGTTAAGCTCCACTGCCTGGATCAGGTTTTTGGTATCTTTTTCGAGCGCGTCCAGACTTACTGTTTTACCCTGAGCCAGGTCTTCAAGGGTACTCTGGAGATCTTCAAGTGTTTCTTGTTTGAGTTGCAGAGGAACATCTTCTTTGGCGACCACAGACTCTTCTTCCATGACTTCCGCAATTACGAAGGAACGATTCAACTCATACAGAGATTGCAAAACTGATCTGGTTAACCGGCTTCCAGCTTTGACGAGGACTCTTCCCTTCTGATCAATAATGGAATAGGGAAGCACCGAGTTTTCTTCGAGGTCTTTTAGGGGCACCAGGATTTTGCGAATTCGCTTTTTTGCCATGGTTTTAGTTTCGGGTGCAGTCTCCTTTTTAGTACTTAGTTTTATTAATTTTAACGTAACTTTGTGTTTTTTGTTCCTTCTTTTTGATGACTCGGGATTTTTGCAAAGTAAGAAATCAGAGTTTGTGGTGTCATTCCAAATTGGGGCTTGAACGGGTTGTGGTTTTGCAAGGGGACTCACAACTTTTTGGGGTCAGAGGTTGTTTAATGGTTGGATTTATGTTAGAATTCTCCCGACACCAAAGGTGGTGTTTTGGGAACAAAGGCGTTCCCCACAATAGTTGGGGAACGCCTTTTGTTTTATAAGACACTCGATGAAGGAGGTTGACAAAGATAACCTACAGTAAACTTAATGCTTCGATCTCCTGTTTGACAGTAACTTAGTAGGCAAATTGAGCGATAGGATCTTAGGGACGGGAGACGGACTCTTCTTGAAGCTCTAAAACTTAAAAGGAGTTTTTGTCTTTGTTTAACTTTATGTCATAAACCATAAATTATTCGTAGGAGGTAAGGAAAATGACAAAGCTTAACCCATTTGAAATTGCACAAAAGCAATTGGATAAATGCGCAGAGATTCTAAAGTTAGATTCTAACGCACATGCGTTGCTTCGAGTTCCAATGCGAGAGCTTCACGTATCACTGCCGGTTCGTATGGATGATGGTTCTATCAAAGTATTTCAAGGATTCAGGGTGCAGTACAATGATGCAAAAGGGCCAACAAAGGGAGGAATTCGATTTCATCCTGATGAAACAATCGATACTGTGCGGGCATTGGCGGCTTGGATGACATGGAAGTGTGCCCTCTTGGACTTGCCTCTGGGAGGAGCAAAAGGTGGAGTTATTTGTAATCCAAAGGAGATGTCTCAGGGCGAATTAGAACGCTTAAGTCGTGCATATATACGAGCGATATATCAGTTCGTCGGTCCAGATAAAGACGTTCCAGCGCCTGATGTTTATACCAATCCTCAAATAATGGCCTGGATGATGGATGAGTATTCAAAAATTGCAGGCAAGAATCAGTTTGGCGTTATCACTGGTAAGCCACTCAGTCTTGGGGGTTCTGCTGGACGTAATGATGCAACAGCACGGGGAGGAATCTATGCAATCCGTGAAGCTGCCAGAGAATGTGGTGTAGACCTTGAGAAGGCTACGGTTGCCATACAAGGTTATGGAAATGCAGGATATTATGCAGCATGTTTGGCAAAATCTCTTTTAGGTTGCAAAATAGTTGCTGTTAGTGATAGCAAAGGGGGCATATTCGCGAAGGAAGGACTTGACCCAGATGCAGTTAATGAACATAAAGCTAAAACAGGGTCGGTGATTAATTTCCCAAATACTAAGGCCATTTCTAATGAAGATCTTTTGGAGCTTGAAGTGGATATACTTATTCCTGCAGCGTTAGAAAATGTTATTACAGATAAGAACGCTCCGAACATTAAAGCTAAGATTGTCGCTGAATTGGCGAATGGGCCAACTACACCAGAAGCGGATGAAATTCTGTATAAAAATGGTGTTCACGTGATACCTGATTTCTTGTGCAACGCTGGCGGAGTAACAGTTTCATATTTTGAGATGGTGCAAAACTTTTATATGTACTACTGGGACGAAAAGGAAGTCCACGAACGTTTAGAGAAGAAAATGACTCTCGCTTATCATTCAGTACTAAATGCATCCAAAAAATACAACATAAATATGCGGCAGGCTGCTTATGTTGTGGCTGTTGAACGTGTGGTTGAAGCAATGAAACTTCGTGGTTGGTTATAGAATTGTTTTTTCACGGCGTGGAGATAAAAACGACAGATTCATCTTAAAAATATTTAAAGTAAGGGGATATTTGGGTTGGCTTAGGTCGAGATCGAAAAGGAAAATAGAGAAAATTTTAAAAGTCAATTTAAGTTGTTCCTCATTAGTCCGTTAGGTAAGACAACCCAATAGTGGACTGCCATAGAAAAACAAAAAGGCGTTTTACTTCAAAAACGGAGTAAAACGCCTTTTTGTTTGTTGAGAGGCAGGTAAAATCCAAGGTGTCGTGCAACTTTAAAACTAAGGAAGAGGTTTGGGAATTTTGCAAGGAAAACCGGGTGAAGTTTATAAGATTGTGGTTTACAGACGTTTTGGGTAATCTAAAGAGCTTCGCTATACCTATCGAGGAGCTGGAAAATGCCCTAAATGAAGGAATGGGGTTTGATGGCTCCTCGATTAAAGGCTTTGCCCGCATTGATGAAAGTGACATGATAGCCATGCCAGGCCTTTCAACTTTTCAGCTTTTGCCCTGAAGGTTCCTTAAGAAGAACTTGCAGGAGCTTGCCAGAAAGGGTTTTGTCTTTTATGTGGGTCCAGAGCTGGAGTTTTTCTATTTCAAAAGTGAAAAAGAGCCTATTCCCCTGGATAAGGGTGGGTATTTTGATTTGACTACCCTTGATGCTGCTTCCGATTTGCGAAGGGATACCATAAGAACTCTTGAAGAAATGGGGATCAGGGTAGAATACAGCCATCACGAGGTAGCTCCTTCGCAGCATGAAATCGACTTGCGTTATGCTGACGCTTTGACCATGGCAGACCAGGTTATGACCTATCGTATTGTTGTCAAGGAAATTGCTCAATTGTATGGGGTATACGCTACTTTTATGCCCAAACCCTTGTTTGGAGAGAACGGTTCCGGTATGCACACCCATCAATCGCTTTTTAAAGATGGTAAAAATGCCTTCTTTGATGCTCAAGATCCTTATTTTTTGTCGGATATCGCCAAAAAGTACATTGCCGGCATTTTGCGTCATGCTAAAGAAATTGCTTTGGTTACCAACCAATGGGTTAATTCCTACAAACGATTGGTACCCGGGTATGAAGCTCCTGTTTATATTTGTTGGGCCAGACGTAACCGTTCTGCCTTGGTACGAGTGCCCATGTATAAACCAGGGAGAGAACAGGCCACTCGTATTGAGGTAAGAAATCCGGACCCTGCCTGTAATCCTTATCTTGCTTTTTCGGCAATGCTTGCTGCAGGTATGGCGGGAATTGAAGGTAACTATGAACTTCCAGAGCCCATTGAGCGTGACGTGTATCATATGACACCCGAAGAAAGGAAAGCCCTGGGAATCGACTCTTTACCCGGCAATCTGAAAGAAGCAATTGACTATGCTTCAGAAAGCGAGTTGCTTAGAAAGGCGCTTGGAGAGCATGTTTTTAATTATCTCATTCAGAGCAAAATCATAGAATGGGACGAATATCGAACCATTGTTCATCCCTACGAAATTGAAAAGTACTTGCCAATCCTTTAGGGGGTTCTTTCTATGAAAGAGGTTTGTCGGGTTCCTTCTGGTTGTGCAGTAGTAGGAATCCTGAATCGGGATGGAAAATTGATTGATGGAGAAGCAATCATAAAATCTATTGCAGTAATGCATGAACGTTCCAATGGATTGGGTGGGGGATTTGCCGCTTACGGTATTTATCCCCAGTATGCAGAACTTTACGCTTTTCATGTTCTTTATGACAACCGGAACCGCAGGGGGGATGTGGAAAACCTCCTGCGGGAGGTTTTTGTTATAGAACATCAGGAATCTATACCCTTACGAGAAATAAAAGAAATAACTGATTATCCTTATTTTGAGCGCTATTTTTTACGCTTTCGGGGCAATTCTTCTTCTGAAGAAGACGAAGTGGTTAAAGTAGTCATGAAGATCAACGCCGGTATAGACGGCGCTTATGTAATTTCCAGTGGCAAAAACATGGGCATTTTTAAAGGTGTGGGTTATCCCGAGGATGTTGGACGACTTTTCCGGCTTGAAGAGTACAAGGGGTATTGCTGGATTGCCCATGGTCGCTTTCCCACCAATAGCGTAGGCTGGTGGGGTGGCGCTCATCCCTTTGGCTTACTTTCCTGGTCGGTAGTTCATAATGGAGAAATCTCTTCATACGGCATCAATCGTCGCTATCTGCAAAATTTTGGTTATTATTGTAATCTCCAGACGGATACCGAGGTCATAGCTTACCTGGTGGATCTTTTTGTAAGAAAACAGGGTGTTCCAATGTCGTACCTTGGTGCCATTTTTGCTAGTCCCTTCTGGGTGCAGATAGAACGCATGGAAGAACCTCAGAAAAGCTTTTATCGCGCTATGAGAATCAATTTTGGTGGGGCTCTTTTGAACGGTCCTTTCAGCATTATCGTGGGTTTTGATGGGGGAATGTTTGGGATGGTGGACCGAATCAAGCTACGCCCCATGGTTGCTGCTTGGAAGGGTGCTACTTTTTATCTTTCCAGCGAAGAGTGTGCTATCAGGGAAATCCAGCCTGATCTGGATCTGGTGGTACCCTTGCGAGCTGGAGAGGTTATTCTTGGTAAGGTGGGTGAAGAATCGTTATATGGCCAAAAGCTTGCTGTTTCCTGAATTTAAGGTCGTTCGTGATAGCTCAAGGTGCATTGACTGTCAGGTATGTGTACGCCAGTGTGCTAACGATGTGCATCTTTTTGATGAGGAAGAAGAAAAGGTTTTTAGTGAAGAAGAAAAATGCGTTGGTTGCCAGAGATGTGTAACTTTGTGCCCCACCAATGCATTGCAGGTAGTAAGAAGAGAAGAGGGTTTTCGCCAGAACGCCAACTGGAGTACTGCCCATTTGAGGAATCTCTATAAACAAGCTGAAACAGGTGGAGTTTTGCTCACAGGCATGGGTTGTGACCAGCCCTACAAGATTTACTGGGATCACCTGCTCCTCAATGCCAGTCAGGTTACCAACCCCTCCATAGATCCTCTGCGAGAACCCATAGAGATCAAAACGTTTTTAGGTAAAAAGGAGGACTATCTCGACGTTGACTGGAGTCTTGACCAGCCAATCCTGAAGACGAAGCTTGCTCCACAACTGGAGCTTGAGGTTCCAGTTCTTTTTTCAGCCATGTCCTATGGTTCAATTAGCTATAATGCTTTTCGTTCGCTGGTTGAAGCAGCTTGGGAAGCTGGTACTTACTGTAACAGTGGTGAAGGTGGTCTACACCCTGATTTTTATCCTTTTGGAGACCACATTATAGTTCAGGTGGCTTCAGGGCGCTTTGGAGTCCACAGGGATTACTTGAGAGTTGCCAAAGCCGTGGAAATCAAAATAGGCCAGGGAGCCAAACCCGGTATAGGGGGACATCTTCCCGGAGAGAAAGTTACTGAACAGATATCCCGGACTCGCAAAATCCCTGTAGGTAGTGATGCTATTTCCCCTGCACCGCACCATGATATTTATTCTATAGAAGACCTGCAAAGGCTGATTTTTGCTATTAAAGAAGCTACGAATTATGAAAAACCTGTGTTTGTGAAAATAGCTGCCGTGCACAATGTGGCTGCTATTGCTTCTGGTATTGTACGCGCTGGGGCTGATGTGGTGGCTATTGATGGTATTCGGGGTGGTACAGGAGCAGCTCCTCAGGTGATAAGGGATAACGTGGGGATTCCTATAGAACTTGCTTTGGCTCAGGTAGATGAGAGATTGCGTGTAGAAGGCATTCGCCAGAGAGCCTCAGTGGTTATTGCGGGAGGGATAAGATCCAGTGCTGATGTGATTAAGGCTATTGCTCTGGGAGCAGACGCTGTTTACATTGGTACCGCTGCTCTGGTAGCTATGGGTTGCCATCTTTGCCAAAAGTGTTACACCGGGAAATGTAACTGGGGAATAGCCACCCAGGATCCCTATCTGACCAAGCGTTTGAATCCCAATATAGGCAAGCGCAGGTTGGTTAATTTGTTGCGTGCCTGGGCTTTTGAAATTAAGGAAATGTTGGGTGGCATGGGTATAAACGCTATAGAAAGTCTACGGGGCAACCGAGAACATCTTCGGGCGGTAGGACTTACTCGGGAAGAAATGAAAATATTAGGAGTGAAACCTGCTGGTGAGGGATGGTAAGGTGAAGAAAATTCACATTCATGAAGAGTACTGCATTGGTTGTCGCATATGTGAAATTATGTGTCTGGTGAAGCATTCTCGGAGTGGCAAAATAATAAAGGCTTTTAAAGAAGAACCTCGGCCTTTACCCCGAGTAAGGGTTGAAGAAAAAGAGTATATTTCCTTTGCCCTCCAGTGCAGGCACTGTGAAGAAGCGCGGTGCATAGAGAACTGTATGACTGGTGCCATGTATCGCGATGAGGAAGGCGTTGTGCGTTGCGATGAGGAAAAGTGTGTAGGTTGTTGGATGTGTATTATGAGCTGTCCTTTTGGGGCAGTGACAAGAGAAAAAGGAGAAAAAAAAGTTGCCAGTAAATGTGACCTCTGTGCTGGAGAAAAATTGCCAGTTTGTGTGGCAAATTGTCCTAATGAGGCGTTGACTTATGAGTAAGGGAGACTTGAGAACGAAATATCTTTTAGTAGGTTTTTCGGTAGCATCCTGGTGGGCTGCTAAGGCGATTCTGGATTTAGAAAAAGACGCTGAGATTGTGGCTTTGAGTGAAGAAAAAGAGTGCTACTCAAGGCCTCTGATTACCTACGCTCTTGGTTCAAAGAGTGAAGGGGTTGCCTATCATGGCCAGGTACTGAAAGAAGTACTAAATTCTGTTGCTGTTCTTTGGGATACCAGAGCAGTGAAATTGTGGCCAGAACAGAAGAAAGTAGAACTCTCGGATGGGAGAAATGTAAGTTTCGATAAGGCGTTTATCGGAGTAGGGGGTGTTCCCATTCTTCCGCCTATCCCCGGGATAGACCTTCCGGGAGTTTTTACCTTCACCAGAAAGAAAGACATGGAACTTTTGCGTTCCTATCTCAAAGAATTTGGTTTGAAAAAGGTGCTGGTTCTGGGAGGAGGTTTCATCGGTTTAAAGACTTGTGAGGCACTCCTGGAAATGGGTCTTGAGTTGACTCTGGTGGAACTTGCGCCTCGCTTACTTTCTAACATGCTTGATGAAGAGGGCTCTTCTTATCTTGAAGAGGCGCTCAGAAATGCTGGATTGAAGGTTATTAAAGAAAATACTGTTTCTGAGTTCAGAGCAGTGCGTAATCGTCTTGGGGAAGTTGTTTTGCAGAGTGGAGAAAGGTTATCTGAAGAAGTAGCAATCGTTGCCATTGGAGTAAGACCTAACGTTGATTGGTTGTCTGGTTCAGGGGTTGAAATTGATAGGGGAATTGTGGTTGATGAATTTCAGATGACTTCTCGAGAAGATGTTTATGCAGGTGGAGATTGTGCCCAGACTAAGAATGCTCTTACAGGAGAGTATGGTGTAGTGGCAATATGGCCAGAGGCAGTTGCTCAGAGCAGGGTCGCAGGTTCCAACATGGCGGGCAAGCAGGTTCGTTACCCGGGTAGCATCCCCATGAATTCTCTGGAATTTGGTGGGATGGCCCTGGTCTCGGCAGGTCTGGTAAATCCCAGGGATGCTAGAGGATTTGAAGTCCTGGTTCGTAAAGAGAAGGGTATTTATAAGAAAATAGTTCTCAAAGATGATCGTGTGGTAGGAATAGTTTTGGTAGGCGATATTGAAAAAGCCGGTCTTTTTGTGTATATGATGCGCGAGCAAATTCCAGTAACTGATTTTAAGGATCAGCTTCTTGCAGAAAACTTTGGTCTGGTAAGCTTACCCAAGAATTACCGCAAACACATGGTTGAAGGGGCAGGGATTGAAGTATGAAGGTTATAGACTGTAAAGGAAAACATTATCGTGAAGTTAACGCACTGATAGAGAAGCTCTGGACCGATGGTATACGCAAATTGAAGTTGATTAACGTGAATGGGCAACGCTACATTGGCCGGGGACTTTCTGGGGAGGGTGAAATAGAAATAGTTGGTGTTCCCGGTGATGACCTGGGTGTGTTCATGGATGGAGCTATCCTGAAGGTTAAGGGTAACGCCCAGGATGGAGTGGGTAACACCATGAATGCTGGCAAAATTATCATAGAGGGAGACGCTCGAGATATTCTCGGTTATGGTATGAGAGGCGGAAAAGTATGGATTCGAGGTAATGTAGGTTACCGAGTGGGAATACACATGAAGTCATATCTCGATGACTTCCCGGTTATTGTTGTAGGAGGACGAACGGGAGATTTTTTAGGAGAGTATATGGCTGGCGGTTTGATAGTTGTGCTGGGTATGGGAGAAAACGACACTTCTCCGGTAGGAGAGTTTGTGGCTTCCGGTATGCATGGAGGTAAGATTTTTGTTCGCGGTAAAATTGAAAAATCGCAGGTTGGTCCTGGCATTGCTTTTTCTGAGGCGACCAATGAGGATTTGGAGTTTATAGAGCCTTATATCCAGGAGTTTGCCAGTGACCTGGGCATTGATTTGCCGGACCTCTCAAAAGAGACCTTTTTCAAAATTTTTCCTTTGACGACCAGACCCTACGGAAAGCTGTACGCTTATTAATTCGCTAATAAACAAAATTTTGGGACGGTTTCTGCTTTGAAAAGGCTGTTCTATGCAGCCTTTTTCTTTTTGGAGTGTATGTGTGGTAATATAAATCTGTTCTACACGCTTACTCATTGGTGGGAAAGAAAGGAGTGAATCCTGTGCCAGATGTTCTTGAGAATTTGAAGGATCTTTTTAAAAAGGGCAAAAGCAAAATGGTACTTTTGGTAGCTGATGGTTTAGGCGGAATTCCGCACCCCGATTTTGACTTTAAAACAGAGCTTGAAGCAGCCCATACTCCTAACTTGGACCGGTTGGCTCAGCGTAGCGTGCTGGGGCTTATGTATCCGGTGAATTACGGTATCACTCCTGGTAGTGGCCCAGGTCACATTGGCCTTTTTGGTTACAATCCCGAGGAATTGATTATTGGCAGGGGAGTTCTCGAGGCTCTTGGCGTTGGCATGGCTCTTGGTCCAAATGATGTGGCAGCACGAGCCAACTTTGCCACTCGTGATGAGCAGGGCTTAATAATTGATCGTCGCGCGGGCCGCATTCCAACAGAGGAATGTGTGCGCCTGGTTAACCTTCTAAGCGAAAACATTGGTGAAATTGAAGGGGTCCAGATTTTGCTTAAGCCAGGCAAAGAACATCGTTTCGTAATGGTGCTGAGAGGAGAGGGACTGGGTGACAGGATTAAAGACACTGACCCTCAGAAAGAAGGACTTGCTCCTTATGCTCCAGAAGCTTTGGATGAAGCTTCACAAAAAACATCCAGAGTGATAAAGCAGTTTTTGGAAAAGGCTCAGAAACTGCTTTCTACCGAAAAGAAAGCCAATGCTATTCTTTTGCGAGGTTTTTCTAAACCTCCTGTGCTTGAAAAGTTTCCTGAACGTTATGGCGTGCGTTCCCTGGCTATTGCTATTTATCCCATGTATAAAGGTATTGCCAGGCTTTTTGGATTTGACACTCCGGAGTTAGAAGGAACCTTTGAAAATGAAGTTGAATATCTGGAAAAGGCCTGGAATGATTATGATTTCTTCTTTGTGCACTACAAAGACACCGATAAAGCTGGTGAAGATGGTAATTTCAAGCGAAAAGTGGAATGTATAGAGTATTTCGACCAGTTTATACCGCGTATTTTGGAGCTTAAACCTGATGTTCTGGTCATCACAGGTGATCACTCTACGCCCTCTTTGCTGGGGAGTCATTCCTGGCATCCCTCTCCGGTGCTTCTTTTCTCTCCCCATGCAGGGTGTGATGAAGCTTCGCGCTTTACAGAAAGAGAGTGTAGAAAAGGTTACCTTGGCCATTTTCCTGCTCGAGCCTTAATGAGCTTAATACTTGCAAATGGCCTGCGACTTGGAAAATACGGAGCCTGAATTTTAAGAGTGAACCCGGCTACGGTTTTTGAGGCTGTGGCCGGGGTTGGTAGCTACTTTCCGACCCATTTTTTCGACCATTTTCTTCATGCAGGGAATACAAGCTCCCCAGTTTTCCTGTATGCAAATTTTCCCGGGATAGATTTCGTAGCTTGAACGGTAAGCAAGCGGTGTCAGGTTGGGCATCAATACGTTCGCTCCACAGCGGAGAGCCAATTCCCTACCTCCAGCAACCAGGGTTCCCAAAGCAGTAGTGGCTGGAATGTGGGCATTCTTGGTCAGAATTCGAGTTAGAGCAACGGTTTTCAAAGTTAATTTGAGTTTTAGCTGGGTGTCTGTATGGTGCTGGCCAAGCGGTGTTGAAGGATGGGGTATGAAGGGGCCAATACCTATCATGTCAAAGTCCATTTTTTGGAACATTTTGATATCGTGCGCTAAGTGTTTAGTCGTTTGCCAGGGAAGACCAACTATGTTTCCGCTTCCAGTTTGAAAACCTATTTCCATGAGTTTTTGTTGGCAGCGAAGGCGCTGGTCAAAATCGTCATCGGGATGCAACTTGCTGAATAATTCTCGGTCAAAGGTTTCCTGTTTCAAAAGAAACCGATCAGCCCCTGCTTCCCTCCATATTATGTATTCTTCCTCTTCCCGCTCCCCTACGCTCAGGGTTACGGCAACGCCGAGCTTTTTGATTTTCCAGATGAGTTCAGCAAGGGTTTTTGCATCGTAATGGAGGTCTTCACCAGACTGGAGTACTATGGTTTGAATACCCAGACGGTGAGCCCTTTCAGCTACTGAAAATATTTCCTCAGGTGACATGCGAAATCTTTTGAGGGTTTTATTGTCTTTACGCAGTCCACAGTAGAGACAATTTTTGCGGCAAAAGTTGGAGAACTCTATCAAGCCTCTTAAATGGACTTCGTCTCCCACATACTTCTTGCGTTTCTGGTCAGCGAGTTGAAAAAGTTCCTTTTCCAGTTCTGGATCCTGGGCATCCAGAATTTCTGCTATTTCTTCCTCTTCCAGGTCTTCTATAGCTGATAATTTTTCAAGAAGGTTTTTCCATTTACTCAGCATTTTTTGAGGCTTCCTTTCTCTGGAGGTAGTCTTCGATGGCTTTTTTAATGGCTTCCTCAGCAAGTACCGAGCAGTGGATCTTGTTTTTGGGTAATCCATCCAGGGCTTCCACTACGACTCTGTTGGTTACTTTTAAAGCTTCCTGAAGGGTTTTCCCCTTAATCAATTCGGTTGCGATGGAAGAAGTGGCAATAGCAGCACCACAGCCGAAAGTTTCAAATTTGGCGTCTTTGATGATTCCGTCCTCTATTTTGAGATAGATGGTCATTACGTCACCACAAATGGGATTTCCAACCTGTCCTACCCCATCTGCATTTTCAATCCTGCCCACATTGCGCGGATTGCGAAAATGGTCCATAACTTTTTCGCTGTACATTTTACTCAACCTCTTTTTCAAATTTTAAAGGGAGAAAAGCTCCTTAACCTTTCCACTATTTTAGGAAACACTTCAAGCACGGTTTTAATTTCCTCTTTGGTGGTATATTTTCCAAGGCTAAATCGCAAAGAACCGTGAGCTTCTTCAGGTGGTATTCCGCAAGCTAAAAGAACATGTGAAGGTTCCAGAGAGCCAGAAGTACAGGCTGAACCACTGGATGCACATATTCCTTCCAGGTCGAGGCTCAGGAGCATGGATTCGCCTTCCACATATTTTACAAGAACCAGCGAGGTGTTATGAATACGCGCCGCATTTTCAGAAACGATTTTGATTTCTGGTATGCGCTCTTTGATGCCCTTTTCCAGCGTGTTTCTAAGTGCTTCTATTTTAGAAATTTCTTCTTGCATCTCTTTACGAGCAATAGCTGCAGCTTCCCCCAATCCTACTATGCCGGGGACGTTTTCGGTGCCTCCTCTTAACCCTCGTTCCTGATGTCCACCTATAATTTGCGGAGCCAGCTTGATTCCTCTTTCTATGTACAGAAATCCCACTCCCTTGGGACCATAAAATTTATGGGCCGAGGCGGAAGCGAGATTTACTCCTATTTTTTTAAGGTCGACAGGGATTTTGCCTATGCTCTGCACGCAATCAGCGTGAAAAGGTATTTCATACTCTTTACTGATTTTAGCAATTTCTTTGATAGGTTGGATGGCGCCGGTTTCGTTATTAACATGCATTATGGAAATTAAGGTGGTATCTTTGTTTATGGCTTTGCGTACATCTTCAGGGTCAACCACTCCCTGATGGTTCACCGGTAAAAAAGTGACCTGGAAACCTTCTTTTTGTAACGCTTTGCACACTCTCAGTACTGCTGGATGTTCTATAGAAGAAGTGATAATGTGCCCTTTCTTTTTTTTGTAAGCAATTCCCTTGATAGCCAGATTGTTGGCTTCAGTTCCCCCGGAAGTAAAGACAATTTCTTCTGGCTGAGCATTGATTAGTTCGGCAATTTTTTTTCGGGACTCTTCAATAGCCTTTCTAACGGTTTGTCCAGGAGTGTGAAGAGAAGAGGGGTTAGCAAATTGTGCTTCCAGATAGGGTAGCATTGCTTCTTTAACCCTGGGATCACAGGGGGTAGTTGCATTGTAATCAAGGTAAATCATGGGAAATCCCCCTTAAGATTTTAATTCTACTAAAACTATAGAAATAGTAATTGAGAACATTGTATATCGCCCTTTGTCTTTAGTCAAGAAAAAGCTCTGTTTCAGGGCAACACAGTGGTGAATGCGATTTTAGTGAGTTTTGAATTCCTGGACAAGAATGCGTGAAATTTAGTTTTGTCGTGAATTTTTTCTCTTGACCTGTTAAAAAAGATCTTCTAAAATGTTTAAGAAATTTAACATGATAAATTTTTCACTTAAGGAGGCAAAATTATCATGTCTTCTTTAAAGACCCAGGAAATACGTCCTCAGGTGCTGGAGCTACTCAAAAAGAACAACCCCGATCTGGAAATATGGTGGGATGCACACCCTGGTTTTTACCGCAAATTCCTCTCTAACCTTGCTGAAAATGGAGCTAACGAGGAAACCATTGCTCACCTTCATAGATGGATGTCCCATAATGAGGCTGGCACTTTCTTTTTTGATGGTGTGACCACCAATCCCCCCCTAACTCTTAAGTTCCTCCAGAGTTTCCCTGGCGTGGTTTCCTATCTCAAAGAAAAAAGCGAGCAGGCAAAGATAAACACTGGTGAACAGTTTTCCTGGTTTGATCTTTACTGGATGACAGGAAAACTCGGTGTGGATAAGTTTCTCTCTAATTTCTACCGTAGGAGTAGAAAATATGGTTTTGTTTGTGTACAGGTGGACCCTCGCTATAGTAAAGATGAAGAAATAATGAAGCTCCAAGCACTTCAGCTCTCTAAAATAGGCCCCAATGTGATGATCAAAATTCCTGCCACCAAAGCGGGTTTGAAAGTGATTGAGTTTTTGACCGAACTGGGTATTCCTACCAATGCCACTTCTTGCTTCTGCACTCCTCAGGTGTACCAGGTTGCTCAGGCGGTTAAGCGGGGATATCAGAGAGGTTTACTGCGAGGGGTAGATTATAGTGGCTGGAGATCAGTGATCACCATGATGAGTGGAAGGTGGGAAGAATCTCCAGAGCTTTTTGAAGAAGCAAAGAGTAAGGAAATCGAGCTTTCTGAACTTGATTTACGCTGGTTTGGTATTCGCATGGTCCAAAGAGCAGTAGAGGAAGTAGAAAAGCTACAGAGTCCTACCAAGGTACTCGTTTGCTCAACCAGAAAAGGTCCCGGCGAAGATTATCTGCACCTGAAAGCACTTTCTCGCTTACCAATTGTAATCACCATGAATCCTGACGCCATTACCTGGGGAATAACGCTTCTTGATGGGGAGGCGGTGGAAGATTTTGTGCTGGAAATGCCTGATGAGGTTGCAAGTAAACTTGAAAAGCTGGAGTTTGTGCGCAGAACCTGGGATGCTCAAGGCTTTTCTATGGATGAAATAGAAGCTTCAGGTGCTCAGATTAACAATCTCCGTTCTTTTTCGGATGCCATGAGCAAAATTGAAGAAATCTTTACTAAGTAGTTTTGAGCTTGTTGTTAGAAGGATCATGATGCAAAAAGAAGAGCTGGAAAAATTTGCTTCTCGTGTACGCAAGCGGATCGTTCAGGCTACCTGTAGGGCAGGGGTGAGCCACATTGGTGGTTCACTTTCAATAGTAGAAATACTTACTTGTCTTTACAATGGTGTCCTGAATGTTAGCGACGAAAATCTTCGCTCAAGGGAAAGAGACCAGTTTGTCCTTTCTAAGGGTCATGCAGCTTTGGCTCTTTATTCGGTCCTTGCCGAAAAGGGTTTTTTGACCGAATCTCTTTTTGAAGAGTATTGTTGCCAAGAAGAAACTCTTCTGGGTATTCATCCTGAGCTTGGAGTGCCGGGTATTGATGCAGCTACCGGTTCTCTGGGTCATGGTTTGGGCATCGGGATTGGTCTGGCGCTGGCTATGAAGATGAAGGGGTTAAGCCATAAAGTGTGGGTTCTTGCTGGTGATGGAGAATTTAACGAAGGGACTAACTGGGAATGCCTTCCCGTTGCCCTTCGCTACCAGCTTGGCAACCTGGTGCTCATAATAGACCGCAATTATCTGCAACTTTCCGGGTTTACTGAAGAATTGCATCCTTTAGATCCCCTTGCTGAGAAGCTAAAAGCCTTCGGTTGGTTGGTAGAAACGGTAGATGGTCATGATCTTGAATCATTGTGGAATCTCTTCTTGAGGGCAAAAAGTTGTAGAGGAGATAAACCCTTAGCTGTGGTGGCAAAAACTGTGAAAGGTAAGGGAATTGGTGAACTCGAAAGTAGAGTTGGATCTCATTACTGTAGTGTGCCGGAAAGTGCGGTAAAGGAATATCTGGAGGGTTCTTTTAGTGAATAGAAGAGAAGCTTTTCAGGATGCCTTACTTGAGCTTATAGAGTTCGACAAAAAAGAAGTAGTTTGTGTTTCGGTAGACTCGGCTTCTCGCTTTAAAAAAGTTAGAAATCGCTATCCCGAAAGGCTTATAGAATGTGGAATTTGTGAGCAAACGGGAATGAGTGTTTGTGCTGGACTCGCTTTGCAGGGTATGATACCTGTGATTTCTGGATATGCCACCTTTTTAACCATGCGTGCTTTTGAGCAAATTCGTACCGACATTTGCAAGTGGTCACTTAACGTGAAAATATGTGGCACCGATACTGGCTTTTCTCCTCAATATGCAGGTTTTACCCATCAGGCCTTAGAAGACATCGCCATTCTTTCTTCTCTCGATAACATCGTGATTGCTGAGGCCTGTGATTATGAAGATGCATTTTTGATGAGTAAATATCTTTTTGGGGAGTGGGAAGGGCCTGTTTACCTTAGATTCGGAGCTCGTGGTGAGGAATGGAGTTTCGAGGGTAAGCATCGACCGGTTGAAGTGGGGTGTTTGGAATTTCTCTCCGAAGGAGAATTCAATAAATCTGATGTGACCATTATCGCTCTGGGTCAGCTGGTAAAGGTGGGGTTAGAAGTTGCTGAGATTCTGAAGGGTGAGGGATATGAGGTTTTTGTTTTTAATGCTCGCTTTGTGAAACCTCTTGCTGGAGAAATGATTGGAAAGATTGCCAGCAACTCTAAGTTAGTGGTTAGTATTGAAGAACATTCCCTGATTGGGGGCTTGGGAGATAATTTGTTGAGAACTTTTCATAGGTTGGGGGTTGCACCCTCTAAGCTTTTGAAGTTTGGTATATCCAGTAACTTTGGTACTGCGGGAAAGAGAGAGTATTTATTGAAGAGAAACGGCCTTTACGCTGAAAACATAGCGAAGCAGGTTTTAGCTTCGCTGTGTTAGATAGGATAGATTAATTGATAAAAGGAGGTGTTGCCAAGAGTGTAAAGAGCTTGTGCTGTTTTGGCTTTTGTAGAAGATTGTGCGGTAGTGTTTTGAAGTGGTAGTGGTGTAAAAAATTTTGTAGGAAAGGAGTGGTTCAGTAATGAAAAAATTGTACGTTGCTATTTTGTGTGTGTTTTTGGTTTTGAGCTTTGCTTTGGTTGCTTTTGCGCAAGACAGCAAGTTCGGTTTGAAAGACATTCCAGAAATTAAGAACAAAAAAGCTATAAACATGATGGTGGAGACCGGTGCAGCATGGGATAAGGTTATAGAGTACATTAAAGAGTTTGAAAAAGTTACCGGTGTAAAGGTAAACATTGAACGTGTTGCTTCTCCGGTGGTTTATTCCAAAGAGAACGTCGAGCTTATGGCGGGAACCGGTTACTATGATGTTGTATACGTCGAGACTTCCTGGACCGATGAATGGTCGGATTACCTTTATCCTCTGGAAGACCTGGCGGAAAAATATGATCCGCGCGGTGTGGAAGGCCTGAAAGAAGATATCGAGAACATTTCGCCGGTGCTTCTCATCTGCGGTCAGAGCCGCGAAGGGAAGCAGATGGTATTGCCTTTCTACACTTATCACATGGGAATGTTCATTCGCCAAGATGTTTATGATGATCCCACCGAACAAGCAGCTTTTAAAGCAAAATATGGATATGAGCTGAAACCACCCACAACTTATGAAGAGCTTTACGACCAGGCAGAATTCTTTACCAGAAAGAAAGGTGACACCCTTAAGGGAGAGACCCTCGATCATGACCTCTACGGAGTGGCTCTAATGGCAGGAGCTTACCAGATAAACGATGAGATAACCTGCTGGCTCTGGGGTAAAGGCGGAGACTATGCTACTGTAGTAAGAGATGAACAGGGCAATCTCAAGGAATTTGTTATAACTAAAGAAGATAAGGCAAAACTTAAAGAATCTATGGAACAGTATCAGTCTCTTCTTAAATTTGCTCCCGCTGGTTGTCTTACTGCCAACTTTGACTTTGCCTGTGCGCAACAGGGAGAAGGATATGCTGTTATTCAGCCACATCAGTTTGCCAGTCTCTTTACCTGGACTGCGGACCTTTTGAAAGAACACGTTCCTGGTGGTAGACTGGGTATCTATCCCACTATTGGTGGTCAGCCTTATACCGGTGCCTGGTCGGTTGGTGTTGCTAAGGCGAGCAAAAACCCCGAAGCTGCTTACTGGTTGGTGAGATATATAGCTGCTTACGATACTCAGAAAGTGCTCATGAAAGAAGGTGGCCAGTTCAGCGCCAGAATGGACCTTTTGCTGGATCCTGAATGGCATACTCCTGAAAACAGCTATCCGCTGGGTATGGTCTGCCAGTACCTGGTTGATATCTGGAAAGAGCAAGCCAAGTATACTGCAGATTACTGGTATTTTAACGCCAAAGCAGGTGGCAAGGTTTACGAGATGCAGATGAACGTTTTCCATAAGCCAATGTCTGGAGAAGTTAGTATTGACGATGCTATTGCTGAAGCTGTTGCCAAGACTATTGAATTAACCACCAAATTTGATGATGTACCTATTCGAGAAGAATAGATAGCTGAGGGTTAGCCGGGGTGTTCGTCTTATCTGGACACCCCGGCATCTGATTAGTGGGGAGGTTTAAAAGGAAACAATGAGCGAGAAAGCCATTCAATCAGCCTTAGGTGGAATAGGCAGAAAGCCTACTGTGTGGGAAATACTTACCAGTGAACGTTATTTTAAATGGACTCTTTTGATTCCCCTTATTATAGTACTGGCAGTGTTTATGCTTTATCCTTTATTTTACTGCCTTTACTATTCATTTCACCAGTATGGAATGCAGGGAAACCCCATTTTCGTGGGTGCTGATAATTACCGTCAGTTGCTTCGGGATAAGTCGTTTTTGGAAGCTCTGGGACGGACTGCTAAGGTTCTGGTTATTTGTGTAGTTTCGGAACTTCTTATAGGGTTAGGGCTTGGCATGCTCTGGAGCAGAGAATTTCCTGGAGAGCGAGTAGTTAGAGGGTTGGCCCTTTTACCACTTCTTGTTGCGCCCTTAATTCTTTCTCTGCTCTGGAATTTCATGTTTGAATATGATTTTGGAGCCGTAAATATGCTTTTGAGCGCTCTTGGCTTGAATAAGGTCTACTGGTGGGCTCCAGAGAGGGCGCTATACACTATCTGTTTTATTACTATCTGGCAATGGTTTCCCTTTTCGACGTTTGTGCTGGTAGCTGGTTTAAGGAGTTTGCCTAAGGATGTTTTTGAGGCAGCGCGAGTGGATGGGGCTTCTAACTGGTATGTCTTTCGGAGATTAACTCTCCCCATGCTGAGTCCCCTAATAATGATTATCGTGGTTTTGCGAACCATGTGGCTTATTCGACTTTTTGATCCCCTTTATGGAACAACCAGAGGGGGCGTAGGCACAGAACTCCTTGATTGGATTGTCTATCGTACAGCCTTTGTGTACTTTGATATTGGCTATGGTTCTACCATGGCTATTTTTTCTTTGCTCCTTACCATAGCATTGTGTGCAGTTATGTTTAAGTTCTTGATAAGAGCACTTGGTGGAAACAGGTAAAGAGAGGGTGAGCACTTTGAAACCTTGGGGAAAATTGCTTTTCTGGTTAATTACTGTAGTGGTGCTTTTTGTAATAGTTGGCCCTTTGGTATGGATATATCTTACTGCTTTTAAATCTGCTAATGACATCTTTACTACCGATGTGCGCAAACTGGTGTTTTTTAAGCCTACCATGGAAAATTTCCATCGTTTGTTTAGTGATTATCCATTCTGGAATAACTTTCTTAACACTGTCATTGTTAGTGCTATAAGCACTATTTTGGTACTTCTTGTATCTGTCCCTGCAGCCTACAGTTTTGCCCGTTGGAACACCGGTCAGGGACATCTCTTGTTCACTACCATTTCCACCAGAATGTTTCCCGCAGTAGTAGCGGCGATTCCCTTTTTTATGATGTACCGCAAGGCAGGACTTCTTGATACGCATCTGGGATTGATTCTTCTTTACACCTACTTTAACACTTCTTTTGCCACTTTTTTGCTCTATGGCTTTTTTAAAGACATTCCCGAAGAGCTTGAATATGCGGCTATGGTTGATGGTTATAGCCGGGTGGATATTTTCCGCAAAGTAGTTTTGCCTCTTGCTCGTCCTGGGATTGTGGTAACCACGGTGTTTTGTCTCATCTGGTCCTGGAATGAGTTCCTGTATGCTTTTCTCTTTACTCGCTCTACCGCTCGAACGGTCACGGTGCTCATTTCCTCTTTCTGGGGGTCTATTGAGGTTCAGTATGGGCCAATGGCAGCAGGAGCAGCCATTGTTATCTTGCCGACTCTTTTTGTGGCCTGGTTTATGCAGCGCTATATTATTCGTGGATTGACTTTTGGAGCGGTGAAAGGTTGATACCGATGTGCATCGTTTTATTGACAGAAGAGAGCTTTAATTGAGGTGAAAGCGATGTTACTTCCACGTATGTCAACTGGAGACTGGATTTTCTGGTCAATTATCTGCTGGGCCTTTTTTAATCTTTTTTGGCTCAGATTTGTGGAAGCTTATGTTCCGCAGTGGGTAGGCGTTATCCTTGCTACGGTAGTCTCTTTATGTCTTTTCAAGTATGGTCCTCGTCCGCTTGAAGAAGAGGAGGAAGAAGAGGAGGAAGAGTGAACATGGCAGAAGTGCGACTTGAGAATGTGGTTAAGCTGTATGGGAAGAAAAAAGCCATTAGAGGAGTAAGTTTTACCTGTCACGAGGGAGAGTTTTTCTCTATTCTGGGTCCGACTGGTGCGGGCAAGACCACTATTTTGAAAATGATCGCCGGTATAGAGAAAGTTACTTCGGGAAAAATATTTTTTAACGGACGCGAAGTTAACGATCTTCCTCCTCAAGAAAGAAATGTTTCTATGGCCTTTGAAACTTATAATCTCTATCCCCATTTGACGGTTTATGAGAACATTGCCTTTCCGCTTCGGGCTCCCCGCTGGGGTCTTAAGTTATCACCACAAGAAGAACGCAAGAGAGTTCAAGAAATAGCTGATTTCCTGGGGCTTGGTGGTTTGCTTGATAGATTGCCTCAGCATTTGAGTGGTGGGCAGAAGCAAAGGGTTTCGCTGGCTCGGGCATTGGTGAGGAGGGCTGAAGTTTACCTACTTGATGAACCGATTGCTCATCTTGATGCCCGACTAAAGTTTTCCACGCAAACGCTGCTTAAAGAGCTTGCTAAAAAATACAGTAGCACTATCATTTATGTTACTCATGATTTCCGGGAGGCACTTGCTCTTTCAGATCGCATGGTGGTTTTGCGAAAAGGCTTGGTTGAGCAGGAAGGTACTCCCGAAGAAATTTACTATTATCCACAGACGGATTTTGTGGGTAGGTTGGTTGGAGACCCTCCCATGAACCTTCTGGATGGAGAAGTTTTTACGACTGGAGATAGAGCCTTTTTCAGAGTTAACGATGCCCTACAGTTAGAAATTGATAGGGAACTCTTTGAAAAAGCACAAGCGGTTGCAGACCAGATTAATGGGAAATTAATAGCTCGCTTAGGTATCCGACCTGAACACATAAGGCTTTCAGCTGAGAGAACTTCAGATAGGGCTTTCCAATTGCCTATTTATGCAATCATTCATGAAAATGAAAGTAGCATAGTTACCTTTAATATCAAGAATGTCTTCCTTTACGTGCGTACTGAAGGTTTTTGCAAGTTTCAAGAAAGTGATCGGGTGTGGTTAGAGTTTGACCCCCAGCGCATTTTCTTCTTCAAAAAGGGAGTAAAGCTTACAGGAAAAGGGGGTTCTGAGGAGTGAGCAGAGTCGAAGCGAGGAATCTCTGGAAGATATATCCTGGGGATGTAGTCGGTGTAAAAAATTTGAGTTTTGTTTGCGAAGATAAAGAATTTCTTGCTGTGTTAGGACCTTCAGGCAGTGGCAAAAGCTCCACCTTGAGAATGCTGGCTGGTCTTGAAGAAATTAGTAAAGGAGAGTTACTTTTTGATGGACGAGTGGTGAATCATCTTAGCCCTGCTGAGCGCAATGTAGCTTTGGCCTTTGAGTCTTACGCTCTCTACTATCGTCTAAGTGTTTACGAGAACATAGCTTTTCCACTTCGTGCGCGAGGTCTTAAGGGTCCCGAGGTGGACAAAAGAGTAAAAGAAATAGCAGAGTTAATGGAACTTACTCCACACCTCAAAAAACGTCCGGGTTCACTTCCTGGCGGTCTACAGCAGCGGGTTTCCCTGGCCCGAGCCCTGGTAAGAAAGCCAAACGTTACTCTGCTTGATGAGCCCATATCCCATATGGACCAACAGGTACGTCACGAGATACGCGCTCGTATTCGACATCTTCATGATGAATTGGGGCTTACTACAATTTATGTAACCCACGATCAAGCAGAAGCCATTGCTCTTTGCGACCGTATGTTGATAATTCACCAGGGAGAACTACAGCAGATTGGAACTGTGGAGGAAATTTGGAATTATCCTGCCAACAAGTTTGTGGCTTATTTTGTTGGTGAACCGGCTATGAACTTTATCCCTGCCTTGGCGAAAGGAACCAATCAAATAGTGATTCCTGGTGAAACAGAGGAATTCCTCTTTACCTTTGAAGGTGAAGTGGATCCGAAATATGTAGATTCCCAGGTGGAGTTGGGCATTCGTCCTCAGCAAATTGAAGTTTCCAGAGAAAGAAAGGTAGCTAATTCTGTTTCAGGGACGGTAAAGATACTTGAATTTCAGGGAGATAAGGTGGTACTTACTGTTTCTCTCGATGACCAGCCAAGAAGTGAGGTAAAGGCGGTGGTTGCAGCCCAGGAGCGCTATCAGGAAGGTGAAAGGGTATGGCTGTATTTCCCTCCCCCGGTGATTCACATTTTTGTTGAGGATCTCCCGATAATTCACAGGGAGAAACCATAGAGCTTTTGGGAACTAATGAACAGAGGAGGTAGATGCTGTAATGGCGTATAAGGTTAACATCAATAATGTAGAACCAGATACTTGTGATCGGTCTTTTCGGTATTTTGCGAAAGATAAAAAAGGAGAAACCCTGAGAGATACTTACTGGTTGATAGACCCGGAGAATTCCCCTTCTCAGCGCCTGAAACTGGGATATACCATTGTCTATCCTGATGGTAAAACTACTGGTCATGCTCACCCTGATCAGGAAGAAGTATATTTCATCCTGAGTGGGCGCGGAGAAATGGAAATTGAAGAAGAGCGTTTTCCCATTCAGGAAGGAGACGCCTTTTATGTTGAACCAGGTAAGTTTCATGTTACCTACAATACGGGCATTCTTCCTCTGGTTATTTTGTGGGTAACTGGTAAAGTGGATTGAGGTGGGAGGTAAGCCTTTATGATTCGAAAACTGATGATAATTAATAATCAATTCGTGGATTCGATTAACGGGGAATACCTTGAGGTTATCAACCCAGCTACTGAAGAGAAAATGGGGGAAGTTCCCAGGGCTACCAAAGAACAGGTAGAGGAAGCTGTAAAGTCTGCTCATAGAGCTTTTCAAACCTGGTCTAAACTTACTCCCTTTGATAGAGCACGTTACATGCATAAAGCTGCGGATATAATTGAACAGAAAGCTGAAGAAATTGGACGGGTGCTTACTGCTGAAGAAGGTAAACCCTTAAAGGAGGGTATAAGCGAGGTTAAAGGTTCTGCAGAGGTAATCAGATATTTTGCAGAGGGTGCGAAAAGAGTATTTGGAGAAATTATCCCCTTAAATAAAGGTAACGTTGAAAGCCTGGTTATTAAGCAACCAGCAGGTGTAGTTGCAGCTATTTCTCCCTGGAACTATCCGGTGCAGCTCCTTTCCTGGAAAGTTGGTGCGGCTCTGGCCGCAGGGTGCACGGTGGTGGCCAAACCTCCTTCGGAAACGCCAATTTCACCGTTGATGTTTTTGGAGTGCTTCGTTGAAGCGGGGCTTCCTGAAGGTGTAGTCAATGGAATTACAGGTTCTGGCTCAGTGATTGGCAAAGCACTGGTTTTGCACCCTTTGGTAAAAAAGGTGAGTTTTACAGGTTCTACTGAAGCAGGAAAGCAGGTTATGAGTTACTGTGCGGAAGGGGTAAAAAGGGTAACTCTGGAATTAGGAGGTCAGTCACCGCTTATTGTGTTCGAAGATGCGGATTTTGATGAAGCAGTCAAGGGTGCAGTACGGAGATCTTTCCGTAATATGGGACAGGTGTGCAACGCTATCAATCGGATTTACGTGCAGCGTTCCGTTTATGACAGGTTTTTAGAAGCTTTTGTCGAAGGAACCAGAAAGTTGCGAATTGGGAACGGCTTGACCGATCCGGATGTGGACCTGGGTCCAATGGTAAGTTTGAGCACTCTGGAAAAAGTTAAAGAACACGTAGAGGATGCGATAAAAAAAGGAGCCAGGTTGCTTTACGGAGGCAAAAAGCCCGAAGGAGAAGCTTTTAAGAAAGGTTATTTCTTTGAACCTACTATCTTAGCTGATACCACACATGAAATGCTAATCATGAAAGAAGAAACTTTTGGTCCAGCAGTTGGAGTGATGCCTTTCGATAGCCTTGATGAAGTAATTGATTGGGCTAATTCCACGAGATACGGTCTTGCTGCTTATGTGTATACTTCAAACATTAATATTGCTCGCAAGGTTTGTTTAGGTCTTGAGTGCGGAAACATCGGGTTAAATAATGTTGATGTGGCCACAATTTATGCTCCTTACACCGGTTGGAAGGAAAGCGGTTTTGGCACTGACCTTGGCCCGGGTGGAATAGAGTCGTATCTGGAGGTTAAGCATATTAAAGTAACCTATAAGTAAAGGACTTTCATTTCTCTGCGCAGAGAAATGAAGTTATGGAGGGCGATGAATTTGTCGAAAAAACCCTGTGTTGTGGGTATAGATATAGGGACTTCAAGTTGCAAAACTCTGGCTATCGATGAGCATGGGGAAGTAGTTGCTAGTAGTTCAGCTGAGTACCCAGTGTATACACCTTTTCCAGGCTGGTCAGAACAAGATCCTCTCGATTGGTGGAATGCGGTAAAGAGTACTTTTCGAGAAGTTGCCGCAAAAGTAAAAGAGCATGATTTTTCCATAGAGGGTATTGGCCTTACTGGCCAGATGCATGGTCTGGTGCTCCTGGATGCTCAAGGGAAAGTTTTGCGGCCTTGTATTCTCTGGAATGACCAGAGGAGCGCTCCCTTTTGCGACCAGATTCACAGCCTGGTTGGTGGGAAAGAAAAATTCATGGAGATAACCAACAATATAATGCTTCCCGGATATACTGGGGGAAAACTTTTGTGGGTTAGAGAAAACGAGCCTCAGATATTTGAAAAAGCTGATAAGTTTTTGTGTCCGAAGGATTTTATAAGGTTCATGCTAACCGGAGAGCTGGCTACTGATGTAACTGATGCTTCAGGAACTGGTCTCTTTGACGTAAAAGAAAGGAAGTGGGCTACAGAGCTTATTAAGCTTTTGGGGTTACCTTTTTCACTGTTTCCTCTTTCGGTGGAATCGCACGAGAAAACTGGAGTAGTTGCTGAGTCTGTAGCCAAAGAACTGGGAATTAATCCTGGCGTCCCAGTTTTTGGGGGTGGAGGAGATGCAGTAGTGCAGACGGTGGGTATGGGTGCAGTGGACCCCTCAGTCCTGGCAATTACTCTGGGTACTGCGGGAATAGTGGCGGCAAGCTTTAATGAATTTCGCAAAAATCCCGGAGAGACCATTCAATTCTTTTGTAATGCTATGCCAGAAAGCTGGATTGCTTATGGAACCACCCTTGCAGCGGGTGGTTCTCTGAGATGGTTTAGGGACACCTTTGCTTGGTCAGAAGATGGTGTCGCCAGGTGGCTTGGTAGGTCGAGTTACGAGCTTTTAGGTGAGGAGGCAGCTTTGGCGTCTCCTTTTGGTAGAGGACTTGTGTTTTTGCCTTATCTTATTGGAGAGCGGTGTCCTCATAACGATCCTTTTGCGCGGGGCGCCCTGGTAGGTTTTGGTCTCCACAGCTCCCGCAATGATTTTTTAAGAAGCGTTTTCGAGGGCATCGTTTATAGCCTTAAAGATGTTCTGGTTTCTATGGAGCCTTTGGGACTTAAAGTCAGTCAGATTAGGCTTGCAGGTGGTGGGGCTAGAAGTCCCCTTTTCCGCAAGCTTCACGCTACCATTTTTGGTTCTCGGGTGGTAACTGTGGAGTCTGGTGAAGAGGGGGGAAGCTATGGTGCAGCTATTATAGCTGGAGTAGGTGCTGGCATCTGGCAATCGGTAAGCGATGCTGTTCGTTGTATCAAGGTGAAAACTGAAACCGACCCTGATGAAGAAATGATTGAGGAATATGCAAAGTTTTTCGAGGTGTATCGTTCCACTTACAAAGCTCTGAAGGATATATTTAAGATGTTAAATTCGTTTCAAAAGTAGAGGAAGGAGCGCCGTTTAATATGCCAAAATGGAAGATTCTTCTGCCTCAACAAATAGACCCAGAGGCCATGGATTTGTTATTGAATAACCCTGACATAGAAGTAGTAGGTCCCTTTAAAGATCCTGCGGAAGCAAGAAGGCTGATAGAAGACGTTGATGGGGTTATTGTGAGAAGTGCTTTCCAGGTGGACGCAACGCTTCTGGATAGAGCACAGAGATTAAAGGCTATTTCCAGGGTTGGAGTAGGGCTGGATAATATCGACGTTGATTATGCTTGCAAGAAAGGCATTAAGGTACTTAACGTTGAAGGAGAAAATGCGTTGTCAGTAGCTGAACATGCCGTAGCATTGCTTTTCACCCTTGCTAAGGGTATAAATTGGTTTGACAGGGAAATTAGAAGAGGAAACTGGAAGTCTCGTTATCTTGGTAAGCCAATTGAGGTTGCCGGAAAAACAATTGGCCTTGTAGGATTTGGTGCTATAGGGAAAAAAGTTGCTGAGTTGGCTCTTTCGCTTGGGATGCAAGTTCTTTTTTACGATCCTTTCGTGGAAAAAAGTGAGAGTGGGGCTAAGAAGGTTTGCGTGCTCGAAGAACTACTTAAGGGAAGCGATTTTGTTTCTCTACATCTTCCCCTTACTGAAGAGACAAGAAAGATGATTGGGGAAAGAGAACTGCGTTGTATGCAGCCTCATGCTTTTTTGATTAACGTAGCTCGCGGTGCTATTGTGGATGAGAAAGCTCTTTACAGAGCCCTGAAAGAAGGATGGATTGCTGGTGCTGCAATAGATGTTTTTGAAGAAGAACCACCATCACTGGATAATCCCCTTCTGAAGCTTGAGAATGTGGTTTTGACGCCTCATGTTGCTGGTCTTACCAAGGAGTGTACCCGGCGGGTTGCTGTTAAAGCAGTGGAAAATCTGATTGCTGCTTTGAAAGGGAGTGATTGAATTGTCTTTGGAAATCAAAAATAAGCTTTCGGGGGTTTTTGCCCCTATAGTAACTCCTTTCGATGAGAAAGGGGAAATCGTCTTTGATGCTTTACAGAGAAACATTGCCAAGCTTAATGAAACTCCATTAAGGGGATATTTTGTTCTGGGTACCAATGGTGAGTTTAGAAGTCTAACCTTTGAAGAGAAACTAAAAATTGTAGAGCTTGTAAAAAAGGAGACCTCAGGCAAAGGTAAAATAGTGATTGCTGGGGCAAGCTGTGAGTCGACTTTTGAAAGTGTAAAGTTAGCCAAAGAGCTATGCAATTTGGATGTTGACTTTATAAGTCTCATGCCTCCTTCTTTCTTTGCTAAGCGCATGACAGATGAAACGTTGGTTGGCTATTTTACCGAAGTTGCAGAAGCGATCGACAAGCCGGTTCTCCTTTATAACAACCCCTCAGTGGCCAATGGTCTGTGCCTTTCCACGAAGGTTATCGCTAAGGTAAGTGAACATCCTAATATTTTTGGAATAAAGGACACTTCCAAGGGGAATTACGATTCTTACCTTTTGTCTACCCAGGGTAAGGATTTCTGGGTTTTAGCTGGTTCGGCCAGCTTTTTCTTCCCGGCTGTAATACTTGGTGGTGTGGGAGGGGTTTTATCACTGGCCAACGTGTTTCCAGATTTGTGCTGTCAGCTTTACGAACTTGCCGTTAAGAAGGATCTTGAAGCGGGGATTAGCCTGCATCGTAAGATTATGAAGTTAAATAGTCTGGTTTCAGGGAGTTTTGGTGTAGCTGGTGTGAAGGCTGCTATGGATAAGTTTGGGTTTGAGGGCCTTTATCCTCGTCGTCCTCTTCTGCCCTTGTCAAAAGAGGAGGCAAATAACTTGCAGGAAGCTATCCAGAAGGTTCTTTAACCTGATTGTTCATCATATTTTTAACAAGCGAGGTAGGGATCATTTGAAAAGAAAAGCCCGGTTTGATGAGCTGGAAACAATGGTTAAGGCTGCTGAACTGTATTATATCTCAGGCCTTAACCAGGGCGAAATAGCCAAGATTTTGGGGGTATCTCGCCAAAAAGCTTTTCGTTTGATCAAAAAAGCCCGAGAACTGGGCTTGGTCGAGATAAAGATAAGGAGACCGGCGGAAGCCGATCAGGCACTGGCTCAGAAGATTAAGGAAAAATATTCTCTCGAAGATGTGGTGGTGGCCAGGGTTTATAGCGAAGTTCCCGAAAATGTTGTTAAAGCAATTGCCCAAGCTGGGGCTGATTATATAAAAGGGAAACTGGTACCTTATATTAGCGTTGGAGTAGCTTATGGAAGGACTCTTTATGAAGTCATCCGTTATTTGCCGAGGTTGGAGCTTCCAGGGGTGAAAGTGGTCCAAATGATGGGAGCATACGGGGGGGTAAAGTGGAAGACCCTGGCCATCGAGCTTTTGAAAAGCCTTGCTGACAAGTTGGGTGGAGAGGCTATTTATCTTTTTGCCCCTGCTTTTGCAGGAAATAGTGCGATAAGGGAGGCCTTTTTGAAAGAAGTAGGAGTGCGAGAAACTCTCAGAATGGCAGAAGAAGTAGATGTTGCGCTGGTGGGTATAGGAGGAATACGAAGTGAGACCAGCCTTCTTATAGAGACGGGAGACCTGGAGGAGGAAGAGATTAGGGAGCTCACTGAGAAGGGAGCAGTGGGAGGAATATGTGGTAACTTCTTTGATATCAGAGGATGTTTGCTTGATGTCTCTTTCAATGCAAGGAGGATTTCAGTGAGACTTGAACGATTAAAGGAGGGAAACAGAAAAGTTATAGCTATTGCTGGTGGTAAGGAAAAAAAAGAAGCCATTCTTGGTGCCCTGAGGGGACAGTGGATAACCACATTGGTGACTGATGAAGCCACAGGTAGGTGGCTTTTGGAGCATTAATACCTGCTTTTTAACTTCTGAATTTATCTCTTCTTTTTGCCACAAAGCTGGAATAATGTATTATAATACTTTGACCTGGATTTCATTTTAGTTGGAGGATTTAGCGGTTATGGATTCGCTTTATAAGTTGAAGAATTTTATCTTTGACCTTGATGGTGTTCTGTATCTTCTTGATAGACCCCTCACCGAAAACATTAGCTTTGTTAATTTTCTTAAGGAGGAAGGCTATAGGGTAATTTTTCTTTCTAACAACACCTTTTTGACCAGAGAAAAGTATGCTGAAAAACTCCAGAAAATGGGTGTCAATGCTTCCCCAAAAGAGGTTTTCAGTTCGGCTTTTGTTACCGCAAAGTATCTGGAGCAAAATTTTCCTCAGAGCAGAGTTTATATAATAGGAGAAGAAGGCCTTCGTGAAGAAATAAAACGCTGTGGCTTGAGAGTGGTTGCTGGTAACACCAGGGATAGGGTAGACTTTGTCGTGGTAGGAATGGACCGAAAATTCAGTTTCTCAAAGATGAGTTCTGCCCTGCGTTTTTTAACCAAAGGCGCTCGCCTGATAGGAACCAATCCCGATCCTACGTATCCTACTGATAAGGGTCTTCTTCCAGGTTGTGGTGCTATGGTTGCTGCTATTGAGACCTGCTCTGGGCAAGAAGCGTTGATAGTGGGAAAGCCCTCTCCACTTATAATGGATTTTGTGCTCAGTGTTACTGGATTCAAGAAAGAAGAAACAGTGCTTATTGGTGATCGCCTGGATACCGATATTGTTCTGGGCAAAAGGTTTGACCTTTTTTCGGTTCTGGTGTTGACAGGGGTGACCACCAGGGAGGACTTAAAAAATGCAGAATGCAAGCCTGATCTGGTGGTAGAAAATCTCCTGGAGTTCAAAGATTTACTTCTGGAAGGTGGTGCCTTGTGCAGAGGATCGAAGTTTATGACACTACCCTGAGGGATGGTTCGCAGGGTGAGGGAATTAACTTTTCGGTTTACGATAAGCTTCAAATAGCGAAAAAGCTTGATGAACTTGGCATTCATTATATCGAGGGTGGATGGCCTGGTTCTAACCCTAAAGATGCTTCTTTTTTTAGGGAAGTCAAAAAGCTTTCTTTCAAGAGGGCAAAAGTAAGTGCTTTTGGAAGCACTCGGCGGGCCGATGTGAAAGTTGAAGAAGATAGAAATGTGAGATTGCTTCTTGAAGCTGAGACGCCAGCAGTTGCTATCTTTGGTAAGTCCTGGACGTTGCATGTACAGGAGGCACTGAAAACCACGCTCGAAGAAAATCTCAGGATGATAGATGATACAGTAAGCTATCTTGCAGGCAAAGGTGTTGAAGTGCTTTACGATGCTGAGCACTTTTTTGATGGATTCAAAGATGACCCGGATTATGCGCTTAAGACTTTAAAAGTAGCTTGGGAAGCTGGTGCTCGAGTATTAGTTCTTTGTGACACTAATGGGGGTACTCTTCCTTTTGAAGTGGAGGAAATTATCGATAGGGTATGGGATTACTTTAATGGTTCTCGAGATGTTGTTCTGGGAATTCATGCCCACAATGATAGTGGGGTGGCGGTTGCAAATACCTTGGTTGCAGTGAGAAAAGGGGTGTCTCATGTTCAGGGCACTATTAACGGTTTGGGAGAGCGCTGTGGCAACGCTAACCTGTGTTCAGTATTGCCTAATTTGCAGTTGAAAATGGGTTATTGCCCTCTGAATGAAGAGGACTTAAAAAAATTAACTGAGGTTGCTCACTTTGTTTATGAAATAGCGAATTTGAGACCCAATGATTACGATCCTTATGTCGGCAGGAGTGCTTTCGCCCATAAAGGTGGTATTCACGCCAGTGCAATGCTACGGAACCCGAGAACCTATGAACATGTTCCTCCGGAGAGCGTTGGCAATCGTCGCAAAATTCTGGTTTCAGAGCAGGCGGGAAGAAGCAACATAGTCCACAGAGCCAAAGAAATGGGCATCGAGATAGACCCCCGAGACCCTCGACTTTTCGAACTGGTTCAGAAAATAAAAGAAGCCGAAAATTATGGTTACCAGTACGAAGGAGCAGATGCTTCATTTGAAATCCTTTTGAGGAATACCCTTGGTGAAAACATCGACCTTTTTAGCCTGAAGGGCTTTCGAGTTATTGTGGAAAAACGCGAGGAAGGGGAAACCATTACTGAAGCTACTGTAAAGATTGATATTGAGAACGAGGTAGCTCATACTGTAGCTGAAGGAGACGGACCAGTGCATGCTCTCGATAATGCTTTAAGGAAGGCTTTGAAGCCATACTTCCCTGACCTCGAGAGAATTAAACTTACTGATTATAAAGTGCGAGTTTTGAGCGAGAAAGAGGGTACTGCTGCTAAGATACGGGTGCTTATCCAAACCACAGATGGAGAAAAGGAATGGGGTACAGTGGGTGTTTCGACCAATATTATTGAGGCAAGCTGGAATGCATTAATCGACAGCATCAAATATGGTTTATGGAAGACCATTAATCAAAAGAAGCACTGAAAAGGGTAGCGTAACAATCTGGGGTAGTGATTCTTATCCTTGGAAGAAAAAAGTTGAAAAAGCAGATGTTATCGCCTTCCAAAGGGTTCATCCTACTTCTCTTTTAGAAAGAAGAGAAAATCTCGAACCACTGTTTAATTTTTGCAAAGTGATTAGTGAAGGTTTTGATCGCGTTTTCTTTTGTACCAGGAGAGAAGTGAGTGGGTGGGTCAGGAATCTTTTGGAATTAAAAGCTTCGTCCCTTACGGGACGCTTTCTCTTGTTTGATGAGACACAAGAAGAACTGATATTTCAAATCCGAGAAGAACTCAGTGATGAACCAATTTTACTGGTTTTTTTGGGGCGAAAAAACGACGAACTCGATTTGCTACCTCTTGTTTTTTTCTTTGATGAGTGGAAGAA
Organism: Thermatribacter velox; assembly: GCF_038396615.1. Classification (NCBI taxonomy): domain Bacteria; kingdom Pseudomonadati; phylum Atribacterota; class Atribacteria; order Atribacterales; family Thermatribacteraceae; genus Thermatribacter; species Thermatribacter velox. The sequence continues at coordinate 790,233 of NZ_CP121689.1, forward strand.
GGCTTTTGTTGGTAGAGAACGTGGTGTCTTTGCAGAAATAGCGCGTTCGATGTTTTGCCCCTTTTTCCCTGTCAGGCTGGAACAGGGTTCTTTTTGGCATTACAGTGAGCTGGTGTATGTTCCTCTTTGCTGTGCTGGGTTAAAAACAGGTGTACACGACTTGGAGGAAGGTTTTTGGTGGCTGCAGGAAGTAGGGAAGGAAGCGGCCATTTTCTGTGCTTTAGCCTTTCATTCCTTTCTGAAAAATGGCTACCAGGTATTCTTTGTAACAGAAGATAGTTTTTCCTTTAACCTGGCAAATGGATTTAGGTCGGTTTTTGAAAGGATTAGCCAGGGGGAATACGACCTTTTTCTCCGGGTTAGTGATGTGCAGCAATTTGGCGAAACCTTTCTGGAAGCGGTAGATAGGAATGACAAATGTTTGGTGTTTTTCATACAAAGGAGAAACAAAAACTCCAGGGTCGACTTGCAGGTGAAGTTCCCGACTGAATTTAGGGATTCCGTTTTTTGGGAAACTGCTTTTTCTCCTCTTCATCGTAAAACCTATCGCAGGATTAAGAGTGCACTGTTTGACTCTCTGGAAGAGCTTCTTTCTGAAAAGCGTATTCCCTGTGTTTATTTGTCTGTAGAAGGAGAGCTCTTCTTTAGCGCTGGAGTTCTGGGTTCTTTTCTGCAAAGTCTTGCCTGTTATCTGGGTTTCTTAAATGGTGTTAACCTTTTGGAAGAAGTGTATCCGTCTTTTTTACACCGCAGTTTTTGGCAAAATCTTCAGGGCGGCTAACGAAGGAGTGATTATAGATGCATATTGTTGGAGACTTGCATGTTCACACCCTGGCAAGTGGACATGCTTACAGTACAGTTTTGGAGAATGTCCAAGTTGCCAAAAGGAAAGGTTTAAAAATCTTGGGAATCGCCGATCATGGTCCCAGCATGCCGGGGGGACCAGATCCCCTTTACTTTGAAGCAAGGGGGCATTTCCCGCGGGAAGTGAACGGTTGTAAAATCTTTTTTGGAGTCGAGGTGGATATTCTCGATTTTGAAGGTAATCTGGACCTTGAGGAAAGGGTTTTAAGAAAGGTCGATTATGTGATAGCGGCTTTTCATCCCCAGGTTTTTAAGGGGGGCAATCGGGAGGACAATACGGAAGCCCTCTTGAGGGTGTTGAAGAACCCTTTGGTCAACATAATAGCACATCCAGGTAACCCTCGTTATCCTTTGGATTACGAAAGGATTGTTGAGGAAGCGGTTTCCAATGATAAAATAATAGAGATTAACAACAGTTCTTTTTCGGTAAGTAGGAAAGGAAGTTTGGAAAATTGCCGGTTAATTGCTGTTGAGGTGATGAAGAGAGGAGGCACCATCATTCTTTCCAGCGATGCTCATTTTTGCGAGGAAGTTGGAGATTTTAGCTTTGCACTGGCTATGCTGAAAGAAATTGGTTTTCCGGAGGAGAAGGTCGTCAATGCTGATTTGGGAAGGCTCGAAGCTTTTCTTGAAAAGTCTATAAAAGCTAGGAGGTAAACGAAATTGGGTGCGGTTATACTGGATGGCAAGAAAGTGGCTCGGGAAATCAAAGAACAAGTTAAGAGTAAGGTCGAGGAGCTGGTCAAAAGAGGGATAACTCCTGGCTTAGCAGTTATTCTGGTAGGTGATAATCCAGCCAGTCAGGTTTACGTTCGCAATAAAGAAAAAACCTGTCACCAGCTGGGCATTGTTTCCTTAAGATACGATTTGCCAAAAGAAACCACCGAAGAAGAACTTTTAAAGCTTATTGAGGAGCTCAACGCTAATCAAAATGTTCATGGTATACTGGTTCAGCTTCCTCTTCCTGCTCATATTGACGAGCGTAGAGTTTTGTACAGCATTTCTCCCAACAAGGATGTTGACGGTTTTCACCCTTATAACCTGGGCAGGCTCCTGATTGGTGACCCTCTGTTTTTACCCTGTACTCCTTGGGGTGTGCAGGAACTTCTTTTGAGATATGGGATAGATTTTGAAGGGAAAAACGTGGTTATTGTTGGAAGAAGTAACATTGTGGGAAAACCCCTGGCCATGATGCTGGTCCAGAAAGCAAAAGGTGCTAATGCCACGGTCTCTATATGTCATACCAGAACAAAAAATTTGCACGAGTATACTTTGCTTGCCGATATCCTGGTTGCTGCCTGTGGTGTTCCCCGTATGGTTAAAGGGAATATGGTGAAAGAGGGAGCTGTTGTAGTTGATGTAGGTATCAACAGGGTTGACGGGGGCCTGGTTGGGGATGTTGATTTTGAGGAAGTGAGCAAAGTTGCTTCTTACATTACTCCTGTTCCTGGAGGAGTAGGGCCTATGACCATAGCTATGCTCATGGCCAACACGGTTAAGGCAGCAGAAAACCTGTTTCAGCATGGGTAAACTTCAATTTTGAAAGCCATGAGGATTATAGTCATCTCTGATACGCATATCCCAGAGCGGGCAAAGGAGCTACCTCCACAGTTGATTTCGGCTTTAAAAGAGGCTTCATTGATTGTTCATGCTGGAGATATTTGTGAGTACTGGGTTGTAGAAGAGCTGCGCTCTTTTGCTCCTATTTTTGCTGTGCAGGGTAATATGGATAGAGCCGATGTGAAAGCCAAGCTTAAAAAGGAAGAAGTTTTTGAGGTGGCTGGGCAAAGGATAGGGCTGATTCATGGTTGGGGTCCACCCTGGGGGATAGAGGAACGGGTTGGCAAGGTGTTCGAAAGTGCATCCCTTGATGTGATTATCTTTGGGCATACCCACCAGCCTCTTAAGAAAATGATAGGAGGCGTACTTTATTTTAACCCGGGGAGTCCAACCGATACCGTTTTTGCTCCCTATTTTTCTTATGGTGTGATCGATATTGCTGATGGAATGATTCAAAAAGCTGAGATAGTTCGTTTTGAATGAGGTGAATGATGAATAACAAGCGGCTTTTGGTGAATATCATATGGCATATGCATCAGCCCTTCTACTGGAATGAAGATCGGGGTCATTTTGTTTTTCCTTGGGTCAGGACTCACCTTGTGAAAGATTATCTTTTTATGCCTCGCTTGTTGAGTAAATTTCCAGGGGTTAAGGTTACATTTAATTTTTCACCCGTTTTGCTTGAGCAGATAGGCATGTATGCCGAAGGCAAAAAAGATCAAGTTCTGGAACTTATGGAGTTTGAAGCCCAAAGATTGGATGAAAGTGTTAAGGAAGCGATTTTAAAAACCTTTTTCCTGGTTGCTTCCGAGAGAGTTGCTCAGGATTTGCCCCGTTTTGTGGAGCTCAGGAACAAGGCGAAAGAAGGAATAGATTTTTCTGAGCAAGATTTTCTGGATTTACAGGTTCTTTACCAGCTCTTGTGGTTTGATCCTTTCATTCGTAAAGAATACCCTCAGCTTTCCATTCTTTACGAAAAAGGTCGCAACTATACTGAAGAGGACAAAGGAGTAATTTTAAGAGTTACTGAAGAGTACGCTCGAAAATTCGCCCTGCCTTATTTTGAGCTTCTTGATAGCAATCAGATTGAAATCAGCGTTTCTCCTTTTTACCATCCGATACTACCGCTTTTGTACGATAGCAATTTAGCTTTGGAAACAGCACCTCAAATTGGTTTGCCCGCTGTTTCTTTCACTTATCCAGAAGATGCTTTTGCTCAGGTTCGTATGGCAGTGGATTTTTGTCGTCTTTTCTGGCGAAGAGAACCCAGCGGAATGTGGCCTTCCGAGGGTGCAGTGAGTGAAAAAATAATCCCTATTTTTTCTCAAAACGGAATTCGTTGGGTGGCTACTGGAGAGGAGATTTTGTTTTTCTCTTTGAACGAAGAATGTAGGCGCAATGAAGCAGGTGTGCCTATACCCCCGGGGAAACTTTATACTCCCTATTTGATAGGAGAAAAGGGCCAGGAAGTTGCCATCTTTTTTAGAGATCGGTTGCTTTCGGACTTGATAGGTTTTGAGTACCATAAAATGCCCTATCAACGAGCGGTTGAGGACCTTATATCTCGTTTACACAGGATAAAAGATGCTCTTCCTGGAGATAGGGAATATGTGGTAAGCATAATTTTGGATGGAGAAAATGCCTGGGAGTTTTATGAGCAAAATGGTCTTCCTTTTCTTTCTTTGCTTTATGAAAGGCTGAGCTCTGAAGAAGGTTTAGCAACCGTTACCCCCCAGGAATATCTTTCCCGCCAGACATCTTTACCCCGCTTAAAAAAACTGGTTTCCGGGTCCTGGATTTATGGGAAGCTCACCACCTGGATTGGTCATCCAGAGAAAAACCGCGCTTGGGAGGAACTGGCTGAGGTAAGAAGTCTTTTTGCCAGCAAAGAGGTTTGTGCTCGGGATAAAGAAAAAGCCTTGCGATTTATTTACCGTGCAGAGGGAAGTGATTGGTTCTGGTGGCTTGGTGAAGACAATCCCTCGCCCCAAAAAGCTGACTTTTTAAATCAATTCCATTATCTTCTAAACAAGGCAAAAGAATTGCTTTAGTTGTCAAATGCCTTTTAAAGGGGTGATTGGATGCCCTCAATAGAAACACTGGCGATGATTCTTGCGGGTGGTGAGGGGAGAAGGTTGGATGTGCTTTCTGAGAAAAGAGCCAAGCCTGCTGTTCCCTTTGGTGGCAAGTACCGTATTATTGATTTCTGTCTGAGCAACTGTGTTAATTCAGGTATTTATTACGTGGGAGTGCTCACCCAGTATAATCCTCGCTCACTTCATGAGCACATAAAAATAGGGAAAGCCTGGGATTTGGACAGAATCAAGGGAGGAGTTTTTATTCTTCAACCTTACATAAGCGACGAGCGAACCAACTGGTATCGGGGTACTGCTGATGCTATATATCAGAATTTGCGTTTCATAAGAGATATCAATCCGGGGCTGGTGTTGATTCTTTCTGGTGATCATATTTATAAAATGGATTATCGCAAAATGATCAAATTTCATCTGGAAAGAGAGGCAGAAGTTACGATTTCTGCCATAGAAGTCCCTTGGGAAGAAGCTTCGCGCTTTGGAATTATGGAAGTAAATGAAGAGGGAAGAGTTATTGGTTTTGAAGAAAAACCCCGTTTTCCTGCGAGCAATCTGGCCAGTATGGGTATTTATGTTTTTAGCAGGGATATATTGGAAGAAGAAGTAAAAAAGGAAGCAATGAGAGAAGGCACCTCTTATGATTTTGGCAAAGATGTTATACCTCGGCTGATTACTCGCAATCGGGTCTTTGCCTATCGTTTTGAAGAATACTGGAAAGATGTAGGAACCCTTACTGCTTTTTGGGAAGCCAATATGGAGCTTCTTCAAGCCGATCCTCCTTTGAATTTGCGGGATGACGACTGGCCCATTTATACTCCTTTAGAGGACAGGCCTCCGGTAAAGCTTGGAAGAACTGCGGTGGTAGAAAACAGCATCATTGGCAGTGGTTCCGTTATTAACGGGATAGTTGAACATTCGGTAATCTTTGGTGGTGTTTATGTTGCAGAGGGTGCGCGAGTAGTTGATTCAATCGTAATGAATGATTCTAAAATTGGAGAAAACAGTTTTTTGGATCGGGTCATTATTGATAAACAGGTGATTGTGGAGCGCGAAGTGTATCTTGGGAAGGAGGACGAGACATGGGAGGGCGAGAGCATAACTGTGGTGGGCAAGAACTGCCATATACCTTCCGGCACGGTTATAGGAAAGGGGTGTCGTATTGGTCCTGATCTTGCAGTTGATGACTTTCATAGTCTTTTGATTAAGAGTGGAACTGTTTTAAAAAAACCTGGCTATTCGGAGGGGTTAAAGTGAAAAAATATCTTTTGTTGCTTCTGATTTTGGCACTGGTGTTCTGGTGTGCAGCACTGGCAATTGCCCAACCTTTTGAATTTGTAGTTTCTCAAAGTGAAGTTGAACAGGTGGACTTTCTGGAAATTTCTCCTCTGGTTTATATCCAGCCTGATAAAGGCGACTTTGGGAGTTACTATCGTGGTGAAACAATAGTCCTCTACTATGAAGCTCGGATTAATGGCTATGTGAGCATTTTTGACTATTTACCCGATGGTAGAGCAAAGCTCTTGAAAAATAACGAATATGTTACTGCCGGTTCCCAGAGAATGTTGAGGGGGCAAGCTGGTGAAGAAGTGGGATTGGAACGCTTTCTCATACTCCTTTCTGCACGGCCTGTTCCGGATCGTATTCTGATTGAGGCAATGCGGAAACCTTCAAAAGCAAAAGATTTAATTACTACTCGTTTTTACCTCAACCGCTGCAGGGTTCAGATTCTGGGTGAGTATAGAAAAACACCTGCTTTTCTGAGTTTTAGTTCTATCCCTGAGAAAGTACCCTCCAAAGGTCGTTCTTCAATCCGGGTGTTGCTTCGTGACCAGAACGGTAACCCCCTGGTAGGTAGAAGAATCCAGTGGGAAACGAGTGACGGGAAGCTCGAAAACTACCAGACTGTTACCAATGTTTTTGGGGAAAGTGAAAACCTGTTCTATGCCCCCTCCACCTATGAAGAAGCCCCGGTTACTATAAAAGCTACCTTTGAGGGAGACACGTTGTACGATTATTCCAGCGTCGAGGTTCAGGTTTGGGTGACTCCTGAAAGTTTGAAAACGGTTTTGAACCTTTCTCCAAGTAGTTTCAGATTGTCTTCTGGTGAGTATCTCGATTTCACTGCAGAACTTCAAGATTTGCGCGGTAAGCCAGTTTCTGGAAGAAGTATTCGCTGGGAAGCTAACCAAGGAAACTGGGAAAAGCCAATCACTTATACGGATTCGAACGGGAAAACAACCAACCGCTGGTTTGCTCCCCAGGTCGTAGAAGGAGATCTAAGCGTGGTTTTGAAAGCTGCTTTTCCCGGAGCTTTGCAGTTTTTGCCTTCAGAAGGGTTTGCGTATGGGATAGTTTCAGGAATGACAATTTCTTATTCTGGGCCAGGTTTCTACTTTCTGGATTTCAGCTCTGGTAAGCCCCAGACTAACTTTGGAGACCTTGTGTATCGGGGCAACATAAAGGAAGGTTCAAGTATCAACCCGGTTTCGGTGTTGGCAGTATCTGGTAGAGATTTTGTGGAGACCACTTTTGAGGTTGCTCAACCTTTACAAGGTGTTGGTTTGTGTCTCTGGAGCAAAGCTCAGGGAAAGGTTTCTTTACGGATTTTTGTAAATGACCAGCTTGTTTTTTCGGGTCCCATTCCCGAAGGTGTTCTTTCTCCCCTGGATTATCAGTCAGTTTATATTACTCAATCCCTGAGGATGGGCAAAAATCGTCTCAGGATAGAAGTGGAGAGTGAAGGTCAAGATGCATTTTTGCTGTTGCAACGCTTGATGATTTTGCTATAACTGGAGAGGTTCTTCCAGGCTAAGGTAATGTTTTAAATTAATTAACGATTTAGATTAAAGTTAATTTTGAAGACCAAAGGAGGTCTCAAATGTGGAGGAAGAAAGGATCCGATTTTTTAGAATGCTTATTGATACTCCAAGTCCTTCTGGTTTTGAGGAGCAGGTTCAACAGCTTTTTTTAGAACGAGTTAAAGACGCGGTTGACCTGACTTATAAGGACGTTCATGGCAATGCTTTTGGAGTTATTAATCCTGACTGTGAACATAAGCTTATGCTTGCCGGCCACTGTGATGAAGTTGGCTTGATGGTTAGTTACATTGATAAAGAGGGATATGTGTACTTTTCCACGGTTGGCGGGATCGATCCTCAGATTACTCAGGGGATGCCGGTGGTTATTCACACTGCGAAAGGGCCGGTATCTGGTGTTATTGGAAAAAAGCCAATTCATTTGCTTGAAGAGAAAGAGCGGCAGAAAGTTGCTCGTATTGAAGAACAGTGGATTGATATTGGAGCTAAAGACGGGGAAGAAGCAAGGAGTATGGTCCAAATAGGTGACCCGATAACTTTTGATATTGCTTCGCGCTGTTTGGCTGGTGAACGAATCACTGGAAAAGGCATTGATGACAAAGTAGGAGTTTTTGTGGTTTGTGAAGTTTTACGGGAGCTGGGAAGGGAAAAACAAAGCCTGGCCTTTGGTGTTTATGGAGTGAGCACTGTGCAAGAAGAATTGGGGTTGAGAGGTGCTAAGACCAGTGCTTTTGGTATTAATCCCAAAATTGGCATAGCCATAGATGTTACTTTTGCTTCCGATTGCCCAAACATTGATAAAAAGAAAGTTGGCGATATAAGTCTTGGTAAAGGCCCAGTTCTTGCCAGGGGGCCCAACATCAATAGTAAGTTGTGGATGAGAATGAAAAATGTTGCTGAAGAGAATAACATCCCCTATCAGGTTCAGGCAGAGGCCAGAGCTACTGGTACGGATGCAAACGTTATCCAGACTACAAGAAGTGGAGTGGTTACTGCGCTTTTGAGTATTCCAAACCGCTATATGCACACTCCCTCTGAGATTGTCGATATGCAGGATGTTGAAAATGCAATTCGCCTTCTGGTGCTTTTTATCAAGAGCTTGAAGGCGGAAGAGGATTGGATTCCTTAAACAAAGGATAGGATTTTGAGGAGCTGATCGATTTGTCTTTTCGCTATGCCATGATTTTGGCAGGAGGCAAGGGAGACCGTCTGGATGTTCTTTCTGTAGAACGTGCCAAAGCTGCTGTTCCTTTTGGTGGATGTTATCGGTTGATCGATTTTTCCTTGAGTAATTGCGTGAACTCTGGAATTTATGATATAGGCGTGCTTACTCAATACCAGCCACAATCTTTGATTGAACACATTGGGGCAGGACGACCCTGGGATCTTGATAGAAAAAGAGGGGGAGTTGAATTTTTAGCTCCCTATCTAAGTCGAAGTGTTGGTGGCTGGTATCGTGGTACTGGTGATGCGCTCTTTCAAAATCTTAATGTTATCCTGCGCAAAAAAGTACCCCACCTTCTGGTTCTTTCTGGAGACCATGTTTACATGATGAACTACAACCCTCTTTTTAATTATCACGTGGAAAGAGGAGCAGATATTACACTTGTGGTCACTGAGGTTAAACCAGAAGATGCTCCCCGCTTTGGAATTGTTGAAGTGGATTATGATAACTGGATATTGAACTTTGAGGAAAAACCGGCGGCACCGAAGACCAATGTAGCTTTTATGGGTATTTATGCCTTTCGAACCGAGTTTTTGGTGGAACAGTTGATAAAAAATAATCAGGAAAACAAATTTGATCTGGTAGAAAATGTGATAATAGAGAATTTGGGAAAGGCCAAGATACAGGCTTTTTTTTACACAGGATGCTGGTGGGATGTGGGCACTGTCAAGGCCTATTGGGAAGCAAACATGCAGCTTTTGGAACCTGTACCCTGTTTTAACCTTTATGACCCCGAGTGGGTGATATATACCAATCGGCCTATCTCACCTCCTGCTCAAATTTGCAAGAAAGCGAAAGTTACAGAGAGCATTATTGGCGAGGGGGCTTTGATAAAAGGAGAGGTGATTCATTCAGTGATTTTTCCAGGAGTGGTGATAGAGGAGGGAGCAAGGGTGGTGGATTCTATAGTCTTCAATAATACCCGAATAGAAAGAGGCAGTGAGGTTAACCTTAGTATTTTAGATAAGAATGTTGTCGTTGGAGAAGAGGCAAAGATTGGTTTTGGGGAAGACTTTACACCCAACATGCTTAGACCCGACCTTCTTGATTGGGGTGTCAACCTGGTTGGGAAAGGAACACGTATCCCACCTCGAACCATTATCTGTCGCAACTGCATTGTTGGCATAGGACTCGGTTTTGAAAGTTTTAAGGGGGTCGATTTTTTAAAGAGTGGAAGTGCTTTTCTCTGATTGTTGAGGTTTTTGTTTCGCTTTTTTTCTGATAAAATGCTCTTAAAGATGTTTACGGAGTGAGGTAGAAAATTGATTCTCGGCCTTTTGCTTAGCATACTTGTCCTGTATGGTCTTCTCCTCTTCTGGATTATTAATGAGCGAGTGAAAGAAGTTTCTTTGCAAACCAAGAAGGTCAGAGAGGAGATTCGAGAGGTGAATGAGAAGCTTGATGGATTACAGAAAGCGCTGGGAAAAGGAGGTGAACTTTCGGTAGATTCTGCAAGTTTTTCCTTTGAAATGCTTGATGCATCTGAAGATAGAAAAACAATCAAAAGAGAGGAGACATAAACATGGGATCCAGATTGACAAAGTTGTTTCTGATGGGGACTTTGCTTTTGCTTTGTTTGGTAATTTTGGTTTCTTTCGGTTATGCACAGGAAGAAACGTCAGGAGAAAGGGTAATTATTGCTCAGGTGAATGGGGAGCCCGTTTACCTGGACGAAATTAAGGAAATTTGGGATAGCTTGCCTCAAGAGTACAAAGCCCAGTTTCCTGGAGGCCTAAAGGATTTGCTGGAGCAGTGGATTCGCCAGATACTTCTGGTGCAGGAAGCTCAAAAAGAGGGACTTGCAGAAGACCCCGAGGTTGCAAAGAAGATTGAAAACCTTAAGAAACAAATCCTTATTCAGGAGCTAATCCAGAGGAAAATAGTGGATGCAGTGAAGGTAACTGACGAAGAGATAGAAAATGAATACACTGCTCATCCTGAACTTTATACAGAACCGGAGAAGGTTAAAGCAAAACATATTATGGTCTCAAGCGAACAACAGGCGCAAGAAGTGTTAAACGAACTCAGATCTGGTAAGCCCTTTGAAGAAGTTGCCAGAGAGAGATCCGAATCTCCCGATGCTTCCAATGGTGGTGATATGGGTTACGTAGAGAGAGGAGACTTAAGTGAAGAAATTGAGAAGGTGATTTTTGAGCTTGCACCTGGTAACTTTAGTGACGTGATTAAAACCGACTATGGTTTCCACATTTTTATGGTTGAAGAGCATGTGCCTCCTCGCTTGAAGGAAATTGACGAAGTCAAAGAAGAGATTACCGCGCGTTTGCTCCCTAAAAAACAGCAGGAAGCTTTTGAAGAGTTGATTCGGGAACTTAAAAAATCTTCCGAGATAGTTATTTTTGAAGAAAATATTCCCACTTCTGATAATGGTTCTTCGCCAGAGGAAGGAGCAACTGAATAACCGATGTTAGAGACCTTAAGAAAGGCTCTAAGGCTGGTTGGAAAGGAAGAGTATGTAGAAGTACGCTTGGAAAAAATAGTTTCTACTCGCCTCACCCTTCAGAATGGTTGTATAGAAGCACTTAAGGAAGAAGAGATAATGGGTGGATATGTGCGGGTTTTTAGGAGTGGTTTTGGGTGGTATTTTGAGACTTTTTCAGGATGGGAAAACATCCTGGAGAAGATTAGGAGCGCTTTACATAGCGCTTCTCTTAAAAACCCGACTGCTTTTCACTCGGGTGTTGTCAGGGGTGAGGCGTTCGAAGATGAGCATCTGGCTCAACTTGAGGAGGATTTTCGCTGTGTGCCTTTTGAAGAAAAGGTAAAGATTGCCAGATGTTATGCTGAACTGATGCCTGAAGTCTCAAGTTTTCTGGTTAACTCCTCGGTAGACTATCGAGACGAATTTCGAGAAATTTATCTGGCAAATTCAGACGGGACGCTGCTCCATCTGGAAAAGCCAGATATCAGTATGGTTTTTACTGCGGTTTGCAGGAAAGGGGATGTCATCGAGCTTTATCGCAATGGAGTGGCCAGAAGAGCAGGGTTAGAAGCGGTGAAAGGGCTTGAGGCTCTGGCGAAAGAAGTGGTTGCTCGCGCGGCATCTCTTCTTGAGGCCAGACCTTTGCCTGGTGGGGTATATGACGTAGTATTGGATCCTACCTTAGCGGGTGTTTTCATTCATGAAGCGTTTGGGCATCTTAGTGAAGCCGATTTTCTCTACCATAACGAGCGACTTAAAAAGGAAATGACTCTGGGCCGAAGAGTTGCCTCACCATTGCTTTCAGTTTTTGATGATGGGAGCGTAGATGGTTTGAGAGGGTCTTCGCCTTATGATGACGAGGGAATTCCTACTCGCAAAACCTATCTCATTCGTGAGGGTATTTTGACGGGCCGATTGCACTCCCGAGAGACTGCTTTTTCCATGCAGGAGGAATTAACCGGTAACGCACGTACGGTAGGGTTTATGTATGCTCCTCTGGTTAGGATGACTAACACAGCCATTGAGAGCGGAAAAACATCGAAAGAAGAACTTTTTGGAGATATAAAAAGAGGAGTGTACGCCGTGGAGTACCTGGGTGGCAATACAGCACTGGAGCTTTTTACCTTTTCTCCCGCATACGGTTTTTTAATCGAGAATGGGAAAATTACCGATATAGTTAAAAATTTTGTTTTAAGTGGTAATCTTTTTGAGACCCTTCAAAAAATTGACTGTATTGCTAATGATTTTGTTTGGAATGAGCTGGGTGGGTGTGGTAAGGGCTTGCAGATGGGTTTGCCTACTCCCACCGGCAGTCCCCATGTCAGGTTGAGGGAAACGCTCGTAGGAGGGAGCGAGTAATGTTTTCTGGATTGGAGAAGCTTGCCAGTAAAGGTATGGCGGGAGACCTTTATCGTGCCAAGGTAAAGTCAAAGACCGTTCGTTTTGAGGGTGGCATTTTAAGGCAGTGTGAGGTCGAGGACTCTGATGGGTTTGGACTCAGGGTTATCAACAACGAGGGCAGGCTGGGTTTCGTGGCCTTTAATTCTCCCTCTCTTTTTGAGGAGATGCTGGAGAAGGCCTGCTCAATCAGCAAGTTTGGTGACCAGGTAGCGTACACTCTACCCTCGTATCCCGTTTTAAAGGGTTGGGATAGCTTTGTGGACCGACGGGTGGTTGATATTGATTTTGCCGAGATGATAGAGATAGGAACTTATGTCATCGACCGCATCAGGGAAGAATATCCGGAAGTCGTTTTAAATCTCAGTGTAAAAGCCGGGACGGAAAAGAAAGAGCTTGTGAACCATCATCAAGAGATGCTTTCTTTCGAACGAACCTTTTTTGGGGTAGAAGCTGAAGTGAATTTGACCAGAGAATCAGATATCCTGGAATTCTCTGTGGAGAGATTTTGGGGTAATCGTGATATTGACCTGGACCACTTTATCAGCGAGATACTTTTCAGGTTGGAATTTTCGCAGAAGGAATGTAGGGTTGAAGGTGGAGCTTATCCCGTTCTTTTCACTCCCCAGGGTTTGCTGGTTTTACTTTATCCTCTTTTTTACGCTTTGAATGGCAGAAATATTGCCTTTAATCGCTCTTTTCTGAAGGGCAAGTTGGGAAAACTGGTTTTTTCTCCACTTCTATCTCTTGCTGAAGTGCCTTACGAAGCCTGGACACTTGGTTCCTGTCCTTTTGATGATGAAGGGATTATGACTGTCCGGGAGAGGGAACTGATTGTGGCTGGAGAAGTCAAATCGGCCTTTTGGGATCTTTTTTCTGCTTTTCTGGAAGGCGTTGAACCTTCTGGGAATGGTTTCAGACAATCCTATCGAACTCTTCCCTATCCTGAGCTTTCCTGTGTTAAGATTAAAGGAGGGTTAAGGAGCCAGGAGACCCTTATTGAAGAGCTGGAAAAAGGATTGATTGTGGATAGTGTCCTGGGTTTAGGTCAGAGTAATGTTTCTGCTGGGCACTTTTCTTGCAATGTAAACTTGGGTTTTTACGTTGAGGACGGGGAAATACGAGGACGGGTCAAAAATGTGATGATTAGCGGTAATGCCTTTGAAGCCCTTAGAAACATTCAAGAAGTTTCCAGAGATGCTCGCTGGGTCTATGGCAGGTGGCTTTTGCCCTGGATGGTTGTAGAGCCAATAAGAGCGGATGCCAAAGCTTAGTACTTGAGACTGATTTGTTTACAGTATGCAGATAATCCTGTTTTGGTTGAAAAACAGCTGATTACAAAGGAAGGTGAAGGAGTAGTGTTTGAGCAAGTGGACCTTAAAACAGAATGGGGGAAATTTGAAGAGGAAATTCTGGAGTTCTGGAAGCGAAATTCGATTTTTGAAAAAAGCCTTAGGCAACGCGAGCAGAGCCCTCGTTTTGTTTTTTATGAAGGTCCCCCCACTGCCAATGGCTATCCTCATGCCGGGCACGTGATTGGAAGGAGTATAAAGGATCTCATTCCCCGCTATAAGACGATGTGTGGTTATTACGTTCCCAGAAAAGCAGGTTGGGATACCCATGGTTTGCCGGTAGAACTCGAGGTTGAAAAGGAACTGGGAATTTCTGGCAAACCTCAAATTGAAGAGTATGGAATTGACCGCTTCAACAAAAAATGCAAAGAAAGTGTATTGAAGTACATTCGGGAATGGGAAAAGCTCACCGAGAGAATAGGCATCTGGATGGACCTTAATAATCCCTATATTACCTTTGACAATAGTTACATAGAGAGTTTGTGGTGGGTTTTGAAGCAACTTTGGGATAAGGGTTTACTTTATCAGGGCTACAAAGTGCTTCCTTACTGTGCTCGTTGTGGCACTTCGCTTTCCAGCCACGAAGTGGCACTTGGATATCGTGATACTGAGGACCCTAGTGTTTTTGTTAAGTTTAGAATTGCTGGGCAGGAAAAGGCATATTTCCTGGTGTGGACTACAACTCCCTGGACCTTAGTAGCCAATGTTGCGCTTGCAGTGGGGAAAGAACTTGAGTATCTCGAGGTAGAACACCTTACTTCTCAGGAAAGGTTTATCCTTAGCCAGCAAGGTTTTGAGCGCATTTTCACCCCTGAAGAAAGAAAAGAGTTCAAAGTTGTTCGTTCCCTGAAAGGTAAGGACTTAATTGGGTTACGTTATGAACCTTTGATGGATTTTCTGAGAGCTGAGAAGGGTTACCAGGTCTTTGGAGCAGATTTTGTTTCTACAGAGGAAGGAACGGGCATCGTGCATATTGCTCCTGCCTTTGGTGAAGATGATATGGCTTTGGCCAGAGAATATGACCTTCCCGTCTTGCAGCCAGTTAAACCTGACGGCACTTATTCTGATGAAGTGTTTCTCTGGAAGGGAATGTGGGTTAAGGATGCAGACCCCTTGATTATTGAATACCTGAGAGAGCAAAATAAGCTTTTCCGAGTGGAGACGTATCGTCACACTTATCCTTTTTGCTGGAGGTGTGATACGCCTCTTTTGTACTACGCTAAGGAAAGCTGGTTTATCAAGACTACTGCCTTCCGAGACCTCCTTATCGAGAATAATCGCAAAATCAACTGGTTTCCGCCTCATATTCAGGAAGGAAGGTTTGGGAATTTCCTTGAAAACGTGGTCGATTGGGCTCTTTCTCGGGAGCGCTACTGGGGAACACCTCTGAATATATGGGTTTGTGAAAACTGTAATTCTAAAGAAGCCATAGGTTCAATAGCCGAACTTCGTTCTCGATCTCTGAAAAGGCTTGACAGCATTGAGTTACATCGCCCTTATGTGGATGAGGTTATTATACAGTGTCCTCATTGTTCTGGTGTCATGCGTCGGGTCAAGGAAGTCATTGACTGCTGGTTTGATTCGGGTGCGATGTTTGTGGCGCAATATCATTACCCTTTCGAGAACCAGGAAGAGTTTGCGCGGAGTTTTCCGGCTGATTTTATATGCGAAGCCATAGACCAAACTCGAGGCTGGTTTTACAGCTTGCATGTGCTGGCTACTCTGTTATTTGCGTCTCCTGCCTATCGTAACTGTTTGGTAACCGAGCTTGGTTTGGACGAAAAGGGGCAGAAAATGAGCAAACACATTGGTAATGTGATTAGCCCCTGGGAACTGATTTCCATGTATGGTGCTGATGTGCTGCGCTGGTACGTTTTCTCAGTTTCTCCTCCCTGGATGCCCAAACGCTTTGGCAAAAAGGCACTGGGTGAGGTGTTCAGTAAGTTCTTCAGTACCTTCTGGAATGTTTTTAACTTTTTCGTTACCTATGCTAATATTGATGGTTTTGAACCCGAGTGCCTTCCAGAATGGGATATCGAGAGGGGCAACGTTTTTGACCGCTGGATTGTTGCTCGTCTCCACTTCTTGATAAACGAGGTAAGAAGTTGCCTGGAATCTTTTGAAATTTCCAAGGCTGCTAAAGCTATCGAGTACTTTGTGGTGGAGGACTTGAGTAACTGGTATATAAGGCGTTCAAGAAGACGTTTCTGGAAGGAAGGTTGGGACGAAGATAAAGAGAGTGCCTATAAAACGCTTTTTAGAGTGTTGTTTGAATTAAGTCGCTTAATGGCTCCCTTTGTTCCCTTTGCTGCTGAGCTTGCTTATCAGCGTTTAACGCAAGGGATTCGGCAGAAAAGGGAGAGTGTTCATCTTGAAGATTACCCTTTGTCTCGGGAAGAATTGTTGGACAAAGAACTTGTTGCCACCATGGAGGTAGTGCGAACGCTTGCTAACCTGGGTAGGTCAGTCCGTAACAAAATCAACATCAAGCTCCGCCAGCCTCTGAGAAAAGCTTTGCTGGTTGTGCCTGAGGTGAGTGAGCGAGAACGTGCACGCCAATTCGAAAATTTATTGAAAGAGGAGCTTAACGTTAAACAGGTGGCCTGGCTTGAGCACTTGCCTGAAGAGGTACAAATCGTTTTGAAGCCTAACTTTAAGGAATTAGGTCCTCGTTTTGGAACAAAAGTTAAAGAAATCGCCGGTTTTTTGGCTAAATGCTCACGAGACGAAGCCCTGCGTTTGTTTGAACAGGGAGAGCTTGTTCTCCATTTGGAAGACGGACCGATTGTTTTATCACATTCAGAGGTTGAGGTTCTTCTTAAAACAACGGGCACTTTGCACATGGAAAGTGCGGGTAAGTATGCAGTTATCCTTGATGCGGCCTTAGATGAGGAACTCAGGAAAGAAGGAATAGTTAGGGACGTCATTCATCGTGTACAGTTAATGCGCAAGGAAGCGGGTTTTGAGATCACTGACCGCATAGTGCTTTTGGTTGATGACTCCACAGCAGAGCCGTTAAAGCAAGTTTTTCTTGAACTTGCGCCCTTGATTCGAGAAGAAGTCCTGGCCAAAGAAATTGTTTTTGGCAAAATTGATGGCAACCAGATTTTTAAAGAAGAGTTCCAGGTTTCGGGAATGAAAGCGATTCTCGGAGTTAAAAAATGCTGAAAATCCGGAATTTTCTGGTATTTTTTACTATAAGCTTAATCCTGTTTTTCCTAACTGTTTCTGCCTGGCCTTCTGACGTGCGTTATGTGGTGAAGCCGGGTGATACACTCTGGGTAATTTCCAGAAGGTGTGGTGTTTCCCTTGAGAACCTTATGAAGGCTAACGGTTTGACCGAAGACAGTGTTTTGCAGATTGGAACTGAGCTGCTCATCCCTTCGGTGAATGATTCCTCTCAGGTTAAGTACCAGGTGAGGCCTGGAGATACTCTTTGGGCGATATCCAGGTCTTTTGGGGTGTCACTGAAAAGCTTGATGGAGGCAAACGGGTTGAGTGAACAAAGCATTCTCAGAGAGGGTCAAACTATTGTTATTCCTACTGGGGAAGCGCCACAGGCTGGTGATGGGCAGAAGAGAGAGGAGCTTCTTACTGCTACCACGAGACACCGGGTTCAGAAGGGGGAATCGCTCTGGTTGATTTCTCGTTTTTATGGAGTGGATATGCGTAGCATCATGGAAGCAAACGGGCTTGATGAGAACTCGGTTTTGCAAGTGGGTATGGAGCTCGTAATTCCTCTTGGAGAGTTTCAAAAAATTGAATCTCCAGAGCATCCAGCTGTTGCCAGTGAAAAAGAACAGGAGATGCAGGTCTATGAGGTGTGTCCAGGTGACACTTTGTGGTCAATCTCTCGCCGTTTTGGAGTTTCCATTAACTCGCTTCTTGTAGCCAATAATCTTTCTAACCCTGATAAGCTAAAAGTTGGCCAGAGCCTGGTTATCCCTCCTGCTCAGAAAGTTACTGCTTTTTCTCAAGATTACGTAGTTTACGAGATTCAAAAAGGTGACACCCTGTGGTCAATTTCTCGAAGGTTTAAGGTTTCTATGGAGCTTCTGGCGAGTGTGAATGGTTTAACGGAGCGGAGTATACTCAGGATTGGCCAGAAAATTCGTATTCCTTCTCACCTTGCTCCAAATTACGGAGGTGGGGGAGGCTTTACGTGGCCGCTTCGGGGACGCATTACTTCGTACTTTGAAAGAAGGAGCAGGAACTTTCACTATGGAATAGATATTGCAGCTCCTCCTGGCTCGATTATCAGAGCAGCCCAGAGTGGTGTGGTGACTTATAGTGGTTGGATGAGTGGTTATGGAAGAGTGGTTATTATTTCCCATCCTAATGGTTTTCAGACGCTTTATGCACATAACTCGGCCAATCTGGTTACTCGAGGAGAACGGGTTAATCGTGGAGACCCTATCGCCCGAGTGGGACGCACTGGCAATGCTACTGGCTATCATCTCCATTTTGAAGTAAGGGTTAACAATAAAGCGGTAGATCCTCTTCAATATTTGCGAGGTGGATAGTTTGGAAAGAGAAGAAGCAATAAGGCTTTTGAAAAAACGCCTCAGAAACCCAAATCTTATCAAACACGCCCTTGCTTGTGAAAGCATTATGGCTGCACTTGCCCGAAAATTGGGAAAAGACCCTACTTCCTGGTCACTGGTGGGTCTTTTGCACGATATTGATTATGAGCAGACTAAGGACAATCCCGCTTATCATGGATTAATTGGCGCAGAAATGCTTGTTGATTTAGGATTGGGGGAGGAAGTCTTGAGGGCCATTAAGGCGCACAATCCAGCGACGGGTTTTTCCCCTCAGAACAAGCTGGAATGGGCTATTTTTTGTGTAGACCCAACCAGCGGTTTCATCGTGGCCTGCGCACTTATTCATCCTCAAAAGAAATTGGCCCCCCTTGATCTGGAGTTTCTGTTGAATCGCTTTAAGGAAAAGAGTTTTGCCAGGGGTGCTGACCGGGAGCAGATAAGAAGTTGCGAAGAATTGGGGCTTTCTCTTGAGGATTTTCTTTCCCTTTCTCTTGCAGCTATGAAAGAGAAAAGCCAGGAGCTTGGTTTGTAGTTTTTAACCTGCACAGGGGTCGAACTATCTATCCCACTTATGGTCCAGATTTTTTCGGTTTTACTTGGGCTTTATTTACTGCTTTTTTTCTGGTATCTTTCTTATAAGGGTTTCCTCTGCTTGGACTTTCCAAAAGTTCTTGGTATTCAATAAGTTCGAGGTAGTGTTTTGTTGACAACTTGCAGGGGAGATATTATAATGCTCGTGAAGGTCAAAGAAGGTAAAATTAACCCGTAAGGATGGTTGGTGGCGGTATGGAATTTAAAGATTACTACAAAATACTGGGAGTTGATAGAAACGCTGATGAAAAGGAAATAAAACGCGCTTATCGGCGACTGGCAAGAAAATATCATCCAGATCTGAACCCAGGCGATAAAGAAGCAGAAAAAAAATTCAAGGAAATTAATGAAGCCTATGAGGTTTTGAGTGACCCCGAAAAACGAAAAAGGTATGATGAACTTGGAGCCGCCTGGAATACCTATGGACAACAAAATACGGAGCAGTTCTGGCAAGATTTTTATCGCAAGTATGGGGCTTCTGGACAACGGTATTATACTGCGGGTGAGGCACAGGCAGAGTGGGGTGGTTTTGAAGATTTTAGCGACTTTTTCAAAATACTCTTCGGTGATATTTTTTCTTCAGAGAGACCTTCTGGGAGAGGATTCAGGGTATATCGTACCTATCGGAGCAGTCCTTTTGCAGAGCATACTACTAAAAAAGAAACTCCGACTTCAGAACCTACCCATGAAGTGGAAATTAGTCTGGAGGAAGTGTATCGGGGGACCACCAGAAATATAAAAGTTGCCTTTGATGAAATATGTAGTGCCTGCTCTGGTACTGGTAAAAGTGGTAACTTTGGAGTGTGTTCATCTTGTAATGGAGAAGGAGTAATTAGGAAAAGCAAAACAGTTAATGTAACCATACCTCCAGGCCTGGATGATGGGTCAAAGCTGCGCATCCCAGGTGTTGCTGGTGGTAGAGATCTTTATTTGCGGATCAAAATAAAACCCCATCCAGTTTTCCGTAAAGAAGGTTCGAATTTGAGCCTGGATTTACCGGTAACTCTTTATGAAGCTTTGCTGGGAGCGGAGGTTGAAATTCCTCTCTTAGATGGTAAAAAAGTCAGATTGAAAATTCCTCCTGAAACCCAAAATGGTACTGTGTTGCGCTTAAAGGGTTTGGGTTTTGTAGATCCTAAAACTAAGGAAAAAGGCGATTTGCTGGTCAAAGTACAGGTAGTTTTACCTCGCCAGTTAAGCGCTAAGGAAAAAGAGTTGTTCCAAGAACTGGCTACTTTGAGACACGAAAATCCGAGACTTAATTTGGTTTCTTAATAATTGGCATTTGAGATGAATAAATTTCCTAAGAGAAGGAGGTTTGAGCGATGCAGTTTGATCGTTTTACAGAAAAGGCACGTGAAGTGATTTCTATTGCTCAGGATATTCTCATAGAGTCCCATCATAACCAGCTTGATGTAGAGCATATTCTTCTCGCTCTTTTAAAACAACCAGAAGGCTTGGCTTCACAGATAATTTCTCGCTGTGGTGTTGACCCCCAGGTTTTGCAGCGAGAGCTTGAAGATGCTTTAGAGCGCCTGCCCAAGGTTTATCAGCATGGTTCAGAGTTGCAGATTTACCTGACGCCACGAGCAAAATCGGTTCTGGATGGTGCTATTGAGGAAGCCCAGAGGCTTAAAGACACCTATGTGGGTGTAGAGCACCTTCTGATTGCTGTTGCACGGGAGGAAAGCGGGGTGAGCCATCGTATCCTGAAGGCTTATGGTCTGGATGTTGAGAAGATTTACCGAGCACTTCAGGAAATAAGGGGGCAGAGAAGAGTGGATGATCCGTATGCGGAAGGGAAGTATATGGCGCTTGAAAAGTATGGCAGGGACCTGACTCAGCTGGCTAAAGAGGGCAAGCTGGATCCAGTAATAGGTAGGGATAAAGAAATTCAAAGAGTTATTCAGATTCTCTCTCGAAGAACTAAAAACAACCCTGTTTTGATTGGTGATCCTGGTGTGGGCAAGACAGCCATCGTGGAGGGTCTTGCTCAAAGAATTGTACAAGGAAACGTCCCAGAGAGTTTGAAAGGGAAGAGAATTGTTGCTCTTGACATGGGTGCACTACTTGCGGGAGCGAAGTTCAGAGGAGAATTTGAGGAGCGTCTAAAGTCGGTTCTTGAAGAAGTTCAGAAGTCACAGGGCAAAATTATCCTGTTTATAGACGAACTACACACCGTGGTGGGGGCTGGAGCGGCAGAAGGGGCCATTGACGCTGCTAACATGCTCAAGCCAGCGTTAGCTCGAGGAGAGCTCCAGTGTATCGGAGCTACCACTCTTGATGAATACCGTAAATATATTGAGAAAGATCCTGCTTTGGAGCGAAGATTTCAGCCGGTTTTCGTTTCCGAACCTTCCGTTGAAGAGAGTAAAGAAATTTTGAGGGGTTTGCGAGACAAGTATGAAGCCTACCATAAGGTGAAAATCAGTGACGAAGCAATCGATGCAGCCTGTCGTCTGTCGGACAAATATATTACTGATCGCTTTTTACCCGATAAAGCTATTGACCTTCTTGATGAGGCAGCCAGTAAAAAGAGAATAGAACTGCAAAGTGTTCCTCCTGAAATCAAGGCAATGGAGGAACGACTGCAGGAGCTTGCTAAAGAAGGTATGGCAGCGGTACAGGCGCAGGAGTATGAAAAGGCAGCTCGTCTTAGGGACGAAGCTGAAGCCCTGCAAAGCGAATATATTAAAGCGAAAGAAGAGTGGATGCAAAACAAAAGAATTAATGAAGTGATAAGTGAGGAAGACATAGCAGAAGTAGTTTCCAGCTGGACTGGTATTCCGGTTGGACGTTTACTTCAAAAAGAGAAAGAAAGGTTAATCCGAATGGAAGATGAACTCCACAAGCGCTTAATTGACCAGGAAGAGGCAGTGAGAGCAGTTGCTGAAGCGATAAGGCGTTCTCGTGCTGGTATAGCTGAGGCGAACAGACCAGTTGGCTCTTTTCTTTTCCTTGGTCCTACCGGTGTGGGTAAAACCGAACTGGCTAAAACCCTGGCTGAATTCCTGTTTGGAGATGAAAACGCGCTTTTGCGTATTGATATGTCTGAGTATATGGAAAAGCACTCTGTTGCTCGCCTGATAGGTGCACCTCCTGGTTATGTGGGTTATGAAGAAGGTGGCCAATTAACCGAGGTAGTGCGAAGAAGACCTTATCAGGTGATTCTTTTTGACGAAATAGAGAAGGCACATCCCGATGTTTTTAACATCCTTTTGCAAATTCTTGATGACGGAAGACTGACCGACGGTCAGGGTAGAACAGTTGATTTTAAGAATACGGTTATTATAATGACTTCTAATCTGGGCAGTCACTATTTCAGAAATGTTGACCCTGAAAACGCGGAAGAACTGCGGAGAGTAAAAAACAAGGTTTTAGAGGAAGTGCATAGTAGATTAAAGCCCGAGTTTATTAACCGCATTGATGAAATAGTGGTATTTAATCCTTTGCGCAAAGAAGATATTAAAAAAATCGTTGATCTTATGGTGTCCAGGTTGCGAAAGCGGTTGCAAGAACAAGGTATGGACCTGGTTCTTACAGAAGAGGTCAAAGAATTCCTTGCTGAAGCAGGCTATGACCCCGATTATGGGGCCCGACCTTTGCGGAGATTGATTCAAAAACAAATAGAAGCTCCCCTCTCTGGTGAGCTCATAAGAGGTACCTTTCAAGAAGGAGATGTTATAGAAGCATATCTTGATGACAGCAATCAGATTCGTTTTCGAAAATTAGAAAAAGTGAGCATTTAATTGCGGATTCGAGCCTGGAAAGGTAGTAAACAAGATATGGGCGGTAAAAATTAAATAATTTTAAAATTGATAAGTGATTTGCTTCACTTTTTTTGAAATTCGGTTTATAATAACCCAAAGTTTGGGTGAGAAATTTGTTTTAGGGGGAGATAGTGGTGGCTAACCTTGAAGTAGAAGAAAGAACCAGAGATATGGAGATTTCTTCTGAACTTGAAGACACCTTGCTTGGTGTTTTATCCCGCTTTAAAGGGAAAAAGGGTGTTCTTATCCAAGCCTTGCATGCGGTGCAAAACATAGTTGGTTATTTACCACCTTCGGTGCTAAGAATCGTTGCGCGTGAACTTGATGTTCCTCTTAGCGAGGTTTATGGAGTGGTAACTTTTTACCACTTCTTTTCTATGAAACCGCGTGGAAAGCATGTTATTCAGGTGTGTCTGGGTACTGCCTGCTATGTGCGGGGAGGACAGGAAATCCTGGACAAGATTCAGAAAGAGCTGGGAATAGGGGTTGGGGAGGTTACTGAGGATGGTCTTTATTCGGTTGAAGTGATGCGCTGTGCTGGAGCATGCGGTCTTGCGCCAGTGGTGCGTATAGACAACGACGTTCATAAAAGAGTGAATCCTTCTCAGATTATGGAAATTATTAGCAATTACACCTGAGGTACCGGATGAATAGATGAATGAAAGACCTCTCTCTTCATATTCTGGATCTGGTTGAAAATTCTCTTCGAGCTGGGGCCAGTAAAGTGACTATTGGTGTTTTTGAGGATACGTCTTCTGACACCTTGCAGTTGCTTATTAAGGACAACGGTAAAGGTATGGAAGAGCATGTCTTGAAGCACGTTTTTGACCCCTTTTTTACTGGTCAAAACAAGAGGAAAAAAATCGGTTTGGGACTTCCGCTCATCAAGCAGCTTGCTGAACAGTGCGAAGGAAATGTCCGTTTGAGTTCTCAGAAAGGCAAGGGAACCGAGCTGATTGTCACCTTTAAAAGGAGCCACATTGACCTTCCTCCGCTTGGCGATATTGCCGAGACTCTGGTTGCTCTGATTGTTGCCAACCCAGAAGTAGAGTTTGAGTTTGTACATAACGTGGATGGCGTTGAGTGGCGTTTTAGTAGCAAGGAACTCTTAGAGTATCTTGGAGTGGATAGCCCTGAGGATTTGCCAGCTGTCTTGCCGGCTGTTAAGGAGTGGATTAATTTTCAGGAAAAGTCTTTTCGAGAAGGAGGCGTAAATGATGAAAATTAAAAGCATTGAGGACCTCAAGAGAATTAAGGAGGAAGCTCAAAAAAACGTTGCTCTACGGGAAGGGAAAGCAAAGTATAAGGTTACGGTGCACATGGGAACCTGTGGCATTGCTGCAGGAGCCAGGCAAATTATGTCTGCGGTCCTGGATGAAATAAGCAGGCGCAACCTGAAAGACGTGGTAGTGACTCAGGCGGGGTGTATTGGCCTCTGCGATAGAGAACCCTTGATAAGCGTTGAGAATGGTTCACAAAAGGTCCTCTATGGAAACTTAACCCCAGAGAAGGCAAGGCAAGTTGTGGTTTCGCACCTTGTCAATGGTCAAATTGTGGGTGAATGGGTAATTCACACTGAATAGAGAAGAGGTTGGGAGGTAACGTTATGAATGGGATGGAAAGGTGTCAGGTGCTTTTGTGTGCTGGTGCGGCCTGTATTTCTTCGGGTGCACTTAAAGTAAAAGAGGCATTGGTAAAAGAACTTCAAAAAAACGGTTTGGATAATGAGGTCCGTTTGATAGAAACCGGGTGTGTTGGTCCCTGCAATCTTGGTCCTTTGATGATCATTTATCCGGAAGGGGTTTTTTACCAGAGGGTGACCGTTGAAGATGTGCAGGAAATAGTGGAAGAGCACCTTTTGAAAGGAAGAGTTGTAGATAGGCTTCTTTATCAGCCTTCTGAAGATGAAAGACGTAAGTTTATTCAGGAAATCGATTTTTTCAAAAAGCAGGTTAAAATCGCCCTGCGCAACAGTGGTTTTATTAATCCTTTAAATATCGAGGAGTACATTGCCCGTGACGGGTATCAGGCTCTAGCCAAGGTGCTTTCTTCAATGACTCCTGAAGAAGTCATTGAAGAAGTGAAAAAATCTGGTCTGAGAGGCCGTGGTGGGGCAGGTTTTCCGACCGGGCTGAAATGGGAATTTACCCGAAAGTCACCTGGAGATGAAAAATATGTTATCTGTAATGCTGATGAGGGTGATCCGGGTGCTTTTATGGATCGTAGCATACTTGAGGGAGACCCTCATTCGGTTCTCGAAGCCATGGCCATAGCGGGTTATGCAGTTGGAGCCTCTCAGGGGTATGTTTATGTGCGAGCTGAGTATCCGCTGGCCGTGGAGCGCTTGCAACACGCTATTGAGCAGGCCAGAGAGTATGGTCTTTTGGGCGAAAACATTCTGGGGACGGGCTTTAATTTTGACATAGAAATAAGAATTGGGGCTGGTGCTTTCGTGTGTGGTGAAGAGACTGCCCTTATCGCTTCTGTAGAGGGGAAAAGAGGAATGCCCCGACCCAAACCTCCTTTCCCAGCTTCTGAGGGCCTGTGGGGTAAACCAACCTTAATTAACAATGTGGAAACTTATGCCAACATTCCTCCTATCATCTTGAATGGGGCAGATTGGTTCAGAGCCATTGGTACTGAAGGAAGCAAAGGTACCAAAGTTTTTGCACTTGCTGGAGATATTCAGAACACTGGTCTTGTTGAAGTTCCCATGGGAATTACTCTTGGTGAAATTGTCTATGACCTTGGTGGAGGGGTTCGAGGCGGAAAGAAATTCAAAGCAGTACAGATTGGCGGTCCTTCTGGAGGGTGCATTCCCCGCGAGTACCTTAACGTTGAAATAGATTATGACTCACTTAAGGAGCTGGGAGCAATCATGGGTTCAGGTGGTCTCATCGTAATGGATGAGGACACCTGTATGGTTGACCTTGCTCGTTTCTTCTTGGAATTTGTTCAGGATGAGTCATGTGGTAAGTGTACGCCCTGCCGTATAGGCACCAAGCGGATGCTGGAAATTTTGCAGAGGATTACCAACGGCGAAGGTAGAGAGGGAGACATTGAATTACTTGAAGACTTGGCCAAACAGATAAAGGCGACTGCTCTTTGTGGTTTAGGACAGACTGCTCCTAATCCGGTTTTGAGCACTTTGCGCTACTTCAGAGATGAATATGAAGCTCATATACGGGAAAAACGATGCCCTGCTGTTGTCTGTCGTCCGCTGTTCAGAGCTCCTTGTCAGCATGCCTGTCCTCTGGGTATAGACGTTCCTGGATATGTTGCACAGATTAAAGAAGGAAATTACATTGGGGCGTTGCAGATTATCCGTGAGGACAATCCTCTTCCTTCGGTTTGTGGAAGGGTTTGCAACCGCTACTGCGAAGCTAAATGTCGCCGCAGCCAGCTTGATGAACCAGTTGCCATAGATGACTTGAAACGTTTTGTGGCTGATTACGCTCGAGTGAACCGTTTAATGTTGCCTGTGGTTATGGAAAGAAAGCGCGACGCTAAGGTAGCTATAGTTGGTTCTGGTCCCGCAGGCCTTACCTGTGCTTACTTCCTGGCTCGGAAGGGATATTCGGTTACTGTTTTTGAAGCTCTTCCTGTGATTGGTGGAATGCTGGCGGTGGGCATTCCTCCTTATCGCTTGCCGAGAGAGGCTCTGGACTATGACCTAAAGCAGCTCCAGGCTATGGGAATAGACTTTCAGCCTAATAAGTGTTTGGGCAAGGACTTTACGTTGCAGGAGTTGCGAGAAAACTATGATGCGGTGTTCCTGGCTATAGGAGCCTGGAAGAGCATGCCACTTGGCATTCCTGGGGAGAACTTGAAGGGTGTTATCCCTGCTCTGGACCTCCTTAAAAAGGTTAATCTTGGCGAGCCTGTGGAAGTTCCCAAAAAAGCAGTAGTAGTTGGTGGTGGTAATGCCGCTATGGACGCTGCGCGGACGCTTTTGAGATTGGGCGCTGAAGAGGTAAACGTGGTATATCGCAGAACTCGTGAGGAAATGCCTGCTCTGTATGAGGAAATTGAAGATGCAGAAAAGGAAGGTATTGTGTTCCACTTCTTGATGGCTCCTCTGGAAATTCTGGGTGATGAAAAAGGGAATGTCAAGGGTATAAAATTGCAGAGGATGCGTCTCTCTGGGTTCGACCGTAGCGGAAGAAGAAGACCGGTACCTATTGAAGGTGCAGAAATTGTCCTGGATTGCGATCTGGTGGTGGCAGCCGTGGGTCAGGCTCCGAATCTGGAGGGATTTGCTGAAGGTATTACCCTGGATCATCGCGGCAACGTGGTTGTGGATAAGTATACTCTTTCTACTTCTTTACCCGGCGTTTTTGCTGGTGGAGACATGATTGGTGCTGAAGCAACGGTCGTAAGCGCTATGGCCTGCGGCAAAAAGGCTGCTTTTAGTATACATGATTATCTCAAAGAGGTGAAAGGCGAGGAAGAGGAGCTGGTGGTGCAACCTGAACGTCCTTCGATTATAGAAGAACCACCAGTGATAAAAGAAATTCCTCGCGTAAGGCCGCGCGAGATTCCGGTTAGAGAAAGAGTATGCAGTTTTGCCGAGGTTAAATTATGTCTGGACGAGGAAGCTGCACGTCTGGAAGCCGAGCGTTGCTTGCGCTGTGATCTCGAGAAAGTAATGAAGAAGTATCAGCAAATGGCAATGGTTGAGGAGGAAGAGGGATGATGGGCGCTATTACTGTTGATGACAAGCTTTTTGAAGAAGTGGACCAGATAATTGACCGCTATGCAGGAGAGGAAACTCCTCTCCTGTGCATCCTGCAGGATTTGAATGCTAAGTTTGGATACTTACCCCAACCTGTACTTCAGAGGGTTTCCAAAAAACTGGGTGTTCCAGCAAGCAAGGTGTATGGGGTGGCCACTTTTTACTCCTTTCTGGAAACCAGACCTGTGGGTAAGTATGTGATACGAGTTTGTAAGAGCACTCCCTGTCATGTTAGAGGTGCAACTGATGTGATTAAAATTCTAAAGAAAGAGCTGGGCATAAAAGAAGGAGAAACCACAAGGGATGGTCTTTTTACCCTTGAAGTTACCAGCTGCCTGGGAGTTTGTGGTGTTGCTCCTGCTATGATGATTAATGAAACAACTTACGGTAATCTTTCGGAAGGAAGAATCCGGGAGATACTGGCTCTTTACCGTCAGTGAAGGGGGATGAGTATGCTTTACAGGGCGCATGTGCTTGTGGAAGTAAGCAGCAATTCTGTACCCCTGGGGGCTTTGCAGATTAAAGAGCTTTTCTCTGCAGAGATCAAAAGACGAGGTCTTTCGCAAGAAGTACAGGTGTTGGAGACTGGGAGTTTGGGGAGTGAAATACCTTCGCCTTTTGTAGTAATATATCCCGACAACGTCATCTACGCTCCGGTTCACCCCCAGGATGTTCCAAGAATAGTTGAAGAACATCTGCTTAAAGGTCGCGTGGTAGAGGAACTGCGCTTTAAAACGCCTTCCTCTGGTGGTGTTGGTGAGCTGGTATCAACTTTTCCGCTTCAAAAAGAGCGGAGGGTGGTCTTGCGCAACAGTGGTTTTATAGACCCTAATAACATAGAAGATTACATTGCCCGTGACGGGTATCAGGCTCTGGCCAAGGTGCTCTCTTCGATGAAACCCCTGGATGTGATAGAGGAGGTAAAGGCTTCAGGTCTTTTGGGCCGTGGTGGAGCAGGTTTTCCGACCGGGCTGAAGTGGGAATTTACCTACAAAGCTCCTGGCGAGGAAAAATTTGTGGTATGCAATGCGGACGAGGGAGAACCAGGTACCTTTAAGGACAGATTAATCCTTGAGGGCGATCCGCATTCCATTATCGAGGCAATGACCATAGCGGGCTATGCGGTTGGAGCTTCGAAAGGGTACATATATGTACGCGCAGAGTATCCTCAAAGCATTGCACATCTGGAGAAAGCCATTAACCAGGCTCGAGAATATGGCCTTTTGGGAAAGGACATCCTGGGTTCAGGCTTTAGTTTTGATATTAAAATTCGCAAAGGAGCTGGTGCTTACGTTTGCGGGGAAGAGACAGCACTTCTTAATTCTATAGAGGGCGGGAGAGGTGAACCCCGCATCAAACCTCCTTATCCTCCCCAGAAGGGCTTGTGGGGTAAACCTACTGTTATCAATAATGTAGAAACCTTGGCCAACATACCCCCTATAATTCTCAATGGTGCGAAATGGTTTAAAAACATTGGTACTCCTACTTGTCCCGGCACCAAGGTGTTTACTCTCACCGGTAATATTGTTAATGCAGGGCTTATAGAAGTGCCTATGGGCATTACTCTGCGAGAGCTGATTTTTGAAATTGGAGGAGGTATTCCCGGAGGACGTGGTCTTAAGCTGGTGCAAACTGGGGGACCTTCGGGTGGAACCATGACACCGGAACTTCTGGATGTACCTATGGCTTTCGATACGCTTCCCAAATACAATTCCGCTCTGGGTTCAGGAGCACTCACGGTTATCGATGATAGCCATTGCATCGTTGACGTAGTAAAGAGCTTTGCAGAGTTTTTCTTACACGAGTCTTGTGGTAAGTGTACGCCTTGTCGTATCGGTAATAAGCGAATTGTCGAAATACTGGAAAATATCGAGAGGGGTAAGGGAACCAGAGAAAGCCTTGTCTTGCTGAAAGCGCTGGGAGAGAATATGAAAGCTACCGCTTTCTGTGGACTGGGGCAGGCAGCACCCAATCCTTTGTTGCGCTGTCTTCAGGTTTTCGAAGAGGAATTTGCCGCTCATGTTGAGGGCAAAACTTGTCCGGTGGGCGTTTGTAAGCTTGAGAAAAAAATGGTTTATGCCAAATAGAAATTGATTGGAGGAGTGAGGAGATCGATGGCTAAAGTTGTTGAGGGAGCGAAAAAGATCGAAATGGGTGAAAAACTGGTTACCATTTTTATTGATGGCAGAGAAGTTCAAGTTCCTGATGGTGTTACCATACTTGAAGCCTGTAAGATGGAGAAAATCCACATCCCTACTCTTTGCTATATGGAGGGATTGAGTAGCTGGGGTGGCTGTCGGATTTGCGTGGTTGAAGTGGAGGGCCAACCCAATCTGGTGGCTTCTTGTGTTACTCCGGTTCGTGAAGGCATGAAAATCCGGACCGTTTCTAAAAAAGTTCGAGAGGCCCGGAAGACTAATCTCGAACTCTTGCTTTCCAATCATCCTCTGGATTGCCAGCTCTGTGACCGCAATGGTTCCTGTGAGCTTCAGGAACTGGCCTATGAATTTGGAGTACGGGAAATCCGTTTTCAGGGTGAGCGAAAAACTTACGAAGTAGACCAGAGCAGTCCTTCGGTAAAGAGAGATGCTAACCGTTGTATTCTTTGTGGTCGCTGTGTCCGTACCTGTGCCGAGGTGCAAACGGTTTTTGCAATTGATTTTGCCAACCGAAGCTTTGACACTATTATCAGTCCCTCTTTAGGATTGCCCCTTGGACAGAGTGTATGCGTTAACTGTGGTCAGTGTATACTTTCCTGTCCTACTGGTGCTCTGTCTGAAGTCAGCCACATTGAAATGGTTTGGGATGCCATTGAAGACCCGGACAAATTTGTTATTTTGCAGACTGCTCCGGCAATACGAGTGAGCATTGGGGAACCTTTTGGTTTGCCACCAGGTACAGTTTCCACTGGTAAAATGGTGGCTGCTTTCAGGAGGCTTGGATTTGACAAAGTTTTTGATACCAACTTTGCGGCTGATTTGACCATAATCGAAGAGGGAACCGAGTTTATCAACCGCTTCAAAAAGGGTGGCAAACTTCCCTTGATAACCTCCTGTAGCCCGGGCTGGATTAAGTTTATGGAGCATTTCTATCCCGACCTCATGGAGAATGTCTCTACCTGCAAATCGCCGCAACAAATGTTTGGAGCTGTAGCCAAGACCTATTACGCCCAGAAGCTGGGTATCGACCCCAACAACATGGTGGTTGTTTCCATCATGCCCTGCACAGCCAAAAAATTTGAATGTCAGCGTGATGAAATGAGGTCCAGCGGTTGCCAGGATGTAGATTACTCACTGACTACCAGGGAAGCAGCACGCATGCTAAAAGAAAAAGGCATTGATTTGAAAGAAATGCCTGAAGAGGATTTCGATGACCCGCTGGGTATATCCACTGGGGCTGCTGCAGTTTTCGGTGCCACAGGAGGCGTTATGGAGGCAGCGCTGCGCTCGGTTTATGAAATTCTCACTGGTAAAACTCTGGGTAAAATTGATTTCTATGACGTGCGTGGAATAGAGGGCGTTAAAGAGGCCACGGTTAACATTGATGGAACCGCGGTTAATGTAGCAGTGGCTCATGGCCTGGGTAATGCACGCAAACTTCTGGACCGAGTGCGCTCGGGAGAAGCAAACTACCACTTTATTGAGATAATGGCTTGTCCTGGAGGGTGTATTGGTGGTGGTGGTCAGCCTATTCCCACTAACCTTGAAATACGGATGAGACGCATTGAAGCCATTTATGAGGTAGACCGTAAGCTCCCCCTGCGCAAGTCTCACGAAAATCCGGCTGTTAAGCAGCTTTATGAGGAGTTTTTGGGCGAGCCTAACGGAGAAAAAGCGCATCATCTCTTGCATACTCACTATGTGCCTCGAGAGAAAATGTAAACCGGATTTTGTTGGCCCCCTTAATGGGGGCTTTTTTTATTTCCAATGAACTCCCAGAAGCTGATACTGGCAATCGATCCTGGCCGAGAAAAAATCGGTGTGGCCATTCTTGACTTGGATGGTAACGTCCTATTCAGAGCTATTATGTCCTTTTCTGAGCTTACCTCCTGGTATGATAAAATAAATTCGGAGTGCAAATTTTTCAGAGTTGCTGTCGGTGATGGTACTGGGAAAGAGCAGATCGTTGGTTTTCTCGAACAACGAACAATTTCCTATACACTCGTTGACGAAAGAGGGAGTAGCGAAGAAGCGAGAAAGCTCTATTTTCGTGAACATCCTCCTCGGGGGTGGCGCAGGCTTATTCCTCGTTCTTTACTCTTTCCTGAAAGGAGTTTTGATGATTGGCAAGCTGTGGTTATTGGACGTAGGTT
Organism: Thermatribacter velox; assembly: GCF_038396615.1. Classification (NCBI taxonomy): domain Bacteria; kingdom Pseudomonadati; phylum Atribacterota; class Atribacteria; order Atribacterales; family Thermatribacteraceae; genus Thermatribacter; species Thermatribacter velox. Next base: position 821,933 of record NZ_CP121689.1, read on the forward strand.
TCTTGAGCTAATTCAGAGGGAGGAGAATTTATGAATGCCCATTGTCCCAGAAACCACAAATTTGGAAAAGACATTACAGATCTTGCCTATCGCTCAATTGCTTATTTCTTAGAAAAAGGGTCAATTATGCCTCTTCCCCGAGACATTCATCCTGCTCTGTTGACCGAAAGAAAAGGAGCCTTTGTTTCCCTTAAGAAAAAGGGCAGACTGCGGGGATGTATAGGGACTTTTGTCCCTCAACGAGAGAACCTGGCTCTGGAAGTTATTCACAATGCGGTGGGAGCTGCTTTTGAAGACCCACGCTTTCCTCCGGTAGCGCCTGAAGAACTTGAGTTGCTGGATATCTCCGTTGATGTCCTATCCCCTCCTGAGCCAGTGGAAAGCTTAGAGGAACTGGACCCTCGCAAGTATGGGGTTATCGTGGAAAGCGGTTTTAGAAAAGGGTTGTTGTTGCCGGATATAGAGGGTGTTGACACCGTTGAGGAGCAAATTAGGATTGCCAGGGCTAAAGCTGGTATCGCACCTTATGAGCCGGTTAAAATTTATCGTTTTACGGTAGAAAGGTTTTTCAGAAAAGACTATCTATGAGAGAAGCTCGCTTTTTTGAAAAGCTTGAAAATAAACGAGTGCGCTGTTTGCTCTGTCCCCATCACTGTTTCATTGATGAAGGGAAAAGGGGTAATTGCCGGGTCAGGGAGAACCATGAAGGCGTGCTTTTTGTTCTTACTTACGGTAAGGTTGCTTCGTTGGCCATGGATCCAATAGAGAAAAAACCCTTATACCATTTTTTACCGGGTGCTTCCATCCTTTCTTTGGGAAGCGTAGGATGCAATCTGCACTGTTTATTTTGCCAAAATTGGGAGATATCGCAGAGTTCTGTAGCAGACTTTCCCCTTAGGGAACTTCCGCCTCAAAAGGTTGTCGAGCTTGCCTTGAGATATAGCTCGGTGGGCATTGCGTATACCTATAACGAACCTTTCGTTTTTTGGGAATATGTTTTTGATACCGCTTATTTAGCCAAGAAAGAGGACTTGGTCAACGTCTTGGTAACCAATGGATATGTTGAAGAACAACCCCTTGAAGAAATTTTGCCTCTAATTGATGCCATGAATGTAGACCTTAAATCTTTTGATGAAAATTTCTACCAAAGGATTTGTGGAGGGAAGCTGGAGCCAGTACTCAGAACCATAGAGCGTGCTTATCGGAGCGGAGTGCATGTTGAAATCACCCACCTTCTGATTGGTGGCTTGAACGATGATTTTGCATCTTTTGAAAAGATGATACAATGGATTTATGAGCTGAGTCCTGACCTACCGTTGCACATTTCTCGTTATTTTCCTGCTTACCAGCTTGATTTGCCTCCTACATCAGTAGAGTTATTGCAGAAAGCTTATGAAATCGCTTCCCAGAAACTTCGTTATGTTTATCTGGGAAACGTAGTTGAGGACCGGACTTCTACCACTTACTGTCCTTCTTGCGGGAATGCGGTTATAAAAAGAAGCGGTTATAGAGTTCGCTGTGAGGGTCTTAAGGGGAATTGCTGTGCATTTTGCGGGCAGCCTCTTCCTGTTGTAGTTCGGCGATGAATTTTAAGGTTGTAACCTGGTTACTGGCTTTCCCTTTGCTGATGGTTGCTCTGATTTTTGCTTTTTGGAAGGCGAGGGGATTTTCCTTAGAGTCTTTTTATCTTACCGGGTTTGATTCATTCATCGAGATCAGAGTCGAAGCTCACGAGCTTAGTAAACTCAGGCCTGAAGTCGAAAAGCTGGTTAGTGAGCTCGATAGGAAATGGAATCGTTTTGCTCCGGAGAGCGAGATTTACCTCTTGAATAATGCCCGGCGAAGGGTCAAGCTTTCTCCTGATACCATTTCCGTTTTGCAGGAAGCTCTGATTTTACAGCAAAAAACGGGAGGGTATTTTAACCCCTTTATGGCGTCTTTGGTAGATGCCTGGGGATTTTCTGGTGATAAGCCGTCAGTTCCAGACGAAAGCACGGTACGGAAACTTGTTCTGGATGTTCAAAAATCCAGTTTGGTCATTGACCCCGAAAACGGCGAAGCCCAGCTCCTGGGTTCAGGCAGTGTTGACCTGGGGGGTATTGGCAAGGGATATCTCGCCGATAAGATATCCTCCCTTTTTCGCAAAATGAGAATTTCGACCTTTTTAATCAATGCAGGAGGTACCGTCTTGGTCAGTGGAAGGGAGTTTCGTATTGGAATCAAAGACCCTCGTGGAGAAGGTATCATTGGGAGTATAAGCTTGAAGGAAGGAGCGGTGGCGACTTCTGGGGATTATTTTCGCTTTTTCATTGCCGATGGAAAAAGATATTTTCACATCTTGAACCCTTTTAGCGGCTTTCCCTGCAGAGACTTTCAGAGCGTAACGGTGGTTTCCAGGGAAGCTGCTTTAAGCGATGCTCTGGCTACTGCTTTAATGGCGGGTGGCAGAGAAGCGCTTTCTGTGATTGTCCAGAGTTTCCCGGCAATCGGGATATGCATTGTTGATGCCGAAGGTAAAGTGTTAATTACTCCCAATATGCTCAGTGAGTTTAAATTCAAGGTTACAAAGGAAATCAACTATTATTTGTTAAAGGCGGACCCGCGCTTATGAGAAAGGTATATATTGTGGGAGCCGTGATTGCTGTTATTTCTTTTCAATTTTTCGTTTTTTCGGTTTTGAGGGGTGGTATTCCCTTTGTTGAGGAATGGCGGGTGGTTAGCAAGGGTTTTTATCAGGGTGGTATGGTGGTCAAAAGGTCTTTTTTAAACGTTTGTACATACTTTGCTTCAAAACGGATGCTTCTTGAGGAAAACCAGCGACTCAAAATGGAAGTAGGCATCCTGGAAAATGAGAATTCCCTGTTGCGGGAAAGGATTCAAAAACTTGAAGCGGCGGTTGAAGCTCAGGAAATCGAAAAGGAAGTACCTTTTGAAATTGTGCCTGCTCAAGTAATTGGAAGCAGCCCTGAAGAGTGGTTAGGGATTCTGGTTATCGATGTGGGAGAGAAACAGGGAATCAGAAAAGGTTTACCGGTGGTTACCTACCAGGGGCTGGTTGGGCGAGTGGAAAAAGTGTATCGCAGTTATGCTGTGGTCAGGACGATTCTGAGCTCCTCGTTTACGGCAGGTGTGCTGGTGCAGCGGACCAGAGATATTGGGATGGTGGTTGGTAGCGGTGACGGTTTGTGCAGTGTTGAGTACATTCTCCGAGGTGCTGGAGTGCAAAAAGGCGACCTGGTGGTAACCTCAGGCATAAGTGAGGGGATGCCAAGAGGTATAGTGGTAGGAAAAGTGGAAGAAGTGGTAGAAAAACCGGGTCAGCTTTTTAAGGAAATAATTCTGCGTCCCAGCTGTGATTTTGATTTCCTCAGCAGGGTCTTTGTGGTTGTAGGCGAGAAGGGTTGAAACGTTGTGAAACTGGCACGAAAGCATGCTCATCTTTTGGCTGGAATTTTGACACTTCAAATCCTGCTTTTTTTGTTTTCGAGTTCCTGGGGAGAAATTTTCCGAAATTTCTCGCTACTTCCTTTGCTGGTTATACTTTGTGCGCTGAAACAAAACTGGTTGGGCCTGGGTATTTGTATTCTGTCTGGCTTTTTACTGGATATTTTTTCTTTTGCTACTTTTGGAAGCTTTCTCTTTAAGTCCGCCTTCCTTTTTTTTGTAACCGGTCTCTGGTTAGAGTTTTTTTCTGGTTTGTCGCTTTATGTGCTTTTGACTCTTCTGGTGTTTATCGAAGTATTTCTTAACCGGTTTGCCGTTTTTCTTCTGACCTGGGGTAAAGAATCGCTTTTTCAGCATTTTCCACTATTAACATTTATTCTTAATCTGGCTGTTGGGTATTTGCTCATTTTTCTTGTCGTGGGAAACTCAGGTCCTGAGGAGCGTTAAAAAATGGAGAATCAAAAGACAATTTTGGACCGGAGAATAGAAGTCCTGATCTGGATACTGGGGATTATCTTTATTGCGCTTTCGGCCAGGCTCTGGCAGATTAGTGTTTTGCAGGGAGAAATTTTTAAGGAAAAGTCCGAGGCCAATAGGATCAGGATAATCGAGCTTCGAGCTCCTCGGGGGATTATTTACGACCGTAACGGCGAAATTCTGGCCGAGGATGTGCCACAATTCCAGATTGTTTTTCGCCCCGGTTCTCTGGGCCTTGAAGAAGCTGTTTCTAAGCTTGAGGCACTTTTCAAAGGGAGAATAGCCATCAATCCCAAGCAGCGTTCAACCAATGAGTGGATTTTGTGTGACAACCTGAGCCTTGAGGAGGTAATCCGTTTTGAAGAAGCGCGCCAGGAACTACCGGGGCTTTCTGTAGAGACCATTCCCATGCGTTTTTATCCCCATGGAGAGTATGTCTTTCATGTGGTGGGTTATGTGGGGAAAGTCACTCTTCAGGAAGTTGAGAAAGGCGATTACAACATTCAGGATTTTTCAGGTAAAGGAGGAGTGGAGCTTTTTTACGATAAATTGCTTCGGGGTGAGAAAGGGTTTAAAAAGTTGGAAGTGGACGCTAAAGGGAGAGTGTTGAGGGTTCTGGAGAATCAGCCGCCCCATTTTAGGAATTCGATAGCGCTTACCCTGGATTTGCCTTTTCAGAAATTTTGCATGAATTTGCTGAAAGACAAAAAAGGTGTGATTATTGCTGGAAATCCACGTACAGGAGCGATTTTTTCCCTGGCCAGTTCCCCTGCTTTTGACCCTAACCAGCTGAGCAAAGGGATGTCGCAGGAGGAATGGGAGGCTCTTTCCAGAGATCAATCTTTTCCGTTGACCAACCGGGCGACTCAGGCTCTTTATCCTCCTGGTTCGGTTTTTAAACTTCTTGTTGCTCTTGCTGCTGCTGAGGAAATGCCGGATCTGGATGAAAAGACTTTTTTCTGCCCGGGATACTTTGAGCACAATGATTGGAAATATCCCTGCTGGAAGAGGGGAGGGCATGGAAGGATTTCCTTTAAAGAGGCCATCGCACAATCCTGTAATGTTGTTTTTTATCAGCTGGGCCTTCAGCTGGGAGTTGAAAAACTCGAAGAATATGCTCGCTTGCTGGGCTTTGGTTCACCGACCGGGATTGACCTGCCTGGTGAAATTGGGGGCTTTTTCCCCAATCCAATCTGGAAAAGGCGCCAGTATGGAGAACCGTGGTATCCGGGTGATACTATTAACCTTGCCATAGGACAAGGTTACTTGATGGTGACTCCTCTTGAGATTTACAGGATGATATGCGTTCTGGCTAATCGAGGTGTATTTTGCCAGCCTCATCTTCTGGATAGAGTCATTGATAACCAGCGAGGGGAAATACTGGCATTTGAACCTTTTCAGCAAAAAGTTGCTTCTTTCAAAGAAGAAACCTGGAGGAAAGTCATAGATGGAATGCGACTTGTGGTCAAGCAGGGCACGGGAAAAGCTTGTGCGGATTTGGGAATAGATCTGGCGGCAAAAACCGGTACTGCTCAGAATCCCCACGGTGAGGACCATTCCTGGTTTGCCGGTTTTTTCCCTGCTGACCAGCCTGAATTTGCTTTCGTGGTTATGATAGAACATGGTGGAGATGGAAGTGGGGAAGCAGCAGGTACTGCTCGGGCAATGATAGAGTGGTGGTTGAAAAACAGGGGAAAAAGCCATGACTAAACGAAACTGGCTTTTGCTGGTTGCCATTGCTTTGACTATCTGTGGGTTGTTTGCCGTGTACAGCGTTGATCCTTTGCGAGATGAGGGATTTTCTCTGGCAAGTTTTCATGGTAGGCAAACCCTGTGGGCGGCTGTGGGCTGGTTACTCTTCTGGCTGATTGCCAGAAGAGTAGAAGTGAGTAGATTTTTCGAGTGGAAGTGGGCGCTTTACATTCTCATGATACTTGCTCTGGTTGCAGTCCTTCTCTTTGGGGAAGGAGATGAAGCTGGGGTTCGAAGATGGCTTTTCTCTAAATCCGTGCAGCCGTCGGAATTTGCAAAACTCGCCTTTTCCTTTTTTCTGGCTGCTTACCTTGCAGAAAGAGAAGAGGAGTTTGGATACTGGAGTTTATTTCTTAAAACTCTTTTTCTGACGGGCATACCAGCTTTCCTCATTTATCTTGAGCCGGACCTGGGTACCGCGCTGGTGCTGGTGGTAATCTGGTTTGTTGGGCTTTTGCTCAGTGGTTTTTCTGCTAGAAGAATTCTGGGAATAATTGCTTTACTGGTAGCACTATTTTCTCTATCCTGGCCTTTTCTCAAGGACTACCAGAAGGCCAGGTTGCTGGTGTTTATAAATCCTCAACGAGACCCTCTGGGAAGTGGGTACAACGTTATTCAGTCTTTGATTGCTATTGGAGCTGGTGGCTTCTTGGGAAAGGGTTTTCTTGCAGGCTCTCAAAGCCAGCTGCGTTTTTTGCCTGCAGCATACACAGATTTTATCTTTGCTTCCTGGTGTGAGCAGTTTGGATTCGTCGGAGGGTTTTTGATAATCGTCCTGCTTTCGATTATGTTATACTTGGTTTTCAGTATCGCAAGAAGCGTGCCTGAGCTGGAAGGAAAGTTTGCAGTTGTTTTTCTGGGGAGTATTTTACTTTTTCAGTCGACGGTAAATATAGCTATGAATCTGGGATGGGCTCCAGTTACTGGAATCCCTCTTCCTTTTGTGAGTTATGGGGGTAGCTCGTTGATGATGAGCCTCCTTTCAATAGCTTTTATCTATCGCATTGCTGCTCGGAGCATAGAAAGTGGGTGAAAAGAGATGGAAATAGAGGAGCTTTTTAAGAGTAACCAGCTTCTGCGTTTTAAGAAGCCAGGAAGATACCTGGGTAAGGAATGGAATGTGGTGGTCAAAGATAGTCGACAGGTCGTGGTGAACGTTTGCCTTGCCTTTCCAGATGTTTATGAGATTGGAATGTCCCATCTTGGTTTGCGAATTCTCTACCATCTTTTTAATGCGCTCCCTTTCTGCCGTGCTGAAAGGGCGTTTCTTCCCTGGCCGGATCTGGGACAATTTTTGCTTCAGAAAAAGTTGCCCCTTTTTTCTTTGGAAAGCCGCACTCCTGTGAAGGAGTTTGATGTGCTCGGTTTCAGCCTTCAGCACGAGCTTAGTTATACCAGCATACTGTATTTTTTGGAATTGGCTGGTATTCCGTTTAGAGCTTCAGAAAGAGGAGAAGATTTGCCGCTGGTTATAGGAGGAGGGCCATGTGTTTTTAATCCGGAACCTGTAGCTGAGTTTTTTGATGCTTTCTTTCTTGGAGAAGCAGAGGAAGCTGTGCCTGAAATCGCTCAGGTGCTCAAAGAAACAAAAGGTGAGGACCGGGATAAAATACTGGATGAACTTTCTAAGATAAAAGGCGTGTATATTCCGTCCCGGTATCGGGTTTACTACGATATTCAGGGTAGAGTAGCAAAGATAATCGCCTCTGAGAGCGTGCCCTTACCCGTTAAAAAGAGAGTGGTTTCGGATCTTAACGCTGTGCCTTTTCCAGAAAAGATGCTGGTGCCTTACGTGAGCATTATTCATGATAGAATTCCTCTGGAGATAGCTCGGGGCTGTGGAAGAGGTTGCCGTTTTTGCCAGGCAGGAATGGTCTATCGCCCGGTGCGGGAACGTTCTCTGGACTCTCTGGTCGAACTTGCGAAAAAACTGGTTAAAAGTACTGGGTACGAGGAAGTGTCCCTGGTTTCCTTAAGCTCTACTGATCATTCTCAAATTCGGGAACTGGTATTTCGGCTTGCTCGGGAACTGGAACCTTTAAAGGTGAACATTTCGTTACCTTCCTTGAGAATGGACCTTTTTTCAGTGGAGCTGGCCGAAAGCATTGCGAAGGTGAGGCGCAAGGGACTTACCTTCGCTCCTGAGGCAGGCACAGACAGGATGCGCCGGGTTATTAACAAGGGTTTGAACGAAGAAGACGTTTTCCATACTCTGGAGAAGGTTTTCAAGGCGGGATGGGCCAGGGTAAAATTATATTTTATGATTGGTCTCCCTTTTGAAAGGGAGGAAGATGTTCTGGGTATTGTCAAGCTTTGTGAGGGCATTTTACGTTTGGGGAAAAAAGTGGCCAGAAGGAGAGTGGAACTTAATCTCAGTGTGGCAGCCTTCGTCCCCAAACCCCACACACCTTTTCAGTGGGTTGCTCAGGAAGATAAAAGAAGTTTGTGGGAAAAAGTTCAGCTTCTGGAGAAAGGTTTAGCTCGTTTGCGAGGGGTTTCCTGGCACTGGTCTGATTTGGATGCGAGTTTCATTGAGGCTTTGCTCGCCAGGGGTGACCGAAAACTAAGCAGAGTTTTGGAAAAAGCCTACACAAAAGGTGCTAAAATGGAAAGCTGGAGTGAGTTTTTTAAGATAGATTACTGGTATGGAGCGATGGACGAGGAAGGTTTGGACGGTGCTTTCTATGTTAACAGAGAAAGAAGTTTTGCAGAAATTCTACCCTGGGAACATCTGGATTGTGGAGTGAGTAAACAGTTTATGTGGCAGGAATTGAAACGGGCTCAAGGTGAAGAACTCACTTTACCCTGCTTTGGTACTGAGAATTGTTCGCGATGTGGGGTCTGCTATGGAACGTGAACAGCGCTTTGGTTACCGTATAATGCAATTTAAGCTCGCTCCTTTTCACCTTATTTCTCAACTGGATATGAATCGCTTGTGGGACAGAGTTCTCCGTAGGGCGGGCTTGCCGGTTTTGTTTTCTCGGGGTTTCAACCCCAGGCCTCTGGTTTCCTTTGCCCCAGCTACCCCTTTGGGTGTAGAAAGCAAAGCCGAGTATCTGGATGTTTTCTTTGCGGAACGCTTGCAGGAAGAGGAGCTCCGTGCTGTTTTAAACCGGGAGTTGCCACTCGAGCTTGGAGTGCAAGCAGTTGGAAAACTCCATCCAGGCGAAAAGAAGGTTGCTGGGATGATTCGGGGATTTCTTTATACCTTTTATTTTTCCAAAAAAATAAAGTTGAATATGGAGGATGTGTTGAAACATCTCCCTGACGGAGTGAGTTTTTGTTCTTCCGTGTCAGATGAACGGCCTGAGCAGCAAGCTGGAGCGTATGCTTTCAGTTTTGTTTTCGAAGGAAAGAGCCTTTTTTTGAACCCTTTTCAGTTTGCAAAAAGCCTTGGTGTTGATGTAGACAAGGAGGAGCTTCTTGGAGTGGTTAAAGAGAAAGCGCTTTTCAACAACAAGGAGGTTTCACGAAGTTGAGGAAGGAACTGGTCATAGACGTTTCTGAAATAGAGGTACGTGCTGCTTTGCTTGAGGAGGGAAAGGTGGTCGAATTTTTCTTTGAGCGGAGTACTGATTTGCATATCGCGGGAAATATTTTTAAAGGCATCGTTGAAAACGTGTTGCCTGGAATTCAATCGGCTTTCGTGAACATTGGTCTTGACAAAAATGCTTTTCTTTTTGCCGGAGATATGCTACTTGAAGACAAAGAGAAGCCTCGCAGGATTGAAGAACTTTTGCATCCTGGCCAGGAATTGGTAGTGCAGGTTACCAAAGAACCAATGGGAACCAAGGGAGCAAGGGTCAGCACCAAAATCACGCTTCCGGGACGCTACGTGGTGCTTATGCCGGGAATAGACTTTATAGGTGTTTCCCATCGCGTTTCGTCTTCTTCAGAGCGGGAAAGATTGAGAAAAATAGCTGAGAACTGCCGCCCCCAGGGAATGGGGATTATTGTAAGGACTGTAGCTGAAGGAAGGAGCAAAGGAGAAATTGAAGAGGATATCCAAACCGTGGTCAGACTCTGGAAGCGCATCTTGGAAAAAGCCGAAGTCGTGGCAGCTCCTGCAGTTCTTTACGAAGAAGCAAGCCTCATTTTTACCCTGATACGGGATTTGTTTGATGAAGAGATGGAAAGAGTTTGGATTAACTCTTTCTTGGCCTATCAAAAAATGCAGGACTTTATAGAATCGCTTTTACCCGGCTTTGGCGAGAGGGTGCATTTCTTTGAGAGTCGGGAAAACATCTTTGAGCACTTTGGAATTGAGAAAGAGTTGGCCCGGGCCTTGAGCCGCAAAGTGTGGCTTAAAAGCGGGGGTTATCTGGTTTTTGACCGTACTGAAGCTATGACCGTTGTCGACGTGAACACCGGCAAATTTGTAGGCAAAAAGGACCTGCAGGAAACTGTTTTAAAGACTAATCTGGAGGCGGCGGAAGAAATAGCACGCCAGGTTCGCTTGCGGGATATTGGAGGAATAATTTTGATAGACTTCATCGACATGAACAAGAAAGAACATCGCAAACAGGTAATAAAGACCCTGGAGAACTCTCTTTTGAAAGACCGCACACGTTGTAGTGTGATAGATATGAGCGACCTTGGTTTGGTAGAAATGACCCGAAAACGGGTTAAAAAGGGCCTGGATTATTTTCTGCAGGAACCTTGCAGCAATTGTAAGGGAGAGGGAAAAGTGCTTTCTCTGGAAACCATTGCGGTTGGTTTTTTAAGGAAGCTTGAAGAAATATGTCGCAACAGCAGTGCCGAATTTGTGGGTGCAACTGTGGGTTCAGAATTAAAGCAGTACCTGGACGAGATTGGTGGAAAATTTATCGAGCGCCTGGAGAGGATTTATAAGAAAAAGATAGAGTGGAAATTTGATGACAATCTCCCGCCGCGACGCTATAGCATCGTGGGAGTGGGTAGCGAGGAAGAAGTTCGCAAAAGGCTTGAAGAAATAGCGTAGTAAAAACTTGGTGGATGTTTGACAAATTACGAGATTCTTGGTACATTCTTTATCGCTTGATCTGGTGGAGGTGATATGGCTTATGCTGGCAATTATTGAAGCTGCAGGGAAGCAATTTCTTGTCAAAGAAGGCTCAACAGTAAAACTTGATAGCTGGGTAGGAGACAAGGGAGAGAAAGTGGTTTTTGAGCGGGTGTTAATGGTGAAAGATGGTGACCAGATTAGCGTTGGTACTCCTTATCTCGAAGGAGTTAAAGTGCGTGGTACTGTTCTTGAAAAGGCGAAAGATCGTAAGGTTTTGGTTTTTAAGTACAAACCTAAAAAGAACTATCGAAGGAAAATTGGCCACCGCCAGCCTAAGACCCTGGTCTACATTGAAGCGGTGGAAACATCCTGAGGAGGTGTGAGTTATGGCCCACAAGAAAAGTGGTGGTAGCGCCAAAAATGGAAGAGATAGCAATTCGAAGCGCTTGGGTGTTAAAGTCTATGGTGGACAATATGTTAAAGCAGGCTCGATAATAGTGAGGCAACGGGGTACTCGTATCCGCCCAGGAAAGAACGTTGGAGTAGGCAAAGATTACACCTTGTTTGCCTTACAGGAAGGCTATGTTCGTTTTGAGGAAAAGCAAGGAAGGAAGTGGGTATCGGTACTGCCGGGTTTAAATTGAACCTGTGATATGTGAATAAAGACATGGTTTTTGTGGACAGAGCTTTGGTTCGAGTGAAGGCTGGAAAGGGAGGAGATGGAGCGGTATCCTTCAGAAGGGAGAAATATGTTCCCCGAGGGGGTCCTGATGGAGGTTCAGGGGGAAAAGGCGGTAGTATTATAGTGCGTGCCGTTTCCCACAAGAGGACTCTTTACGATGTTTCTCTCCTTCACTTTGTTGAGGCTGAACCAGGAGGACCTGGTTCTCGGGGGAAACGTCAGGGCAAAGACGGAAAAGACTGTGTTATTGAAGTTCCTGTGGGCACCCAGGTGTTCGATGCAGAAAGAGAAGTTCTCATTGCTGATTTAGTCAAGGATGGCATGGAAGTAATCGTTGCTCGTGGTGGTAGGGGTGGAAGAGGTAATGCAGCTTTTGCAAGCCCGAGTAACCGGACGCCACGTATTGCGGAGAAGGGGGAACAGGGAGAAGAAAAGGTATTAAGACTGGAGCTTAAAACCATTGCCGAGGTTGGTCTGGCTGGGTTCCCCAATGCTGGTAAATCTACTCTGCTTTCAGTCATCAGTAATGCCAAACCCTTGATAGCTGATTATCCGTTTTCTACCCGTTATCCAGTTTTAGGCGTGGTGGAAAGGAAAGGCGACCGCTTTTTTGTGGTTGATATACCTGGAATTATCAAGGATGCAAGCAAAGGAGCAGGCCTGGGGCTTGAGTTTTTGCGTCATATAGAAAGAGTTCAGGTTATTCTGTGTTTGGTTGATCTTGCCCCCTTTTATGAAGATGAGCCCCTAACTCGTTTTCGGGTGCTTTTGGAAGAGTTTACACAGTACAGTCCTGCCCTGCTTAAGAAAAGAATTTTCGTGGTAGGCACCAAACTCGATGTGCCTGAAGCAAAGCAGGCTTTTCCTTCTTTTAAAGCTGCCTTGCAGAAGGAAGGTTGGAAGGTTTTTGGTATTTCCTCACTGACTGGGGAAGGTATTGAGGAGCTTCTTGACACCCTGCAGGAGAGCGTGGTGGAATTGCGGAAGCAGGAGGTAGAAAGAGAGCCGGCTCCTGTTCCTGTTGCTGAGCCTGAGGCAAAAACTTCCAGAGTGTATCGGTTTGAGTCAGAGTTTTTGAGAAGGCTGGTTGAAGAAGTGGCTGTTTCTGTTCAAGGGGAAAGTAAGGTTTTTGAAAAACAGCTTAACCAGCGGTTGAGCGAGTCAGGTTTTATGAAGTATTTTGAACGCATGGCTTTAGGGAGCACGGTTGAAGTTGGGCCATATCGTTTCTACTGGGATGGTAAAGGATTGAAAATCTTGGGAGAATGAAAAGAGAGGCTCTTATACGTCACAGCAAGAGAATAGTTATCAAAGTAGGTTCTTCTCTCCTTTTTGAAGGCCTGCAGTTCAGAAATGAGCGTTTCGAGAGTTTAGCGGCCAGTGTTTCCTGGTTGCTCGATCAGGGAAAGGAAGTGGTTCTGGTTACCTCTGGTGCGGTGGCCTGCGGCATGATTGCCCTGGGAGATTCTGTAAGGAAGTCGCAGGATATCCCCTTCAAGCAGGCTTTATCCAGCGTGGGGCAGAGCATTTTGATGCGCTTTTATCTTGAGGCTTTCTCTAAGTATGGTCGCAAAGTGGGGCAGATATTGCTTGCTCCGGAAGATGTCCACTATCGCAGGAAGTACCTGAATGCCAGAAACACCATAGAAACGTTGTTGAATCTTGGGGTTGTTCCGGTGGTCAACGAAAACGACACCGTTGCTGTTGACGAGATAAAGTTTGGTGATAACGACAGGCTTTCTGCACTGGTTTCTGCTCTGATAGATGCTCATTTGTTGGTAATCCTTTCTGATGTGGAAGGTTTGTTTACTCGTGACCCTCGTCTTTTTAAAGATGCGACCCTGGTGAAAGAAGTTTTCTCCATTGACGAAAATATTGAGGCAATGGCTGGAGGAGAGGGTTCGCATTTTTCGACCGGGGGCATGAAGAGCAAAATCATGGCTGCCCGCATGGCTACCCTTTCTGGTACCGCTGTAATCATTGCTTCTGGTAGAGACTTTGGGATTATTAAAGATATCTTTTTAGCGCGAGAAGTGGGTACTTTCTTTTACCCTCAGAAAAGGGGCATTCGAAGCAGAAAGCGTTGGATAGCTTTTGGAATGCTACCTGGTGGGAAAGTTTTTATTGATGAGGGTGCTAAGAAGGCGCTGAACGAAGGTAAAAGTCTTTTGCCTCCAGGAGTTATAGGGATTGAGGGCGATTTTGAAGTAGGCGAATGCGTGGAGATATTTGATGCTACTCATAAAAGAATTGGACGGGGACTTGTGAATTACTCCAGTGAGGAATTAAAGATAATTTCGGGTTTAAGAACCCACCAGGTGAGAAAGGTTCTGCAGCGTGAAAACTTGGAAGAAGAGGTAATTCATGCGGACAATTTAATTTTGCTCGAGGAGGAGGAAAAAGATGGATGAAGTAGTCCTGGAAGTAGGAAGAAAGGCCAAGCAAGCCTCTTTTGTGCTTGCCAAATTGTCAACTCTGGAGAAAAATGCTTTTTTAAACTGTCTTGCGGATGTTCTCTGGGAAAGAAAAGAAGAAGTAATAGAAGAAAACAAAAAGGACGTGCAAGACGCAGAAGCCAAAGGAATGAAGCGTTCTCTTGTGGATCGTCTTGCCCTTTCTGAGAAAAGAATCGCCGACATGGCGGAAGGGTTGCGGGAAGTTGCAGCATTACCCGATCCCGTGGGAGAAGTTATCGAAGGCACCAAAAGGCCCAATGGTCTGATAATTTCTAAGGTAAGAGTTCCTCTGGGGGTTTGTGCCATCATCTACGAAGCTCGTCCTAACGTTACTATTGATAGCATCGGGCTTTGCATTAAAGCTGGCAATGCCGTCATCTTGAGAGGCAGTTCCTCGGCTCTCCGTTCTAACCGTGCTCTGGTTAAGATAGCCCGTGATGCACTTAAAACCCGTGGCTTACCCGAAGACGCTGTTTCACTCCTCCAGAGTGGAAAACATGAAGAAGTGAATGCTTTATTGAAAATGAGAGAATACGTTGATGTAGTTATTCCCCGAGGAGGGGCTGAGCTTATCAATACAGTGGTGCAAAACGCAAGTGTTCCGGTGATTGAAACTGGCGTTGGTAACTGCCATGTGTACGTGGACTGTAGCGCTGATTTGGAGCAAGCGGTCAGGATAGTAGTCAATGCCAAGACCCAGCGACCAAGTGTTTGTAATGCTTGCGAAACACTCCTAGTTCACGAAGGCATTGCTGAATCCTTTTTACCTTTGGCAGCTCAAGCCCTTTGGGAAAAAGGTGTAGAACTGAGGGGGTGCCCTCAAACCAGAGCAATACTTGGGGAGAAAGTCCAGGAAGCTACTGAGGAAGACTGGCTTACTGAGTATCTGGATTTGATTCTGGCGGTTAGGGTGGTCAAAGGTGTTGAGGAAGCCATAGCCCATATAAATCGTTATGGCACCAAACATTCCGAAGCCATAGTTACCAGCGATTATGCTGCAGCTAAGAAGTTTGTGGAAGAAGTAGACGCTGCCTCGGTTTATGTAAACGCTTCGACAAGATTTACTGATGGGGGCCAGTTTGGCATGGGTGCAGAAATTGGTATTAGCACCCAAAAGCTTCATGCTCGCGGGCCTATGGGTTTGAGAGAGCTTACCACTTACAAGTTTGTGGTTCTGGGTTCGGGACAAATTCGAGAGTAATTGCTGGATTGGAGGTTTGGAGTTTTTGGCGAGAAAGGGAATAATGGGTGGAACCTTTGATCCCATACATTATGGTCACCTGGTCACTGCAGAAGAGGTGCGCGATTACTTCAACCTTGACGAGGTCGTTTTTGTACCTTCGGGAAGACCTCCTCATAAAGTTGGTCAGAAGATTACCGACCCTGAACACAGGTATCTCATGGTGGTGCTTGCTACGGTAACTA
The DNA here is from genome assembly GCF_038396615.1 of Thermatribacter velox. Taxonomy (NCBI): domain Bacteria; kingdom Pseudomonadati; phylum Atribacterota; class Atribacteria; order Atribacterales; family Thermatribacteraceae; genus Thermatribacter; species Thermatribacter velox. Next base: position 837,153 of record NZ_CP121689.1, read on the forward strand.
ATCCTTACTTTAGCGTCTCTCGTGTAGAAATTGAAAGGCCTGGCCCTTCCTACTCCATCGATACGGTTCGCTATTTTAGAAAGCTCTGGGGAGAAGAAACGGAGATATTCTTTATAACCGGCGCTGATGCCTTTGCCCAGATTTCGACCTGGAACAATCCTCAGGAACTTTTGACTATGTGCACCTTTGTTGCCGCGTCAAGACCTGGTTACAAGCTCAATATCGACAGGAATTTTCGTGATAATGTGAGGGTTATAGAAGTTTCTGCTCTGGCTATTTCCTCTTCAGAAATCCGCAGGAGAGTACGCCGGGGAGAGTCAATCAAGTACCTTTTGCCGGAAGCTGTTGAACATTATATCTATAAAACTGGGCTGTATAGAGATGAAATTTGAGCATATTCAAAAGAAGCTGGAAGGTATGCTTTCTCCTTGCCGGTTTGAGCATTCAGAAAGGGTGGCAAAAGAGGCGGCAGCTCTGGCTGCTTGTAATCACCTTGATGAGGAGAAAGCCTTTTTAGCTGGTCTTTTGCACGATTGTTTGCGGGACTTTCCGCTTGAAAAAATGTCTTCTTTTCTCCCTCCCTGGGTTGGGTGGGAAATTTGGAGCATTCCTGCCATTCATCATGCCTTTGCTGCTCCAGCTTTTATCAGGGAAGTGCTGGGGGTCAAGGATTTTTCGATTTTACGGGCTATTTGCTGGCATGCTACAGCCTGTGAAACGATGGGAAAATTTGATAAGCTTTTATTTGTGGCCGATATTTGTGAACCTGGAAGGACATTTGAAGAGGCCAGAAAAATCAGAGATTTAGCTTATAATAACCTGGATCAGGCTTATTTTTACTCGTTGAAGGTGAAGTTAAAATACCTTGTTTCTGGCGGGAAAATCATTTATCCTGCCACCCTTCGAGCCTGGAATGTAGAATCAAGAAAGTGGGGTATTGAAGAAAGTGGAAACTTCGAAAAAGAAGGGAAAAAGACGTACCAGGTCTAAATTCAGGACTAAAATACTCTTTCTGTTTCTGGGCTTTTTCGCCGGTTTTGTGATGCTTTTTGTTTTTAATGCCCCCTTTAGGGAAGCGCTTTTTAAGAAAGTGCTCGGTTATGATACCCCGGAGAATACCTGTATACTGGTGGTTGGTCAGGATAGCATCAAGCCTTTACGGAGCGATACCATAATACTTGTTTTTCTAAATACCGAGCGTAATCGGATTATGCTGTACTCAGTTCCCCGCGATTCGCGTTTTTATATCCCAGACCGGGAACGGTATGACAAGATTAACCATGCCTATGCTTTTGGAGGAATAAAGCTTTTGAAGAAAACCCTTGAGGAAGGTTTGGGTATTTCAATCCCTTATTTTGTAGAGGTTGACTACGAGGGGTTTGAGAAAGTTATTGACCTTCTGGGTGGGGTTGAAATAGAGGTTGAGGAACGTATGAAGTATCAGGATAAAGCACAGAATTTCTTTATAGATCTTGCGCCAGGGCGACAAGTGCTTGATGGTGAAAAGGCACTGCAATATGTGCGCTTTCGAGCTGATAAGCTTGGAGATATTGGACGGATAAAACGACAGCAAAAATTTCTACAAGCTCTTCTTGAGAAAATGGAGCAACTGGATAATATTGTAAAAGCTCCCGAAATTTTGGAAAGCTTACGTTCGGCTCTGGTTACCAACCTCCAGACGGAAGAGTTGATAAGAATTGCCCTGTGGTATAAAGGCCTGGAGGAAAAAGATATTCGTTTTGTAATGATGCCTGGTGAGCCTACGTATATCGAAGGTGTTAGCTACTGGAAACCTGATTTTGAAGAGGCCAGGAAAATAATTTTAGATTTTTTTGATGAGGAGGTTTCTAATCCTTGAAGGGGGTTCTGCGAAAGATACACATTGCCCAGGAAGCTGCCAGGAGTAAAAAGGCTTATGACTTGGTAGTGATTGACTTGAGAGGGCTTTTCCCTTTCTCTGATTTCTGGTTGATTTGTAGTGGCACTTCAAGCGTGCAGACCCGAGCCATTGCAGAAGAAATTATGGAAAAGATGCAGGAACATTCTTTCCGGCCTTTGCATGTTGAGGGCGAAGATACTGGGGAATGGATTTTACTGGACTATGGTGATTTAATAGTTCATATTTTCCGTGAAGCGGAACGCTCTTTTTATCAGCTGGAAAAATTGTGGAGGAAAGCGCCACTTGTTTATTCGGAGAGGGAAAACGTGGATTTGCTGGAAGATATACGTTGACAAATCTCTTTCTTTTTGATACTTTACTTTTCCTGGTCCCCCTGAGTGGGGGCTATTTTTGTTGTTTTGGCATTTATTTTTTAAAACATAAAGGAAGAGAGGTTCCTGTGGAAAGGGGGAGAGGATGTGGACAATGGAAGATATCAAATCACCTCTGAATCGGTAACCGAGGGACATCCTGACAAAATAGCAGACCAGGTTTCAGATGCCATTCTGGACGCCATTTACGCTCAGGATCCTCTGGGAAGAGTGGCTGTGGAGACATTGGTTGCCACGGGTTTGGTTTTTGTGGCCGGGCAAATTAGCACCACTTCTTATGTTGATATTCCTCAGGTAGTGAGGAGTACGGTCAGGGATATAGGGTACACCAGGGCAAAGTATGGTTTTGACTTTGAAACCTGCGCTGTTTTGACAGCTATTGATGAACAGTCGCCGGATATTGCGCTGGGTGTTAACCGTTCTCTGGAAGCCAAAATGGGTGAGGAAATCGAGGATGAAGAACTTTCTCTGGGTGCCGGAGACCAGGGCATGATGTTTGGCTATGCCTGCAATGAGACGCCGGAGCTTATGCCTTTTCCCATTGCTATGGCTCACCGCCTTGCTTATAGATTAGCTGAGGTTCGCAAGAAAGGTGTTTTGCCTTACCTTCGCCCGGATGGAAAAACCCAGGTTACTGTTGATTACGAAGATGGAAAACCTCTGCGCATCGATACCATAATCGTTTCAGCGCAGCACCATCCTGATATCGCTCTTGAAGCGCTTAAAGAGGATATTATCGAACAGGTTATAAAGCCGGTTATTCCTCATGAGTTTCTGGACGAGAAGACGCGTATCCTTGTTAACCCCACCGGCCGTTTTGTGATTGGAGGTCCTCAGGGAGATACTGGGCTTACCGGCCGCAAGATTATTGTGGACACCTATGGTGGTGTGGGAAGACACGGTGGTGGGTGTTTCTCAGGTAAAGACCCCACGAAGGTAGATCGTTCAGCTTCTTATGCGGCGAGGTACGTTGCCAAAAATATTGTGGCGGCGGGCATTGCTGAAAAATGTGAATTTCAGGTAGCGTATGCCATTGGTGTTGCCAGACCTGTTTCCATGTCGGTAAATACCTTTGGTACTGGTAAAATACCAGATCAGGAAATTCTCAAAATTATCCGTGAGATATTTGATTTGCGACCTGGAGCAATTATCAAAAACTTAAAGCTTCGCAGACCTATTTATAAGAAAACTGCAGCCTACGGGCATTTTGGGCGCAATGACCCGGACTTTAGTTGGGAAAAAACCGATCAGGTAGAAGCAATTAGAAAATTGGCTGGAATTTAAAGGAGCGGATATCATGGACTATCATGTGAGAGACCTTGCCCTTGCCCCCGAGGGTAGGAAAAAGATTGAGTGGGTAGCTCGGGAAATGCCTGTAGTATCTGCCATTGGTGAAGAATGGAAAAAAACCAGACCCCTTGAAGGGCTGAAAGTGGCGGCGTGTTTACACGTTACCTCTGAAACAGCGGTTCTCATGCTGGCCCTAAAGAAAGGTGGTGCTCAGATTCGCCTCTGCGCTTCGAACCCGCTGAGCACCCAGGATGAAGTGGCTGCTTCTTTGGTAAGTGATTTTGAAATCCCGGTTTTTGCTATCAGAGGAGAAGACAGGGATACTTATTATCGTCATATTGAGGAAGTGGTTAGTTTTTCTCCTCAAATCACTATGGACGATGGCGCAGACCTGGTTTCTTATCTTCACAAAGAGGGCGGTCCACTTCTTGAGGGTGTCTGGGGGGGCACTGAAGAAACCACTACCGGAGTAATTCGCTTGAGGAGTCTTGCTCGAAGTGGAAAACTTGCCTATCCCATAATTGCTGTCAACGATGCCGACACCAAGCATCTTTTTGATAACCGTTATGGTACAGGCCAAAGCACCATTGAAGGCATATTGCGCGCTACTCACGTTTTGTTGGCCGGGAAAAGATTTGTCGTTGTAGGGTATGGATGGTGTGGAAGAGGCATTGCTATGAGGGCCCGGGGTATGGGGGCTCAGGTAGCGGTTGTGGAGGTGGACCCGATTCGTGCTCTGGAGGCGTTCATGGACGGCAACCTGGTCATGTCTATGGATGAAGCAGCGGAATGGGGAGAAGTGCTGGTTACGGCAACTGGAAATGTTTCGGTGATCCGAAGAGAACACTTCCTTAAAATGCGCGATGGAGCGATTTTGAGCAACGCAGGCCATTTTAACGTGGAAATAGATGTCGAAGCGCTGGAAAAGCTTTGTGTGAACAAAAGGAAAATTCGTGGCATGATTGATGAGTATACCCTTCCTGATGGAAAAAGAATTTTTCTGTTGGGAGAGGGGCGGTTGGTTAATCTTTCCTGTGCAGAGGGTCATCCCCCAGAGGTTATGGATTTAAGTTTTGCCAACCAGGCTCTTTCGGTGTTGTATCTTAAGAAAAATGCTTCTACACTTCCGAAAGACGTTTTTAAGGTGCCCGAAGAAATCGATCGTCAGGTGGCACTGATGAAGTTGGGGCACTTAGGGGTTAAAGTAGAAACCATGACTGAGCGGCAAAAACAATATCTCTCCTCCTGGGAGGAGGGAACCTAACAACCTGTTGGTAGAGAGTTTATTATCCCTGTCTCGTCCTGAGGCGAGACCGTAAAGTCCGAAGGGAGGTTGAATTCATTGAGGAATTATGAGTTAGCTCTTTTGTTGAAGCCACAGCTCAGTGAAGAAGAGGTTCAGAGCGTGGTGGAAAAGGTGAAAGAAATAGTGGTTTCCCGTGGTGGCGAAACGGGAAAGGTGGATTTTTGGGGTCGGAGAAAGCTGGCTTACCCGGTTGAAAAAGAAACCGAAGGGTATTACCTTTTTGTATCCCTGCTTCTGCCTCCGGAGGAGGTGCGGGAAGTAAGCCGTCAGGTTAGGCTTTTACCATCTGTTCTGCGGCATATCCTGGTTCGTGAGCAGGAAGCTAAAGAAAAAAGTGCTCCTTCCAGGGGTGAGCCCCAGGTGAGCGAGGAGGTAAGTGCTACTGTTTCTGGAGAAGAAATGACTCCAGAAAAAAGTAGTGATTCTGGCGAAGAGTAATGTCTCAGCCTACTTTGAACCGTGTTTTTTTGATTGGTTACCTAACCCAAAAACCGGTTCTTCGCTACGTGCCGAGTGGCACTCCGGTAACCAGTTTCCCCTTGGGGGTGTATCGGGGGTACACCTCTGAAGACGGAAAGGAGATACTGGATTATTTCACGGTTATTGCTTGGAAAGACCTGGCGGTATTCTGTGAGGAAAACCTTCGCCGTCATGACTGGGTGTTTGTTGAGGGTAGAATTCAAGTGAGGGCTTATGAAGATGCTTCAGGAAGGAAGCGCAAGGTTTACGAAATAGTTGCCCTGGATGTAAAGAGGCTTTCGGAATTTAAAGGGAGCGAAAGTTCTTCTGATGATAGTGTGCTTAAATTAGATTGAATTGATAAGGAGGCTTTATCGGTATGGCTGAAAGAAACGACGTTAAAAGAAGATTTTTCAGAAGAAAGAAGAAAAAGGGGTGCATATTTTGCATAGAAAAAATTGAAGTGAGCTATAAAGACGTTGATAGGCTGCAGAGATTCCTCAGCGAGCGTGGAAAAATCATCCCCAAAAGAGTTACCGGCAACTGTGCCAAACATCAGAGAATGCTGGCTCGGGCTATAAAAAGGGCCAGAGAGATGGCTTTGTTGCCTTACACTGTTGAGTAAATGATAGCATGCGGAGAACAATATCCACGGTAGAGGGCGCGTTTTTTGCTGCCCTCACCGTGATTCTTTATCTGGGTTCTATATATATTCCTGTTTTTGGCTTGATTTTGAGCTTTCTTTGCCCTTTGCCAGTGATGTTCCTGGTCATCCGTTGGAATCTCAAAGTGGGTTTTCTGGCTGCAGTAGTTGCCACGCTTATCATTCTTGCTTTTGCAGGTTTGTACCAGGCAATAATTTGCTTTGTGGGGTTTTCCTTTCTGGGTATTTTTATGGGAGTTCTGGTTAAAAGAGGATATGGTTGGGTAGAAATTATCGGTCTCGGCGCTCTGGTTTCTCTGCTTTCCAAACTGGCTCTGGTGGGATTAACGCTTCTTTTAATGGGTAAAAATCCCATTCTCGAGAGTTTAAATATTATGGAGCAGGCTTTTGGTCAAGCTTACAGTATGCTGGGTAACCTGGGAGAGGGGTTGGGAGAAAACAGCGTTGAAACTCTTATGCAAATTGTGAAGATGACCATCCCGGCCATTCTGATTCTTGCTGCCCTTTTTGACACTTTTTTGAACTTTATTCTGGGTAGTTGGGTGGGTAAAAGAATAGGGGTTAGATTTCCTCCCTTTCCTGCTTTCAGTGAGTGGCGTTTGCCACCTTCCATGGTTTGGATGTACTTTCTGAGCTGGTTGTTGCTCTTTCTGGGTGGGAGTAGTTTCGTTTACCAGATTGGTTTGAATTTACAACTGGTAACGCAAATTCTTTTCATGGTTCAGGGAGTGGCAGTCCTCAACTTTTTTCTCAGAAAAATTATTGCCCAGCGGGTAGTGAGAGCAATTATAATTATATTTGTGGTGATGCAACCAGTTTTTTCCACGGTGCTTACCTGGTTGGGAGTTTTTGACACCTGGTTTGATTTTAGAAAGCTTCTTAAGAAGAAGTAAAAGGAGAGTGATAATATGCGGGTAATTCTTTTGCAGAGGGTAGAAAACCTGGGCAGAGAAGGAGACGTGGTGGAAGTGAAGCCAGGCTATGCCAGAAATTTTCTTCTGCCACGCAAGCTGGCTATCGAGGCCACTCCAGCAAACATGGCTCAGGTTGAGCATCTTAAGAAAAAGAGAGCACTCCGTGAAGCAAAAGAAATGGAAGAAATTCAGGCGTTGCAGAGCCGCATAGATGGGTTGGTGCTTGAGTTTGTCCGCAAAGCTGGGGAAAAAGGAAAGCTCTATGGGTCGGTAACTTCTTCGGAAATAGCTAAGAAAATCTCTGAAATCCTGGGAGTGGATTTTGACCGCAAATTTATCGCCCTTGAGGAACCCATTAAGGAAGTGGGAGAACAGGAAGTCAAAATTCACCTTGGTAAGGGCAACTATGCCCAGGTCAAAGTAAAAGTAATACCCGAAGAGGGAGAGGCTGAATCCTGAGTATCGATAGAATACCTCCTCACAGTAAGGAGGCCGAGCAGGCTACGTTGGGCTCGGCCTTACTGGACAAAGAAGCTCTTTTAAGAGTTCTCGAGATTCTCAAGCCAGAGGATTTTTATTTTGAAAATCATCGTTTGATTTTTGAAAGCATCTGGGAACTATTTAGTGAGAACCAACCCTGTGACATCGTCACCCTCACCGAAAAACTTCGACAAAAGAACCAGCTGGAACGGGCGGGGGGTATAGAATACATCACCCTTTTAGCGAGTTCTGTTCCTACCGCTGCTAATGTTGAATATTACGCGCGCATTGTTGAAGAAAAAGCTTTAGTCCGTTCTTTAATACAGCTTTGTAATCGCATCGTGAAGGAAAGCTATGAAGGAGAAGAAGATGCAAACGTCCTTTTAGACCGGGCACAGCAGATGATTCTTCAACTTTCCCAGAGAAAGATTCGCTACGACTTTGTGCCACTTAAGGAAATCATTAATCAGGCCTTTGACCGTATAGAAGAACTCTATCGACGGGATGAGCATGTTATTGGCATACCTTCCGGATTTGTGGACCTCGACGCCCTGACCACCGGCTTTCACCCTTCTGACTTTATTGTGGTTGCAGCAAGGCCTGGTATGGGTAAAACCAGCTTTTGCCTGAACATTGCCCAGCACGTGGGTATCCACGCCAAAATACCGGTGGCCATTTTCAGTCTTGAGATGTCGCGGGACCAGATAGCACAGCGTATGCTGTGCAGCGAAGCACGCATAAGTGCAAGCCGGGTGCGTAGAGGCCTGATAACTGAGAAAGACTGGCCGGAGCTGGCTCATGCTGCAGGAAGGCTTGCCGAAGCCCTCATATTTGTGGATGACAGCCCGAACATTTCGGTTATGGAAATCCGTGCCAAGGCGAGACGGCTCAAAGCCGAGAAAAACCTGGGCTTGATCATTGTTGATTACCTGCAACTTATGAGAGGATATGGGCGCTCTGAAAACCGTCAACAGGAAATCTCGGAGATTTCTCGCTCGCTTAAAGGATTAGCTCGTGAATTGAATTTGCCGGTGATTGCAGTATCCCAGCTCAGTAGAGCAGTGGAACAACGCACTCCCAAAAGGCCTCAGCTCTCCGATTTGCGGGAAAGCGGTGCTATAGAACAGGATGCTGATTTGGTTATCTTCATATACCGCGAGGAGTATTACAATCGCAACACCCCCAAAAAAGGTATTGCAGAAATCATTATTGCCAAGCAGCGCAATGGACCGGTGGGCACGGTGGAGCTTGCCTTTCTCGAGGATTGTACGCGCTTTGAAAACCTCTCCAAAAGAGCAGAGCCAGGTTTTTGAAGGTTGGGTAGAAGATTCGTTGACACTGTTTCTTGAAGGATGGTATTATTTTCGAAAACAAAGGAGGCGGTGTTTGTGAAGAGATTTTTAGTTTGTTTATTGGTACTGGTTATGACACTTTTTGCTTTTGGGTTTGCCTTTGCTTCAACCCTTGATGAAATCAAGGCCAGGGGTCAACTGATCATTGGCACTGACGCAACGTATCCCCCAATGGAATTTCATGACGAAAACGGTGAAATCGTGGGTTTTGATATTGACCTGGGCAGGGCTATAGCCGAAGAGTTGGGAGTTGAGGCTGTTTTTGTGGATACTGCTTGGGATGGCATTTTCCCTGCTCTGGATGCCAAAAAATTCGACGTCATCATTTCTTCAACCTCCATCACCGAAGAGAGGTTAAAGTCCAAAGAGATGAGCGATCCCTATTATGTTACCTCTCAAGCCATTGCTGTGTTGAAGGATAACGATTCTATTAAAGGCCCAGAAGACCTGGTTGGCAAGGTGGTTGCTGTGCAAATCGGCACCACTGGCGACCTTGCGGTTTCCGAAATTGAAGGGGTAACTGTAAAGCGTTTTGACACCATTGACAAGGCTTACATGGAGGTTTTGAATGGAAGAGCCGATGCAGTGGTGAACGACCTTTCTGAAGTTGCTTACCGGATGCGCATGCTTCCTCAAATGAAAATAGCAGGAACTTTCCGTGAAGGTGAGGACCGCTACGGAGTTACTATGCGTAAAGGGGATGTCGAGCTTTTGCAGGCCATCAATGAAGCGCTGCGCAAGATTAAAGAATCTGGTAAATATGACGAGATATACAATAAGTGGTTTGGTAGCAATCAATAAAATTTTCAGGAGGAAGTAAGGTTTGCACTTTGACTTTGCAGCCCTTTTCCGTGCTTTTCCTGCTCTTTTAATTGGAGCCTCAATGACTCTGAGGGTTACTGCGTTTTCCATTGCCCTGGGGTTGGTGATAGGCATTCTGGCAGGGTTGGGTCGGGTTTGGCCCAACCCTGTTCTTCGTCTTATTTCTTCGGCTTATATCGAACTTATCCGGGGTACTCCCCTTCTGGTGCAGATATTCATTGTGTATTTTGCTCTTCCTTCGCTGGGTCTTAACCTGGACCCTTTTGTTGCTGGAATTATTGCGATGGGTATCAACAGTGGTGCTTATGTGGGCGAAATTGTGCGGGGAGGTATTGAATCCATTGCCCAGGGACAGATGGAAGCTGCCCGTTCCTTGGGTATGACCTGGGGGCAGGCCATGCGCTACGTGATTCTTCCTCAAGCTTTCGTGCGTATTTTGCCTCCTCTGGGCAATGAATTCATTGCGCTTTTAAAAGATTCTTCGCTGGTTTCCACCATTGCCATTGCCGAACTCACCCGTACTGGTCAGATTATCATTACCAGAACTTTTAAATCCTTCGAAATCTGGACGGGAGTGGCTTTGTTCTACTTTTTAATGACCTATGCGATTTCCAAAGTGGTGAAATACTCGGAAAAGAGGCTCCAGTACAATGAGTGAGTGGGTCATCGAGGTTGAGAGTCTTAACAAGTATTTTGGGAAACACCATGTTTTAAAAGATATTGACTTCAGAGTTCGCTTTGGAGAAGTAGTAGCGATTATCGGGGCCTCTGGTTCTGGTAAGAGTACTCTCCTGCGCTGCCTGAACGGTCTGGAGCCGATACAGAGCGGCAGAGTGCTGGTGGATGGTGTGGATATTCACCAGAACGGAGTGGACCTGAATAAAGTCAGGCAGTCCATCGGGATGATTTTTCAGAATTTTAACCTTTTTCCTCACATGACGGTCCTCCAGAATATCACACTGGCCCCGGTCAAGGTGAAAAAAATACCTCTTCAGGAGGCTCAGAAAATAGCCCGAAACTTTCTCCAGAAGGTGGGTTTGCTCGACAAACAGGACGCTTATCCCTGGCAGCTTTCGGGAGGCCAAAAGCAGCGAGTGGCCATTGCTCGTTCTCTGGCGATGAACCCCAAGGTTATGATGTTCGACGAGCCCACCTCAGCGCTGGATCCAGAGACAGTCAAAGACGTTTTAGAAGTTATGAAGGAGCTGGCGCAGGAGGGAATGACCATGATTGTGGTGACCCATGAGATGGGCTTTGCCAAGGAGGTTGCTGACCGAGTTGTGTATATTGACGATGGTAAGATTATAGAAGAGGGTACTCCAGAAGAAATTTTTTACAACCCCCGCAACGAACGCACCAGAGCTTTTTTGAGTAAAGTAATCAACATTTGAAGGAGGAGCAGTATGGAGGAAAAGAGGACCAGGGTTAACATCGGTATTATTGGTTTTGGGACTGTAGGTTCCGGCACGGTCAAGGTTCTCTGGGAACAGAAGTTCGAGATAGAAAGAGCACTTGGTGTGACTGTTGAAGTGGTAAAAATCGTTGATAAAGACTGGATTAGAAGCCGTTCCATTGTAATTCCTCCCTCGCTGCGCGGTGAAGACCCTGCTGAAATCTTGAACGACGATTCCATTGACATTGTGGTGGAAGCGATAGGAGGCCTGGAGCCAGCTTTTAGCATTGTAAAAGAGGCTCTGGAACGGGGTAAAACTGTGGTGACTCCAAACAAGGAACTTATTGCCAAAAAGGGAAAGGAACTCCTGCAAGTGGCCTTGCAAAGCGGTAGTGAGCTTTTCTTTGAAGGCTCGGTGGGCGGGGGTATTCCCATAATTCATGCCCTTAAGGAACAGCTTCTGGGAGATGACATTGAGGAAATTTTTGGTATCGTCAACGGCACCACCAATTTTATTCTTTCTGAAATGTCCTTGAAGGGTGTGTCCTACCAGGAAGCGCTTAGAGAAGCACAGAGGCTTGGTTATGCAGAACCAGTACCCACCATGGATGTGGAGGGTTTTGACGCTGCGTACAAAATTGCTATTCTCGCTTCGCTTTCTTTTCGTACCCAGGTGGATGTTGACCAGGTGTACAGGGAAGGTATTACCGCTTTACTGCCTCAAGATATTGATTTCGCGCGGGAACTTGGTTACGTTATAAAACTTCTGGCTATCGCTAAAAAAGATAAAAATCAGCTTGAATTGAGAGTGCATCCGGTGCTTCTGCCTTCCTGGCACTCTTTAGCTTCGGTAAATGGCGTTGAGAATGCCATCTTTGTGAAGTCAAGAACTCGCAATTTGACCTTTATAGGTCCAGGTGCTGGTGGAGAAGCTACGGGTAGTGCCATCGTGGGTGATATAATAGAGGCGATAAGAAACTTGAAGTACTCCTGCCGGGGGAGAGCGGGGTATAACTTCACTGCTAATTTTCCGGTTAAGCCTATGAAAGAGGTCGTTAACCAGTATTGTGTGAGGATACTGGCTTATGACCGCCCTGGTGTTCTGGGGAAAATAGCTGCTGAGTTTGGGGCTTGTGGAGTAAGTCTTTCGGCGGTGAAGCAACCGGTGAGCGTTCCTGACCAGCTTACCCACATTTACTTTTTAACTCACCATACTCCGGAAAGCCAGTTGCAGCTTGCTCTGGAGCATATCCGTAAACTTTCGGTGGTAAGTGATGCTTTTGCTATCCGTGTTGAAAGCGGTTCTTGAGGAGGGTTTAAAGTTTGGATGGAGAAAAGCTGACCACTTCTCTTTACTGTTTGCAATGCCAGGAAGAAGTGGAGCATGAAATAATTTACCGGGCGGGCATTGTGCAGTCCATCATATGTAAAAAATGTGGTCTGGAAATCGGATTCGATAAGAAAAAGTTGCTGGCTCTTTATGGAGAAGAACTGGTGGAAAGAGTGCTTACCAAACCCAGGCGCTTGAGCGAAGAATATGAAAAGGACCTGACCGAATTCCTGAAAAATCTTCCCTTGCGGATTCTGACCAAGCCCTATCGTATGCTCAAGGAACTTGAGTCCTTTAGAGATTCCTAACCACTTACTCAGATATTTCCGGCACTCCTAATTGACTTCCTGGGTAACCACTGGTAGCACTTTTTCCTTAATCCAGAGAGTTACCCTTTCCATTTCTTGGGCTGAGATGGGGTGGTTGGTTTCAATCACCATTCCCAGTTTTTCGGAAAGCTGCACCTGTTCAAGGTGAGGAGAAGGGTATTCACCACCCCAGCCAGCAAGATGTGACCACCGTTTTCCCAGTATTTCTACAAACCTTACCGCTATGCCATAGCGCTCTTTCAGGGCTCTGGCCAGGTATTCAAGTTTGGCAACCAAGCCGTCAATATTCTGAAGTTCTCTTTCTACTTCCCGAACCCAGTGGTCAAATTCGAAGATCACGCTCACCTTTTTCAATCCTTTGCAGGTATTCCTCGACGATAGCCCTGGTTTGGGGTTCGATTTCTGGTAGCTTTTTGGAAATAAGTTCTTCTCCAACCTTTCTCGTTTCCGGGGAAGCATAGTCCATCAGATATTCCTTAAAGGTTAAAATGGCGTTGGGCATGCAAAAAAGATGGACCTTCCCCTTTTTGGCAATGTCCATGAAATATCTTCCCGTCCGTCCGCAGCGATAACCTGCTGTGCAGAAAGAGGTCAGGTATCCAAGTTCAGCAAATTCTCGGATTACTTCATCGAGCGAACGGGGGTCTCCAATCATGAACTGTTGTCTTTCCAGCTCCTGTTCCTGATAGCGGTCGCTGTAAGCACCTATGCCTATCTTGGTCGAGGCATCGGTTTGGGTGCATCCCACCTGGAGCACTTCTCTGCGGATATGCGCCGGCTCACGTGCAGTAATGATGAGACCCGTATAGGGAACTGAGAGACGAAGCACCGCTACCAGCCTTTTGAAGTCACGGTCGTTTACTTTATAGCGGGTTTCCTGGATAAAGGGGGTGTTCACTGCCGGCTCTAATCTGGGGAAAGATATGGTATGCGGACCCACTCCGTCGAAATGTTTTTCAAGGTCTATGGTGTGGTAGAGAAGACCCATTACCTCAAATTTCCAGTCGTACAGTCCAAACAGAGCACCTATGGCCACATCGTCTATGCCCGCTTCCTGAGCGCGATGTAAAGCGTAAAGTCTCCATCGGTAGTTGGCCTTGATTCCCTGGGGATGCACCTTGCGATAGGTTTCGTGGTGGTAGGTTTCCTGGAATACCTGAAAAGTACCAATTCCCACCTCTTTGAGGACTTTGAGTCTGCTTATATCCATGGGGGCAGCATTGACGTTGACCCGGCGAATTTCACCGTTACCCACTCGAGTTTCATACACGGCTTCGATGGTACTTTTTATGTAGTCTATGTCAGAGAGTGGATGCTCTCCGTAGACCATGATGAGCCTTTTATGTCCCAAGGATACCAAAACCTCGGCTTCCTTTCTCACTTCTTCAATGGTCAGGCGACGCCTTTTCTGACGGTCATTATCTTTTCTGAAACCGCAGTAAAGGCAGTTGTTCACACAATAGTTGCTGCAGTAAAGCGGCGCAAAGGTTACAATGCGGTCTCCATAGACTTTTTTCTTAACCAAAGCTGCGGTGCTAAAAATTTCTTCCCACAGTTCTTCATCTTCCACGTTCAAAAGAGTAGCTGTTTCTTCAGGTTCCAAACGCTCCAAGCTCAGGGATTTTGCAAGTATTTCCCTTACTTTTGTCGGCTCAGGATTGCGATTGGCATTGAGCAATTCTTCAATACGCTCATCGTTTATGAAGTCCTGACCCTTTTCAAGGTAGCGGTCTATTTCGTCTTCCTTGATTACTTCTCGCATCCACTCCTCAATGTTGAGTCTTCTGGTTTGCAAAGTTGCCTCGCTTTTCATGAGCATCCCCCTTTAAAAAAGTTGCCCGGCCTGCGAGAGCGCGCAAACCGGGCTTCATTTCTCTCACCCTTGGTTTCAGAGTTGCTCCTCACCGCAGGCGCAGCACTTTAAGTTCAACAACTTTTATTTCCTTGTCCGATTTTAATTATACCACAGGATTGGAGAATGATTTCACTTTTTTAGGAAAAAAAGCCGTGTTATAATAATCCCCTAAAGGGAGGGGTTTTCTATTAAGAGCAAAAAATGGGTTTTTTCTCCTCGAGAAAAAGAAATTCTGGATCGCATCTTGGAGCTGGCCATCGAGATGACTGGTTCAGAAAGTGGTTCTTTACTTCTCAAAGATGAGTCGGAACAACTCTATATTGCTGCTGGAAAAAATATTTTTCCAGAGCACCTGGGAAAGCGAGTTGATACCAGAGAAGCAAGTGTTTCGGCACTGGTTTCTGAGAGCGGACAGCCTCTAATCATAGACGATAGAGACCCTCAAAATTTGAGTCGTCGAAGGAGCCGTCTGCACTCCTCAATTTCCCTGCCAGTTTCCTATGAGAATGGAGAGGTGGTGGGCGTTTTAAATCTCAACGCTGTATCACGGCGCTTCAGTGAGCGGGATATTCCTCGCCTGGAAGCACTGGCTGAGAGTATTGCCCTGCTTTTGCGGGAAAACTTCCTGCGCAATCAGCGAGAGAGCCGTATCGTTGCGCTTTCTGAAATCATCTCTCTTTTTGGCAGCGTGAGATGTTTTGAAAGTGCTGAGGAAGTGTTTGAAGGGTTGAGCAACTCGGTGAGGATGCTCACTGGCGCTTCGGAGATGGCTGTTTTTAAACTCTCAGCTCGACGCCCTTACCGGGTGTTCAGGGCCAACTGGCCAGCGGAACTCAGTTGGGGTAAGCTCGATAGTCTGCACCAACCGATAAAAGAAGTGCTGGACAAAAAGTTTCCAGGGCTTGTGAGGTTCAATGGTAGGGAATCACTTCTTTTGCCCATGGTTTCTGCTCATACGGATAAGTATGTCCTGGTGGTTTTCCTCAATGAAAAGCTTGACCTGCTGGACTTACTCATTCTTTCCATTGTCGCGACACTTGCTGTGTCCTGTCTCGATAATCTATACTTTTTGAAGACTACTGAGAAGTTTACTCGAGAAAGAGAAAGAAACCGCTTGGCCAGGGAATTGCACGATGGTTTAGCCCAGATTCTTGCTTCCTTGCAAATTTATTTTCATTTTCTGGAGGGAAAATTGCCGATGGAAGATGCTGCTACGCGTTTACTGGTAGAGAAAATAAAACTTTTGACTTCAGCAGGAATTGAGGAGTCGCGGTTCATTCTCTCTGAATTAAAAGGGAGCTTTGTTTCCAATAGGGAGCTTGAGTCCAGGCTTGAAGAAGTGGTACAAAAGTTTATCCCCCCACAGGTTAAGGTGCAAAAGGAGTTTCATCTGGGTTACGGTAAGATGCCTTTCTGGGTTTACAAGACCATTGTTTCCATAGTGCAGGAAGCGCTTTCTAACGTGCAGAGACATGCTCACGCTCGTGAAGCAAAGGTCATGGTTGGGGTGCGAGAAGATGGAAAACTTCATATTTCCATCGAAGACGATGGGGTTGGTTTTTCACCAAGTGAGGTGAGAAAAGCGACTGGAGAGCATTTTGGTCTTACTAACCTGAGAACTCGAGTGCGTCTCTTGAAAGGCAGGTTGCGTATTCTTTCCTCGCCGGGCAAAGGAACCAAAGTACGGGCAACCATACCCCTTGAGGTGCTTCAAGGATGAGAAAATACAAAATAGCTCTGGTGGATGATCACCCCATTTTTGTTTCTGGCCTGCGCAAGCTTCTTGAAGAGGAAGAGGATTTTGAGGTGGTTTGTGTCGCTTACAGCTATCAGGAGGCTCTAAGAAAAATCCCTGAGCAAGAAGTGGACCTGGTGATTCTGGATATCAATCTTTCCGGTGAAGATGGCATCCAGGTTTTGCGTAAATTGCGCAAAGACAATCCTGACCTTCCGGTGCTTATGCTCACTGTGGAGGAGAGCGAAGAGGTTATCTACCGTGCAGTTAGAGAAGGAGCCCGGGGTTATATCTTGAAGCATTCCTCTCCCGAACGCCTTTTGAAAAGCATTCGGGCTTGCCTTTCTGGAGAAGTGCTACTGGATTCCGGGGTGTATATGAAAGTGCTTGAGATGATGCGCAAGGAAGACCCCGAAGAGGAAAGGTCGCTCCTTTTTGAGCGGTTATCCCCAAGAGAAATAGAGATTGCCCGGTTAATAGCACAAGGAAAAAGCAACCGGGAAATTGCAGAACTACTCTATATAAGCGAAAGCACCGTCAAAAACCACATCAGTAATATCTTACGCAAGCTGGAACTGAAGGACCGGGTGGATATTGCTACTCTGGTCAGCCGGGCAAGGCTTACCGAAAGCCAAGAAAAAAGATCTTGACTTTTGCTTTCTCCTTGCTCCGGGTTAAACGTCCGGAGCAAGGAGAAAATCCGTTTCTATTACTTTTCTATTCCGTTAAAGCAGTTTTTGAGGTGTTCCGGGTCTGGCTTTTTAGTGAAGGCGCTCACCAGGATGGTGACCACAGCTGAAAGGGGTAAGGCTACCACTATGGGGTCGACTACGTTCCAGGGGTATCCCCATAGAGCAGGCCTTCCAAAGATTGCCTGACACACCCGCAGTACGCTTGACTCTTTCTCGTGGACAAAGAGGAACCAGAACATACTGGCGAAAAAGCCGACCAGCATTCCGGCTATTGCTCCTGCCTTGGTTATCTTTTTCGAGTAGATGCCACCCACATACATGGGGAGAAAAGCAGAGGCGCATAGGCCGAAGAAAAGAGCAGTTCCTCGGGCGATGATTGCCGAGCCCGCTCCGTAAAAGCGGGGTAAACCCCAAGCCAAAAAGGTACTGAACAGTATTGCTATCGAAGTTCCCAGGCGACTCACTCCGATGGTGCTTTTTCTATGTAGTGAGGCTTCCACCACGTCTCTACTCAGGGCGGTACCCATGGGTATGGTATTGACTACTCATGGTGGACATAGCGGCGGCAAAAAGAGTGACCAGAAAGAGCACGTTGAACCAGGCAGGCATAGCGCTCTGAATGAAAAGCGGAATTATGGCATCCACGTTTTTGTTAGCGGCAAGAAAAGATATTTGACCCATGGTGCGGAAAAAGTATACATTGGAGAGCGGTCCTACCACAAAGGCCACACCGGTCATAGCCAGAATAAATATTCCTCCCACCAAGGTTGCTCGGTTTAACTCCCGGCTGCTTCGCACGGTCATAAAACGTACTACAAGCTGGGGTTGGGCAAGTACACCTATACCCACTCCAAGGATGATAGTTGAAAGCACTGTCCACCACAGGTTGGAACCAAAAGCAGGGAAATGGGTGAAACCTCGGTGACCAGCCGCACCCATGATTTCCACTATTTTGGGATTAAGCTGGTAGAGGGACTCATGAGCATTAACCACTCCTCCCAGCTTTACATAAGTGAGAACCAGAAGAAAAATCATTCCCAAAAACATGATGGTTCCCTGGAAGGCGTCGGCATACATAACTCCTTTCAGACCGCCCATCACAACGTATATGGCTACAATGGCTGAAAAGATAAAGAGAGCTGTTTCATAATTCATTCCCAGGTTGACCACCAAAAACTGAGCTGCTCCCATGAGCACTGCGGCAGTGTAGATGGGCATGAAGAGAAAAATCACAATTCCGCTGAATATCTGGATAAATCGGGATTGAAAGCGCTTGCCCAAAAGTTCGGGCAAAGTGTGGCTGTCCAAGTTGTAGCCCATAGCCCGGGTGCGGTGTCCAAAGAAGACAAAAGCAATGAATATTCCCACAAAAATATTCAAAAAGGTAAGCCAGAGAAGACTCATTCCAAAAAGTGCCGCTGCCCCTCCGAAGCCCACAATTGCAGAGGTACTTATAAAAGTTGCCCCATAGGACATGGCCATGACATAGGGATGAGCTTCTCTTCCTGCCAGGAGATAATCAGTGGTGGTCTTGGTGCGCCGGTACCCCACGTATCCCAGGTAGCCGGTAATCACCAGATACGCCAGAACAATAAGAAGAATGCCGATTTGATTCATCTTCGCCCCTCCCTTTTACTCTTCAATCTCTTCTTCTTCCTCTTCCCAACGCAACACCTTTTCAGAGCTCACCGCTTCCTCCCCGCCCCGGTTCCAGTTCAGAGCGCCATAAACAACACAGAGCAGGGTGCTGGCAATGCACAGGATAATAGATAAACCTGTCCAGAAATCGTGCAGTCCAAACAAAGCGAACCCTCCCTTGGTTAATGATTTTCAATTCTACCAAAAAAGTAGGAAAGTGCAAATGTTTTTACTTGTGAGCTTGACGGCTCTGGTATAATGAAGGGCTGATAATTTTTGGAGGAGGTAACATATGCTTAGGGCATTACTTTTCGATATAGATGGTACGCTCACCGATACTAACCGCCTGGTGGCTCAGGGTTTAGCTAAGGTGTATCATGATTTTTCAGGCAAATTGTTCCCAGAAGCCTTCTTTTATCCCTTGATTGGGCTTCCAGGCTTTGAAACCATGAAGCGCTTAGGAGTTCCACCCAAACTTTGGGAAACGTTCTCAAGGAGATGGCAGCGGTGCGTGGATGAAAAAATTTGTGATGCCAATCTCTTCCCTGAAGTGGAAGAGGTTGTAAGGGAGCTTCATGCAAGAGGCCTTTTTCTGGGGTTAATTACTGCCAAATTACGCAGGGAATTTGAAGCCCAGTTTGGAAGGTTTCCTATTAGCAGGTTGTTTAGAGTTGCTGTATGTGCTGATGAGGTGCAACACCCCAAGCCTTATCCAGAACCCCTGATGGCGGCCTGTGAGAAGCTGGGAGTGCAAAAAGAAGAGGTTCTTTTCGTTGGTGATACCGTGTATGACCTTCTTGCAGCGCGGTCGCTACCTTGCGCTTTTGCCTTTGCCAAGTGGGGTGCCCTGTTGCCGGAGAAAGTCCTGGATTTGCGTCCGGAATATGTTCTTGAACGGCCGAGGGACCTTCTTGCACTGGTTGAAAAAGTGGAGATTATGTTGACCGCTCAGAACCTTTGAGAAGCAGCGCTTTCATCTCTAAGGCGTTTTCATACATGAAAGTATTGTTGAAAAATAGAAAACATTCTTTTTCTGGCAATCGTTTTATTCTCTGCACCAGTTCCTGGAGCTCGGTTTCTGAGTACCGGTAGTGGTATTTTCCCTTTCCGTGCAGTCTGAAGTAATAGACCTTGCCTGCAGTTGGTCTTTCCTGGAAGGGATCGACCACGTGGACGAGGTCGAAGTCCTGGCAGATTTTCTGGATTAGCTCTTCCGGCCATCCCCCACGGAGTTCAAGACCGAAGAGCAACTCTTGTGGCCTTTCCTGGTTAGCGCTTTCGAAAAAACTCTGGAGGTTTTTCAGGTTTTCTCCGCTGGGCTTGAAGGAAGGAGGGCACTGGAATATCAGAGCTTTTGCTTCTAAGACTTTTGCCAGCAGGAGGGAATGCCGGTAAGCGAATTCCACCTCTTCGGTAGGTTTAAAGAAACCCAGGTTTTCCTTTCGGAAATCTTCAGGAAGCTTTGACCTGCGATAAGTAGGCGACGTAGAGGAATGAGTGATTATCTGGTTGGCTTTCATGGTAAATGTAAAGCCAGGAGGGGCTTCAGATTTCAGGCGGGCAATTTTTGCCTCGTTCACCAGGTGGTAAAAAGTTTCCTGAATTTCCACTCCGTCCAGGTTCTGGAAGATGAGCTCTCTCTTTTTGGGGAAGCCGCAGACTCCGGTGTAAATCATTGTTTCAGCGCAAAAGTAAGGCAGTTGATATTTTCCGCTCCCCCGTGGGGTCTGAAGGGAAGTTCAGCACCTTGCCCTGGAAGTAGAAAGTGACCGAACCACCCCCATCCAGGTTAAGAGCGTCAGTTACCTGGTATTTCTCCAGAAAGTTTACCAGCTGGTTGATGGTCAATCCCTGGCTGTGGCGGGGGTTTCTTCCGTCGACTACCAAAAAAAGAATTTCCCCCCGGGAAGTCTTGCCAATCACTGTGCGGGGGTGTTCCTTTTCCACAATTTCCTGACGAAAGTCGCCAAAGGGTCCTTTTCGTCCCTCTCTGAAAAGGAGGGGACCACCGCTTATCATGAAATTTACTTTTTTCCAGATTTCAGGGTCTCCTGACCGGGGAGCAAGCGTTATTTTCAAATTGATTTCTTCCCCGGGTTTCAGGTTTTCAAGCATCCAGGAGGCGCCTCGCCCCTGACCCTGTAGAACGATGGTACCCGGCTCTATGGAAGTTTTACCCTGGGTTGTTCCAATGCGAAAGATCCTTTTACTGCGCACTATGCACTCAACACCTTTTTGTTCCGGTGTTTGAGGGCCGAATTCTGGAGTGTAGAAAACAAGTTCTTCACCGCGGTTTTTGCGGTTGATACCTGATACTGGGAAACTGTAACCCTTGGAAGTTATTACTTCAGCTTTGAAAACCACTTCTCCAATAACCATTTCGTTCTGGGGAGTAAAACCACAGACGAACCATCCTTCCTGTGGCTCTCGAAGAATTTTCCCATCAATCATCAGAAGGCCTATGGGAATTCCATCTGGAGTAAAGAAGCCTGCGTTTATGCCAAACAGGGCACCTTTTCGCCGGGCAAGGGAAGAAAGCGTTTCCCGCTCCAGCAGCTGGTCTTGGGCCAGTGCCAGAAAAATGGAGCGCTTTGATTTTTGAGGGTCGAAAAGGAGTGCAAGAGAGAAAAGGGGACCGGGTTTTCCGGCCTTCAGATATACCGGGAAAGAATTGAAGCCCTGTTTTTTCAAACGTGAAGCAGTAAGGCTCAACTCTTCTTTGTCAACTGGCCCCACTCTTACCTTGAAAAGCCCATCCTCGAACTGTACTGAAGTGGAATAGTTGAGTTCTTTTAGCCACTGGCTCACCCGTTTTGCCTTTTCTTCTTCTGAAAAAGCGCCCACCTGAAGAAAGATGCCTTCTCCGAATGTTTCACCAGGTAACCCTTCTTTGTATACCTTGAGGGTCAGGCCGGGTTCAATTTCCCGGGTGTATTCAAAGCGTACCCCTTCCCTCTGGTAATTTTTGAGCCGTTCCTTCAAGTATTCGAATTCTTTTCTGGTTAAAAAGTCGAAAAGACGCAGCTTACCCTCTGCATCGCCCTTCAAAAGGGGTGGAGAAAGGAGGGTAGCAAGAACGCTCACTTTCGCTTCTCTGGATTCTGCAGGAAACTCCAGCTTGCCAAATCCCCTCAGGTCCTCTTCGGTGAGAAAAGAAGCAAGGTAATCATAACCCATAGCTCTGAGTATGGTTTCCACCGCTTCGTAACGAGTGAGAGGATTTTCTTTCGCTTCACTGATTACCGCAGGCTGGAAAGCAAGTGTTTCTTTTAAAAAGGCATTGAGCTCTTCCCTGGTAACTGATTCTGCACAGAAAACACTAAGGGAGCAGAAAAAAAGGAACGCTACCAACAAGAAGGCAAGTACCGGCCTTATAAGCAACGAGCGTGCAATTCTTTTTTTGGCTACGTTTGACAATGCAATCACGACCTTATTGTAGCATCGATATGGGTTTTCAAAAAGGTGAAAATAGGACTTTTTTCCCATAGCAATATTTTCTGGACTGCGGTTACAATGCTGAAAAGTTGTTTTACCGGAGGGTGAGTTCAGTTTGAGAGCAGCCGCTGAGGTTTGCAAGAAGGAGGAAGTCAAGGTTTTTCTGATAGATGATAACCGCTTTTTGCTGGAGAGCCTGCAGTTTTTAATAGAGAATCAACCCGGCATGAAAGTGGTGGGAAAAAGCACCAGGGGCAAGGGAGTTTTGAATTTGCTCCACAAGCTCAGGCCTGATGTGATCGTTCTCGACGTTCGGCTTCAAGATACAGACGGTTTAACCCTTCTTGAAGAGCTCAAAAAAAACTTGCCGGTTCCGGTTATCATGCTCAGCATGTATGAAGAGTACCGCGACGAGGCTCTACGCAGAGGAGCCTATGCCTACCTTGTCAAGGGAAGAGATGCTAACGAGCTCTACAACATGCTCCGTGAGGCCTCGCAAAAGGTGGATTATCAGGAGTAACTGCGCCTTTTGATAAATTTCATCTAAACAGTCCTGCTTTCTCTCTTTTCTCTCGTTTGGTTACTCATTTTCGCTCAACTCCATAAAAAACAGGATATTCTGTGAACAACGGTTACAAATTGTACTGGACATGGAAATAGGAGTTGAGGAACCTTAAAATAGTACTTTCGGGCGATGGTTTTTGAATCCAGGACTCTCTAAACTTGTATTCAAACTTTGAAGGAAGGGAGTCTTGGAAATGTCAAGGAAATATTATCTTCTTGTAGCCTCTTTACTCCTTCTCCTCCTCCTCTTCCTCACTGGCTGCCTGCAACAGGGAGCTCAGTTTGGTTCTCCAGGAGGAGTAAGTATTCAGGGTAAAGTGGCAGTACCTGATTCAAATTGTGTGGTTTCTTCCTGTGCTAATCCTCAGGTTTCCTCAGGCAATGAGCCTGCACCAGAGGTCAAGGTAAGTCTCATGGGAGAAAACGGCAACAACCTGGTCACCTACACCAACCAGTGTGGTGAGTATGAGGTATCTGGTGCTCAGGATTCCTGCTACATCCTCTATGCCAAAGTGAAAGAAAACATGTGGGTGAAGCAGGGAATCATTCCTGAGGGAAGTAACTACAATGCTGGTGAAGCCAATGCCTACACCACTGCTCAAGTGATCATCTATGAAGTTGCCAAACAGCTCTACCCAGACCAGGTACAGTGCAGTGACATACCAGCATTTGTTCCCACCCCAGAGCTCATAGAAGCAGTAGAGAATGCTCTCAAAGCATGTCGTGATGCCCAGCAGGATGCAACCGTTGCCCAGCTTGCCTCAGCGATTGTGCGCAACCTCTTTGGTGCACCAGGTGGAGGAGTACCGGGTGGTGGAATAGTTATCGTGACTGGTGGTGGAGGCAATGGTGGTGGAACTACGACTGAGGAGACCTATCGCATTGAGGGTTATGTTTGGGAAGACAAAAATAAAAACGGAAGCATGGATTCTGGTGAAGGCAAACCTAATGTGGTTGTTTATCTCACTGGTCCAGTCAATAGAACCACGATGACAGATAGCGATGGTAAATATGTTTTCGATAACCTACCCGCTGGAAACTATGTCATATCCATTGACCCCCCAGAGGGTTATACCAGCACTCCGCCACCGAATAGCATAACCGTTACTCTGAATGCGGATAGTCTGAACAACAATTTCCTGTTGCAACCTATTCCTGGCTCAATAAGCGGTAGTGTTTACCTTGCTGGCACAACGATAGGAGCTAACGGAGTTAAAATAAAGCTTACTGGAGGCGGAGTCTCGCGATTGGATAGCACTGAACCTGATGGTTCTTTCGCGTTTCTCGATTTGGTGGCTGGTGAAAACTACACTCTTGAAGTTGTAGGGATTCCTTCAGAATACGACGGTTACACAGCTTCCCCACTTACCAGGGTAGTGAGCAATCTTCCTGCAGGTGGTGTAACGAATCAGGTGTTTTACCTTATACCACCTGAAAAACCACTGTATTCCATTTCTGGATTTGTGTTTGAGGATAAGCCGGGTGGTACTACTGGTCAATATGATTCGGGATTGGGAGAAGGGGTGGACGGTGTAACTGTTAAGCTGCGCCAAGGAAATAAAGGGGGAGCAATTTGGTGGGAATATGTAACCAAGAACGGTGGCAAATACTTTTTCGCTAATCTTCCAGCCGGTCAGTATTATGTAGAAATTGATAGCAGTACGTTACCTTACGATATGACTATCAAAGCACCAAACCCACCATGGTACAATTTTAATCTCCAAGGTAATGTTTATAACCAGAACTTCTGGTTGGTTAGCAATCCAAAGTGTGACTTAACAATAAGTGGCAGGGTTGTTGGAGAAACCTGTGATGGTTACAAAGGTCAAGAAGGAGTTAAGGTAAAGTTATGGAAACAGGAGAATAGTGGTTATACTTTTACTAAAGAAGTCACTACTAATTCGAATGGTTACTACACATTTACTGGTCTATGTAAGGGTATCTACAAAGTTGCCCTGGTGACCGATGAAGATAGATTGGTCAACGGTTATCCAGTTGTAAATCCAAAGGAGCATATTAGGGAAGTTAATAATTCCGTTTCTGGCTTGGACTTTACGTTAAAATGCGAGGAAACACTGCCCTGCCAGTGCATTAAGAACATTGAATTGCCCAAAAACTACATTAAATTCGAGGTTTCTCATCCAGGTAATGATACATATTTTAAATACACCTGGGTAGATGGTGTGCCGGACTATTTGCAGGGTTATACAGAGGGATGGTGCGTAGATACCGAACACACTATAACCCCTAATAAGGAGTACACTGGTCTAATGCTTTCCAGCATTCCTGGTCCCTCTATTTATACTCAAGCGCAGTGGAATAAAGTCAATTACATAATTAACAAGAGACACCAACCGAGACACCAACCAGGGAATAATTATTCGTGGGAAGAAGTGCAGAATGCTATCTGGGCAGTACTTGGACAAACGACTTTAAATTCAGGGGATCCTGGTTATGATCTTTGGCAGGATGCAGAACAAAACGGAGGTAATTACACCCCAAGATCTGGTGAATGGGCTGCCGCTCTGATAGTTCCAATCAGCGATCCTTCTCAGTTGATAATTGTCGAGGTAGATCCATGATGATTTTTTCAAAGAATTGATCGAGGAAGAACAATAAAACCACAAAGAGAGAGCCGCGATTTGCGGCTCTCTCTTTGTGGTTTTGCAGTCTTAGAGAGTGTTTTGGTCTTCAAACCCCCGGCAGCCTGAAATAGAACCTGCTTCCCCGACCAACCTTGCTCTCTACCCCGATTTCTCCCCCGTGGAGCTCAACGATTTGCTTGGCTATGGCCAGGCCCAGGCCTAATCCTCCGTGCTTTTTAGCCCGGGATTTCTCCACCCGGTAAAAGCGCTCAAAAATATAGGGTATCTCCTCTTCAGGAATGCCAGGTCCCTGGTCTTCGATGCTAACTTCCACCGAGTCTTCTCTTGAAGTGGCAGTTATGGTGATGGTCCCACCTTGGGGAGAGAAAAAAATAGCGTTTCCAAGTAAGTTCAAAATGATCTGTTCTATGCGGTCTTCATCGACCAGAACCCGGGGAAGGTCGGGAGTGATTTCGGTCTTTATTTTCAGCTCTTTTTCTTCAATCTGGGGAGTGAGTTTTAAAATAGAGCGTGCAATGAGTGAAGCCAGGTCTGCTTCTTTTCGCTCCAGCTCCACCTTTCCACTTTCCAGACGAGCAAGCTCCAGGACGTCGGAAACCAGTCTTCCCAGACGCAGAGTCTCCTGGTGCATTATCTGAAGGTATTTTTCTCTTTCTTGCTCATCAATAACCCCATCAATCATGGCTTCCAGGAACCCCCGGATGGAAGTCAGAGGAGTGCGCAACTCATGGGATACATTGGCTAAGAACTCGCGGCGTACCTTTTCTATTTTCTTGAGCTCGCTTACGTCCTGGAATACACCCACGGCTCCATAAAGCTCGTTTTTTTCTCCCTTGAGCGGAGATACAAGGAGTATGAAATGGCGGCCGTCGGGAAGTGAAAACTCTCCCGAGCTTTCCTCTCCTTCCTCAATAGCTCTCAAGAAGGGTTCTTTGGCTTTTTCAGGTAGCGGGGACTCCAGGATGTTGTTTGTTTTTAAAAGGTTTTTCCAGCTTTCCAAAAAAGCGGGATTAGCAAGGAGCACTCTTCCACTTCTGTCCACAGCCACCACGCCTTCCTGCATGTTTTTAAGGATGTTTTCTATCTGTGCCTTCTCTCTTTCTAGGGTTTTGAGGGTTTCTCCCAGGGTGTGAGAGAGAAAGTTCACGTCCTGGGCAAGTTCTGCAATTTCATCTTCCTGCTCAAGTTCAATGACCGTGTCAAAGTTGCCTGAGGCCATGGAACGCGCCTTTTCCCGTATCATCTGGAGGGGTCGGGTGATGGAACGAGAAAAGCGAAAAGCGAGAAGAAAGGAAAGGCCTACGGCAAAAAGACCAGAGAGCAAAGTTAGCCGTAAAACGGTGTTGACCGTGGCGGTGGTATCGGCAAGGGGTGAAAAAAGCGCCAGGGCTCCCAGAAAGCGTTCTTCCTCTTTCAGGGGAAAGACCGCAAGCAGAAAATTCTGCCCGGAAAAAGGAATGGTCGCTTTTTCAAAAATTCTCTGTCCTTCCATCAGCCTTCTGCGGGCTTCTTCCAGAAACCTGCGCTGGCGCTGGGGGATAGGGAAAGGCGGTGGATTGGAGAGGTCCTCTTCAGAAAGAAAGAGTACCCTGATATCCCGGGAGAGGGCACGGGTTTCAAGAATCCTTCGTATATTGGCAGGAAGCCTTCCATTCTGAAGGTAAGAAAGGATTATTTTGGAGAGATTTTCTCCTTCCTGCAGGATTTCTTTCTCTTTAAGGTTCAGGTAATAGTTACGAAACAAAAACACAGTAACCAGGCTCAAAACACCCACTGAGGCGAGTACCACTATTAGATAAGAGAGAAGCAGCTTTCTGAAGAGAGAGCTCTTCATGGTTTTTCTATTTCAAAGCGGTATCCCACACCCCACACGGTTTTTATGGGTGCCGGGAATCCTGCATCAGAAAACTTTTTGCGAATTCTTTTGATATGGGCGTCAACCGTTCGGGAGTCTCCAGCAAAATCGTAGCCCCACACTCGTTCCAGTAGCTCTTCTCGGTTAAAGACGCGGTGAGGGTTCTGGGCCAGGAAGGCGAGAAGCTCGAACTCCTTGGGGGTTAGCTCAAGCGTACTATTTCTCACCTTCACCTCATAGGCATCAAGGTCGATGGAAAAGCCGGGAAAACTAAGGTGCTTTGCTACTTGTCCTGGTGTTTCTCCCGAATTACTTACCCTGCGGAGCACGGCTTTGACTCTGGCTACCATTTCCCGGGGGCTGAAGGGCTTGGGTATGTAGTCGTCTGCCCCGATTTCAAGACCCACTACCCGGTCAATTTCCTCATCTCTTGCGGTGAGCATGATGATGGGCACTTTCGAAAACTGCCGTACTTCCCGGCAGACTTCAAAGCCATCCTTTCCAGGGAGCATAATGTCCAGTATTACCAGCTCAAATGGACGCTGGCGCAGCTTTTGAAGCGCTTCTTCGCCATCAAAGGCCTGTTCCACTTCAAAGCCCTCTTTTTTGAGGTACATGGCTACCAGCTCAGAAACTTGCTGTTCGTCTTCAACCACCAGTATTTTAGCCATAAAAATCACCACTTCTATTATAAGGGTTAGCTGGGAAAATAATTTGAATAAATTGTGAAGAGATTTTGAATTTCAGAATAGGACTTGCCTGGTAGGGGAATAGGAGTTATTTCCCATATACTTCGCACAGGAAACTGCCTATACTTTGAGCTAACGTTGGAGATTTTAGAAAGTTCGGAAAGGAGTCTGAACAACGATGAAAAAACTCAATTTTGCTAAAAGTCTGGCTCTGCTCACAGGATTGCTCTTTCTCCTCCTTTTCCTCACTGGCTGCCTGCAGCAGGGAGCTCAGTTTGGTGCTCCAGGAGGAGTGAGCATTCAGGGTAAAGTGGCAGTACCTGATTCAGATTGTGTGGTTTCTTCCTGCACTAATCCTCAGGTTTCCTCAGGCAACGAACCAGTACCAGAAGTCAAAGTAAGTCTTATGGGAGAAAACGGCAACAACCTGGTTACCTACACCAACCAGTGTGGAGAGTATGAGGTATCTGGCGCTCAGGATTCCTGCTACATCCTCTATGCCAAAGTAAAAGATAACATGTGGGTGAAGCAGGGAATCATCCCTGAAGGAAACAGCTACAATGCCGGTGAAGCCAATGCTTACACCACTGCTCAGGTGATCATCTATGAAGTTGCCAAACAGCTTTACCCCGATCAGGTGCAGTGCAGTGACATCCCAGGCTTTGTTCCCACCCCAGAGCTTATAGAAGCAGTAGAAAATGCCCTCAAAGAATGCCGCGATGCCCAGCAGGATGCAACTGTTGCCCAGCTTGCCTCAGCGATTGTGCGCAACCTCTTTGGTGCACCAGGTGGAGGAGTACCGGGTGGTGGAATAGTTATCGTGACTGGTGGTGGAGGCAATGGTGGCGGCGGAGACGATGGCAGAGATGGAAACGGAACAGACGGTACTGGAGATAGTGAAAACAATGATGGCAACACATACAACTACTATGACTATTCCACCAATATTACCAACAACTACTATTATGGTTCTCAGGATGAAGACAATGGTGGTGCTGATGAGAATAACGGTGGTAATGGTTCAAATGGCGGAAGCGATAACGATGACAATGATAACGATAACGACGACGATGATAATAATGGATGGTGCGGTCCAGGAAACGGCAATGGCAACTGCCCCAATCCAGGAAATGGTAACGGCAACCTGAATGGTAGCGGCCCGGGCTCTGGCAACAACGGCCAAAACAACGGCTGGGGTAACGGTCATGGTAATGCTCACGGGCGCGACAAGTAGTAGGTAGGGATTAACTGATACAGAGCGCGTTTGCTTAAAAGAGGCAGCTTGAGCTGCCTCTTTTCTTTTTATGTGTACAATAGTTGGTGAAGAAGAGGTTTCTGGTGAACGGGATTTTAAAAAACGGGTGCTGGTAGACTTGGCGCGTGTTATACTTGCTCAACCCAATTGGGAAATGAGTATCCGCTTCTCGGAACTGCTGGTTCTCTCTGCTCCTTCTTTTTTTGAAGCGCTCTGGGGCTCTTCACGATTTGTAATCGCCAGGCGCTGTTTTTTGCGGAAAAGAAACCTTTTCAGCTACCAACACGCTCTTTTCGTTGAAGAAGAGGGCAGAATAGCAGGAATGGCACTTGGATGTTCCTTTGACGAGAAACACAGGGAGCGGCTACTCACCGGCCTTTTAATGGCCCGCTACCTTTTGCTTTCTCGGGAGTGGAAGCGAATTCCATTTCTCCTGCACATTTCTCCTCTGGGTGAGATAAACCAGGGTGAATTTTACCTCAGCAATCTGGCTGTGTATCCTGAGTTTCAGAGGCGGGGGTTGGGAAGCATGCTCCTTGGCGAGCTGGAGATAAGGGCCAGGGGGATTGGGGCAGACTACCTGCTTCTGGACGTTGAAGGAGAAAATACTGGTGCTTTCGCTTTTTACAGGCGGCTCGGTTATTCCCTTGAAGGTGCATTGCCTCCGGTTAAGCTGGGTAGTGCGCTTTTTCAGTTCTTGAGGATGAAAAAGTGCTTAAAATAGGAAATTTTTCCTATGGTCAGCACGATTACTTTGTTTTAGCATGTGGGAAATGCCGAGATTAACGGAGAAAAGACTATGTCAAGACTGCACATTTTACCAGTCCTGATAGCAGGAATTCTTTTTGTAGGGGGTTGTTTGGGTGGTGCCGTTGTTGGAGAGCCTCGGGTGAATTCCTGCCTTCTGTGCGGCCGAATAGATTTACCCGCAGAATGCGGGGGGTCAGCTTTTGCAAAAGTGCATATTGAAAATGAGTACGGTCAGGTCTATCTCTTGGAAGCGAATTCCCGTGGAGAATTTCAGCTTGAGGATTTTTCTGGAGAGGCAGCTTTGATTTACGCTGAAAAGGGCGGGATGGCACTTGCAGCTTCCCTTTATCCTCTTTCCAGCGAGGCAGTTCAAAACTTTGTGGAGCTCAATGCCTATACGACTGCTCAGGTTGCAGTATATGAAGTGGCAAAGGAGCTTTACCCGCAGGCGGTTTTTATACGAGACATTCCCAACTTTCTGGTTCCTGAAAGTCTGGTTAGCCTGGTCGCAGAAGAAATCGCCCATTGTGCTAACCCTCTGCACTCGGCCCGGGTGCGTGAGAAAGCCCTGGAAATTATAGATGTCTGGTTTGGCAGCGCTCAGTGACTGCCAAGGGTGAGTGGGTCAACGAAGAGGTCTATCCAGGGTTTCTGGTAAGTGAAAACAGAAAAGAAGACCAGAGCAACAACAAACAGAACCAGAACAGAGAGACCAAAACCTGTGGGAAGTTCCCTGAACTCGAGTGCTTTTTCTACCTGCCTGGCGATTATTCCCGATAAAAAAGTTACCGTCAGTGCCCAGGTGAGTTCTGCCTGCAAGCCAAACTTGCCAATCAGAGCCGGTGCAAGATACCAGATAATCACTATGGACCAGGGAACAAAGATGGTAGCGAACATCCGTGAAGTCCAGAAATTTGAAAGCAGCTTCTTTCTTCTCATCAGAAAGTATTCAATTATACTCGCAAAGAAGTAGGCGTAGAAACCGATTTTGAGATGCTCGAATACTGATTCATCTACGCCTGAGATAGGTTTGAACGTTTCAATGCCAGTCACCTCATAGGCAAAGTGGAGCAGAGCATAGATACCGAGATAAAGCAACACTTTTCCAAGCGTGTTCAAGGAATATACCTCCTTGTTGACTTCTCGTTTTATCTGGTTACAATATTAATGGAAATGCGCCCGTAGCTCAACAGGATAGAGCGTCGGCCTCCGGAGCCGAAGGTTGGAGGTTCAAATCCTCTCGGGCGCACCAGTTTTTAGCTTTACTTTCCAAAATATTCCCTCTGCAGTGCGGCCTGGGCAATCTGGTTGCTTGGTCCATCTCCTCTGGCAACACTCACCGATGCTTTGCTTCCCAGAGCTTCAAAAATTTCTGCTACTTCCCTGTGAGTAAATCCCGGACAAAGAGTAATGGCGTCAATAGCTTCTTTTTCGTAAAGTTCACGAGCACTTCTCAGCGCTTCTTCCAGGTTTTTTGCAACAACCGACCAGAGCTGATATTTGCCAGTATCTACGAAGGAGAGGTGCTTTTTGGGGTCCGCATCAGGGGCATAAGAGAGAAAAAGAGTCTTGAAAGCCATTTTACATATCCTCTCTTGAACAATGAAATCTGGACCTTAAAGCCCTTTTGCAAAGGAGGTGCAGCGCTTTTAGCAGAAAAAAACATCACGTAACCGGGTTTAAAGAACTCTCGGTTACGTGATGTTTTTTTGGAGTTTCGCAACCAGTCTTCACTTGTATCTTCCCCGGGTACTGTTGGTTTAACCACAGGTTGGACAGTTTGGGAATGAAGGCGCGGGTGGAGGTGGTGGTGATGGCGGTGATGGCGGTGATGGCACTTCCGGAACTTCTGGTGGCTCAGGCGGTGGTTCTTCCTCGCCGTTTCCAGGTGTTTCCCCGTTACCTCCATTTTCTCCTTCGTTTCCACCGTTAGTAACTACAGGCGGTGTTCCTGCTTCTCCAGGTGCACCAAAGAGATTGTTGACCAAGGCTTCTACCAGGGCTATTACCTGAGGATCACCCTGGGCGTCTTCGCAATTAGCCAGAACATTTTTCACTGCCTGAACTATTTCGTCAGTTGGCTCAAGAAAAGGTATGTCAGCAATTTCCACAGCTCCCGGGTAAAGCCGTTCTGCAACTTCATAGATGATTACCTGAGAGGTAGTGTAGTAATTGGCTTCACCCGCTTCCTGAGAATTGGGAGTGAGCGTAGCAATGCCCTTTTTAACGATTATATTGCCTTTGTAGGCATAAATTACGTAGGCTTCACCAGCTTTGCCTGTGAACCGATATTCTCCTTTTTCGTCAGTTTCAGTTGTAACACGGGTTCCCTCGTCTCCAATTATAAGAAGATCTGCATTGGAGAGCGGAACTCCTTCGCTGATTTGGGGATTTTCTTTAAAGTCAATGTAGCAGAGGGTATCTCCTTCGGGGTTGGCAACCACTCCCCTGACTACCACGGCGACTCGGAAACTCGTACCCAGGCAGCCCCCCAGGAAGACCAGACTTAAGGCTAAAATTGCAGTAAGTGGCAAGACCCATTTTTTTATGGACATATAAACACCTTCTTTCATTTGATTTCCACACACTCGTGGTGGTGATAGGTTTCGCAGTCACCGTTTATGCAGGTCACAACAGTAACACTTTCGCAGGATATGCCGCTTCCTGAAGAGGTTATCACCACTCCTTCGGGAAGCTCATCAGTGAGGGAAAGACTTTCTCTTCCAACCGTGGCCTGGTTACAGCCGGCAGCAAATCCCGCGAAAACCAGAACCAGCAATATAAAACCTGTCAACAGTTTATTTTTCATATTGAGCTCCTCTTAAGCTATACTTCCTCTCCACCATTTTCTTCGTTTTCAGGCACTTCCACAGTGATGTCTGGAGTGTTTACAACCACATCAGGGGCTACAACCTGTTCACCGACCAGGATGACGTTAATCTGGGGTGAAACATTCATGTTAACTCCCACCTGCACGATGTTCTGCACTATGGTAGCAATGTTGAGTTCTCCATCCTGGGTGATTTCAGCAATTTCTTCTGCGCTGAAACCATTTGCTTGAAAGATATCGTCTCCTTCAATGTTTATGAACATGGGATCTATGTAAAGATTAAGGTTAATGGTGGGAGGAGTGTTGTTTTCATTTGCATTGTTCGAGCTATCGTTTTGGACTTCGGCAAAAGAGGCTTCAATTTCTGGTGCAGGTATGAAATATTGATTAGCTCCATCTGTTCTTTTAAAAATCGATGAGGATTTATTCGGGCTTACCGCACCAAATGAAGATACGGGATTCCCCCGCTCCAGCCTGCAAACTGAGGCACTGGCCAGGCCGGAAAGAAGGAACAGCGTTAAAATACTGAATATCCCTACCCACAAGGTGAACCTTTTTATTTTTTTCATTCGATTGCCCTCCTTTTTGGTTGGAAGGGGTGGCTTTGAGCCACCCCTTCTTTGGGTGAATGTTCAGGTCGGTGACTAATTATTAACACAGGGGTTTGAGTTTGTGTTCAATGACAGCGATGCCCACGTCTTATTCTACTGCCTATACTTACATCTTCCAGGCTTATGTCTTCGAGTTCGATTTCGGTTTTCTCAAGTTCTACTTCTACTACGGTGAACATGTTAGCATCGTTATTCTGGGGGGCGATGATGGTCTGGTCTTGGTAGCTCATTGCCAGGTTGCCGTTAATTCCACCCATTGCCAGGGCCGCAGAAATGGGACCCACTCCACCACCACCACTGGCGTCGTCAGATTCTGCATCCTGGTCTCCAGTTCCCTGAGCTGCAAACTGGTAGATAAGATTATCCTGGCTGACTCCCCAGATAAAGGTGTTTTGGCAGGTTGAAGGACCAGTTATGTTGACATTTGAGTTCTGATTGATGGTTTCCGTCTCAGTTTCAGTTTCACTGGGGCCAGTGTAAGTTCCACTATCGCCAACTACCACAACCGCTATGTCTTCAAGGTTTAGATCAAGCCCACCGAATGCAAATGCTACACCTAATCCCAAAACCAGAGCTACGCTTACCAGTAATACCAGAAATAAACGATACATCCTTACTCCTCCTTCCAGAAATTTGATGCTTTCATTTTCGTATGGGATAAATCGGGCAGGAAGGGCCAGAAGTCACAAAAAGAGATAAAGAAAGTGGGACAAGTGGAAAAAGAGGTAAGGAAAAGAGAAGGAAAAGGGGGATATTATCCCCTCTTCCCTCTCCAGCCCAGAAGCTCTATCTTTTGAAATTTCCAACTTCCGCTAACTTTTATTAAAGTAATGCGCAGGCTGTCGGTAGCTTCCCAGCCCTCACCGTCTGCAGTCTGCACCCAGTGCTCTTCAGCAAGGACAATGGCCCTTGTTTCGCTCGAGAAAGTCACATCTAAGATTTCAAAAGAGTCCTCTACTATTTCACTTTCTTCAAGTCCCAGGTAGGTGTTGAGATGAGTTCTCAGGTCTTCCCAGCTACTCAGAGTAATTTTGGATCCGGAAGAGGCAGAGACGGTATAAGGTATGGTGTAAAAGGTGATTATCTGGTCCAGGTCGTTAGAAAGCAATGCCTGCTCATAGTTATCAAAGAACTGCTCGATTTCCGTCCGCAAAACCAGGGCTGTTTCCTCAGAAACCGTGGTTACCGAACACCCTGCAAAAAGGACAGGTAACACGGCGAACACTGCTAACCAGAAATACTTTTTCATGGTGCTTCCCTCCTTGAGTTTTTAAATAGTATATCAGATGTCCCGCCTGGTGGTTTCATCAGACTCCAGAATTCCCGCTTCCAGGGCGAAGACTATAAGCTTCATCCTGTTTTCAATGCCCAGCTTGGAAAGAATGTTGCTGATGTAGTTTTTGACCGTCTTTTCGCTGATGAAAAGCTCCCTGGCTATGGTCTGGTTGTCTTTACCCTGGGCAACCAGGGTGAGGATTTCTTTCTCTCTTTTGCTAAGCTCGTCAAGCAGGGGAGAGACTTTTCTGGGAGTGGAAAGGTTTTTTTTGAACTCTTCGAGCAACATTCCCGAGACTTCTTCTGCAAAGACCATGTCCCCCTGCAGGGCTGCTTCGATGCAACTGGTGATTTTGGAGAAGGGCGCGGCTTTCAGAAGGTAACCGTTCACTCCTGCTGAGACGGCTTGGATGAGAAGCTCTCTGGAGGCGTCCATGGTGAGAATCAGTACCTTTAGGTCCGGAAGGCGGGATTTGAGCTCTTCGGCAACCTGGATGCCATTTGCATCAGAGAGATGAACATCCATAAGTACGATGTCCGGTTTTTCAAGGGGTATTTTCTGGATGGCTTCTTTGCTGCTTGTGAAAATAGAGCAGCGGCCGATTTTGGTTTTGCTTTCCAAGAGAGCCTTCAGGCCGTCAGCAAATAGGGCATGGTCATCCACAATGGCTATTTTAGTGTTTTCCATTTTTTTAACCACTTCTGGGAATCACCGCCTTCAGGATAGTTCCTCTATCTTCTTTCGAAGAGACCCGAAACGCCCCCTGGAGGAGAGCTACGGTCCCTTGAATTCCTTTTAGGCCGTATCCCTGTCCTGTTTCTTCTGCAATCATTCGTGATACGTTGAACCCCTTTCCGTTGTCCTTAAAAATGACGTAGAAGTGGTCCTTCCATAATCCAACTTTTACCTTCACTTTGGTAGCTTGAGCATGTTTTTCTACGTTGCGGGCAGCCTCTCGTATAAGGGCCATTATTGCTTCCCGGAGCCGGGGAGTTAGCTCCTCGGTTTTCACATTCGCTTTGACCTTAGTTTTAACTTTGGAAAAGATAAAGGTCTCCATCAGGGCTTGCTGGATTTCTTCTCTGAGCGGCAGGTTGGGAATAGTAGCTTCTCTCAGATTTTTCAGGATATCGCGGGACCTTTCTAAGGAAGCAGAAAGCCCCCGTTCGGTCCTTTCCATGAGGGATAGTGTTTCCTTGGATAGTTTTATGTCTTCCTTTTTAAGCATTTCTCTGATTAGCTGAAAGTGTAGCTGCAGACCGGCAATGTCCTGGGTGAGTCCATCGTGGAGTTCCCTGGCCAGAGCAAGGCGTTCCTGTTTTCTGGCCAGGGCCAGGTTCTGCTGAAAAAGAAGCAGGTTACCAAACAGCGCTGCCCAGAGGTCCATGACTGAGCGAAAGGCTGTCTGGGCAAGCAAAGAGGGGGGAAAGGGGCAGAATGCAAAAAAGTATCCAAAGGGTTTGCCCAGGTGGTGGGGTCGGTAAAAGACAAGAAACTTTAGTTTTTTGGAAAGGCGCTCAGGCAGGTATTCAGCGAGAAGGGCTTTTTCTTTTCTGGTAAGAGTAATAACGCCGTACTGCTTGAACAGAAAGTTTTTTTTGAAGCTTCTGGAAAGCAGTTCAGTAATTTTTTGAATATCAGGGTTTCCTGAAGGCTCGGCTTTAGGATATATGTGAAACTCCACTTTCTGAAAGTCACTGCTATCTAAAAAAACGCTCAAGGTGGCGTCGACCAGCTTCTGGCCCGCGGAAATCAGGTTTTCGATGTAAATTGTTCTATCCATCAATGGTGAGATTTTGGCAAGGGTGTCCAGAGCAGAATTCAACTTTTTAAGAACCTTCTCTCTCTCTTTTTTGAGCCACATTTGCTGAAGTATTATGGCTATTTCTTGAGCAAGAAGGTTTATGAAAGAAAGAGTATCGGGAGGGAAGACCCCCTGGGGCTTGTTGAGAGTCAGGATACCTGTGACAT
Source organism: Thermatribacter velox (assembly GCF_038396615.1). NCBI lineage: Bacteria > Pseudomonadati > Atribacterota > Atribacteria > Atribacterales > Thermatribacteraceae > Thermatribacter > Thermatribacter velox. The sequence continues at coordinate 873,525 of NZ_CP121689.1, forward strand.
TTCCCTTTTCATCGAGTAGCGGAACACAGATGGAGCAGCGTTCCCTTTTCCTGTTCCTCCACCTTGGAAAGGGGGGACTGTGTTCTTCGTCGATGATGAGGGGTTGTCCGGTGCGCAGAACATGAGCGACAATACCTCTTGTGGCGCTCAGGTAAGGCTTCTTCAAGCGCTCTTGTGCCATACTCAGTGTGGCCAGGATCACGAACCTACTTCTGGAGGCATCAAAAAAGGCTATAGTTCCCGAAGAACAACCAAGAACTTTTATTGAGGTTTCAAGGAGGTGCCTTAAAATATCTTTCTCTTTCCTGAAAATATTCCTCTGCCCCCTCCTTTTTTCATAATTATTATACCATTCTTATACCATTCCTGCTCTTGAGAGAGGGAGTTTGGGACTTTCTATTTCCGGGATTGTGACTTTCAACCCTTTCTCCAGCGAAGCCTATCTGTTATCCTCGTTTTATCGGTGGGGGGAGAGCCGTGGGGGTTACACATTCTGGAGGACGACCAATCCGAATATTTATCGTTGAAGATAACGAGCTTTTTTTGCAAGGATTGATCTTTTTTTTGGAAAGTATTGAAGGAGTTGAGGTGGCTGGGTACTCACTCGATGGAAAGGGGTTGGTTAATGCGATAGAGCGTTCCCGTCCTGACCTGGTCATAATGGACCTGTTCCTGCCGAAAAGCAGTGGAGTGACCTTGACCCGAATGTTATGCAGGCGTTTCAAAAATTTGAAGGTAATTGTCCTTTCTATATGCGATGAAGAGGAATGCAGGAGTAATGCCCAAAGAGCAGGGGCCAGTGCTTATATTACCAAGGGCCAATCTCTGGAGAAACTCAAAAGCTCGATTCTGGAGCTGGCTGCGGCTTCTTAAGAGATTTATTCTGGTGGCCCCACGGGGAATCGAACCCCGGCCTGCGGATTGAGAGCCCGCTGAACTAACCACTATTCGATGGGGCCACGCTAAGCACCACCAATTATAATTTTTTCCTCAGGAAGCGTCAAGCGTTAATTTACTTTGGTTTTTCGAGGTTTGCCGTTTAACGTTTTCCGGTTTTTGCCTGCAAGGGTGTGCAGTAATTTCCTGGAGGTTCCTGTTTAAAGCATGTGCTATAATCGGGAAAAATACGGCAAGGTTTGTCTCAGAGGTTTTTGGGTTATGGGAAACAGGGCTTTCACCTACAACGGCTTTTTCAGGGACATGATCGGGAACTTTATTTTTCGGGTGGTCCTGAACAGCGTCCCGGATGGAGTGAGTTTGCTCGATACTGAGCTCCGCATCATTGACTTGAATTTCACTATGCAGCAGTGGTACAAGCACAAGATGCCTGCTCGTGGCAAGAAGTGCTTCTGGGTTTTTCATGGTAGAAAAACTCCCTGTCCAAACTGCCCTTCTATTCGGGCCGTTGAGGAGAAGAGGGTAGTTACCGAAGTTGCTTCTTATGATGGGCTGGAGTTCCGAAAAGAAAAGGCGCAGAAAATCTATGCTTTTCCACTTTTTGATGAAAATCGGGAGGTAGTCGGGGTACTCGAGTACGTTAAGAACCTTATTCCAGTGCGGGAGCTGGAAGAAGAAGTGCAGTTTTTGAGGGAAAAGGTGGCTTATTTGGAGCGCCAGAACGCAATGCTTCGTGTGCTTCTTGAGGAGAGACAGGAGGAGGAGAGAAGACGGAAGGTTTTCTTTGAGAAGCAACTTAGAGATTACATCTTGCCAACCTTGAAGGAGCTGGAAGCCCTTGCGAGGGACACCTTGGAATCCCGTTATTTTTCTTTCCTTTCTTTTTGGCTTACTAATCTTTATTCCGATTCTTGCTCTGATTCCCGGCAGGAGCTTTCCTTGTTAACTCCTCGCGAACTGGAAATTGCCTTGCTTATTAAAGAAGGGAAAAGCAGCAAGGAAATTTCTGAAATACTTTCCATTTCTAAAAAAGCCGTGCAATTTCACCGCCAGAACTTACGTAAAAAACTGGGCATTGCCCGTTCCCGGGTTAATTTGGTTACCTACCTCAGGAATGTTATTTAGCAAGTCTTCTTCCTGCACTCTGTTTTATCGAGTGGATTTACACCTGTTCATCTGGTATAAAACAGATATTTTGCTGGTATTTTACTGGCTTTGCTTTGTTAGAGCATAGGGATATGCTTTTGTTCAGAAAAAATCCTTTTAAAGGAGGTCGTGCTTATGTCGCAGGAACCACTATTTACCCCTATTCAGATTGGCAACCGCGTAGCACAAAATCGCTTCGTGATCAACGCCATGGAATGTAACGATGCAGACGAAAATGGTAACCCCACCGAGAAAACCTACCGCCGTTACTCAAGGCTTTTTGAAGGTGGAGCTGGGGTGGTGTTTCTGGAAGCGATAACCGTTTCGTATGAGTCGCGAGCTCGCCTGCACCAGCTATCCATTGAACCCCATAACGAAAAGGCCCTCACTGCTTTTACTAAAGAGATGAAAAGCGTAAGCGACAAAACTCTTTTTATCTGGCAGCTTACTCACTCGGGCGAGTTGAGTAGCCCCGAGTTTTCGAAGAGAGTTTGTGTTAAGCCTCTGCCTGGTCTGGGAGGAGAACTCCTTTCTGAGGAAGACGTGGATAAAATTATCGACCAATTTGTGCTGGCAGCCAAAATCGCTCATAATTGTGGAGCTGATGGTGTGGACGTGAAGCTCTGCCATGGCTATCTTGGAACCCAGATTCTGCGTCCTTATAATGACCGCAACTGGAAATATGGTGGTCCCTGGGAGAACCGCAGACGTTTTGCTTTTGAGATTTACGAGCGTATCCAGAAAGAAATCAATGACCCCAACTTCCTGGTGGGCTCCAAAATTACCATGTGGGAAGGCATACCTGGAGGTCAGGGATGCAAGGGTCCTGATAACGCAATAATAGATCTCACTGAACCTCTGGACCTCATTCGGGGCATTGAAGAAAGAGGAGCAGATTTCATAATGGTTTCGGCAGGTAACCCTTCTTTGACCATTGCTCTGGCCCATCCAGACAAGCGCATTCCCGATTACGTCTACCTACATCATTATTTCCAGCAAGAGGCCAAAAAGGCGGTTAACAAAGCAGTGATAATAGGTTCTGCCTACTCGCTTTTCAGGGACGGCAACAATTACTTGTCAGCCTTAGAGAAAGAGAAGGCAAGTCTACGCTACTGGGGCAACAAAAACATCAGGGATGGAGTTACCGATATGATAGCCATAGGTCGTCAGTCCTTGGCTGACCCCTATCTTCCTCGCAAGATGATGGAAGGCAAAGAAGACACCATCCGCTGGTGCACGCTTTGTGACACCTGCATGGAACTTTTAATCAGGCAGGAAAATACCGGTTGTGTGGTTTACGAGAAAGAGTATGCGGAAATATTGAGGAGAGTTCGCAAGGAAAAAGGTGTTTTGAAATTCAAGCATACTTGAGGGAGTTTCCTTTCTGGTTTACAATTCAGAGTATGGAGAAAAAGGACGTGGAAGAGATGGTGGCAGCTGTTCTTTCCTCTCTTCCACCGCTTATCAGGTCCCGACTGGAAAATGTAGAGTTTGTGGTCGAGGAGAAGCCCTCACAACTTGGCGGGCGTTCTCCTTTTTTGCTGGGTCTTTATCAGGGTGTGCCCCTGCCTCGGCGGGGCAGGGGATACAGCTTTGTCATGCCAGACCGAATCGTACTTTTCACGGGCAACATCCTGCGGGTTGCTCCCAGCAGAGAAGCGTTCTATAAGAAGTTAAGGGAAGTGATACTCCACGAGATAGGGCATTATCTGGGATTCAGCGAAGAAGAACTCCGGGACCTTGAAAAAAGGGGTTGATGAATTGTGTATCAGGAGGTGTGGCAGCATCTTGAAGAGGTTTTCCGGGAAGACCCCTCTATGCTTGAGCATACCCGGCGGGTTTTCGATTTTGCCCATGATATAGCTCAGGCGCTTAAGCTTGACGCTGTGACCCAGAGAACAGTTCACCTTGCTGCACTGCTCCACGATGTGGGAATTGTGGAGGCCGAAAAGAAGTTTGGCAGTCGAGAGGGGAAGTTTCAGCATATTACCGGACCACCGATTGCCCGCAGGATTCTTGAAGAGATTGGTGAGCAGCCCCAGGTGGTGGAGCGGGTGCTCTATTTGGTGGGCAACCATCACAACTTTGATAAGGTTGACGGCATAGACTTTCAGGTGCTTGTTGAAGCGGACATGCTGGTCAACCTTGAAGAGGAAAAGCTGGCAAGTGATGAGCTACGCTCCTTTATCGAGGGCTTTTTCAAGACTGCTCCCGGCCTTCGTACGGCAAAAAGAAAATATCTAAAAGAAATTTGACACCGGGAATTTATGCTATAATTTCTCCTGGTTTAATTTTTTAAAACAACGCAAGGGAGGAGATACGCAATGGCTTTGAAAGTAATCGCTGATGAGTGCATTGGTTGTGAACTCTGTGTTAACGTGTGCCCGGATGTTTTTGAGATGAATGCAGAGGGAAAGAGCGTGGTCAAACCCGGAGCAGATGAAAATGCTCCTTGTGTGGATGAGGCTATCGATTCCTGCCCCACCAGTGCTATCGTGAAGGAATAGTTGATAGCCGAAATTTTTTTGGAAAAGCTCTTGCATTACTGGTGCCCTATCTTATAAAATAAGGCTCGTTCGCAGGGCAGATTCAGGGTAAAAATTGAAAGAAGCGCCCCCATCGTCTAGCCCGGTTAGGACACCGCCCTTTCAAGGCGGCGGCAGCGGTTCAAATCCGCTTGGGGGCGCCATTTTTATTTGTGGGCTTTTTGCTCCTGATTCCTTTTATCCTTCGGTTATGGTGATTACCGCTACTCCGTATGAGCAGTTACCCGCGTAGTCGCACACTTTCACAAGAATGGCATAAGTTCCGGCAGTGGAAAAGGTGTAGGTGAACACCTGTCCCTGCGCTCGGAACCGTCTGAGGACCTCGTTCTCCCGGGGATGGAAGGGACCGCAGTTCTTGCCTCCAACCAGCCACTTTTGCCCGGGAAGTACCGCCTGAAGGTCTCCCTCTTTGAGGGTGAGGAAGAACTTCTGATGCAGGAGACCATCTTCACCGTCGGGGAAAGATGAGTCGGTGATTGCGGCTCGCCTTTTCCCACCTGCCTGAGAAATTGCCCCCCTTGTTGCACCTGGCGCGAAATATCTTGCTGCATATTCTGGTTAAAGAAGAAAAAAGGGGGATTGTCAATGCAGAAAGTTGCTTTCTTCGTTTTTCGAGACCAAGAGATGTGCTTCATCCACGTCCTTCTTAACGCTCTGGACATGTATGAAAAGGGTGATGTGGTCCGCATTGTTTTTGAGGGAAGCGCCACTCGCCTGGTGCCGTTGCTTGCTGAAGCATCGCACCCTTTGCACGGGCTTTATCGAGAAACGAAGGATAAGGGTCTGATTGCTGGGGCCTGCCGGGCCTGCTCGGCGAAGATGAAAGTTCTGGATGCGGTGGAAAAAGAGAGTCTTCCCCTGCTTGAGGACATGAAGGGACATCCCGGGATGCACCGCTTTCTCGCAGAAGGTTTCACCATCATCACCATGTAGCAGGTGGGGACTATGGGCTTTCTGCTGCGGGTTTTGCTCCTCCTTTTTGAGCGCCGGGAGCTGGTTTTGCAGAGCCTGTTCGAGCACGTTTACATCTCTTTTGTAGCCTGTTTGCTCATTGGTCTGGCAGGGATTCCACTGGGAATCCTTATCACCCGCTTTCGCTCCTGGGCTTCGGGAGTTCTGGCAGTCACCGGAGTTCTCTACACCATCCCCGCTCTGGCTCTTTTCGGGTTCATGATTCCTCTTCTGGGCATCGGCCTGAAGCCGACTCTCTTTGCACTTTTCATTTACGGGCTTTTGCCTTTAGTCCGTAACACCTACGTGGGGATTGTAAACGTTGACCCGGGAATTGTGGAAGCAGCAAGGGGAATGGGCAGCACTGATTGGCAGCTGCTTTTCAGAGTACAGTTGCCACTTGCACTCCCCTTCATCGTGGCGGGTTTTCGGACTGTGGTGGTGATGACCATTTCAGTTTCCACCATTGCTGCTTTCATAGGAGCTGGAGGGCTGGGCGTGCTCATTTTCCGCGGCATCACCTCTTACTATACTGAGCTCATCGTGGCAGGAAGTATTCTGGTGGCTGCACTTTCCCTAGCAGCGGATACTTTGCTGGGATTTTTGGAAAAAAGGCTTTTACGCCGAATTCAGATGTAAGGAGTGTTGCACATGAAAGCACTGCGTTTCTTGTTTCTGGTAGTTTTCTTGTTTGCGTTTTCTCTTGGTGTGACCTGGGCACAAGGGGACAAAGTGGTGGTCAGCAATAAGCCCTTTACCGAGTCCCATATTCTGGCTGAAATCATAGTCCAGATGCTACGAGCGCATACCGACCTCGAGGTGGAACGCCTAATTATTGAAGGAGGTACGACTTCCATTCTGCATCCGGCCATCGTGCGGGGTGATATTGATATTTACCCGGAGTACACCGGAACATCCTGGCAGGAAGTGCTCAGAAAAGATGAGGTGGTATCTGACCCGCTGGAACTCTACGAAAGGGTGAAGAAAGAGTATGAGGAGAAGTTTGGCCTCGTGTATCTCCCGCTTTTTGGCTTCAACAACACCTTTACCCTGGCAGTGCGCCGGGAATCAGCCGAAAAGGACAATCTGAATACCTTTTCGGACTTGGCCCGGGTTTCGGAGCGTTACGTTTTTGGTGCTGAGCCGGACTTTTTTGAACGCAAGGACGGTTATGAGAACCTGGTAAAAACCTATGGTTTCCGCTTCAAGGCCACCAGGCAAATGGCTATTGCTCTGAAGTATCCAGCCATAGTGTCCCGGGAAGTCGACGTGATTGATGCTTTTTCGACCGATGGTCTTTTGAAAAAGTTTGACTTGGTGGTTCTTGAGGACGACAAGAACTATTTTCCCTCTTATTTCTGTGCTCCTGTGGTGAGAAAAGAGACGCTGGATAAATATCCCGTCATTGCCGAAGTCCTGGGGAGACTTGAGGGGCAAATAAGCAACGAAGAGATGACCGAGATGAACTATCTTGTGGATGAAAAGCTGATGGACCCCAGGGATGTAGCCCGTGAGTTTCTGGAAAGGAAGGGACTTCTTTAAGTCTCATGCCACCTGTGGTCGTCTTTCGGGAGGTAACCAAGACCTATCCAGGCAATATCCGGGCAGTGGACGGTGTTTCCTTTGAGCTCGAGGAAGGCGAGTTTCTCTGCCTGATTGGACCTTCTGGCTGCGGCAAGACCACCCTTTTGAAAATGGTTAACCGCCTTGTCGAGCCCTCCTCGGGCTCCGTGTATGTTGAGGGAAAAGAAGTTATGGAATGGGACCCCATAGAGTTGCGTCGGCGCATCGGCTATGTTATCCAGCAGATTGGCCTTTTTCCCCATCTCAATGTGGAGGAAAACATCACCTACGTCCTCTCCATTATGGGGGTTCCTTACCCGGTGCGCAGGGAAAAGGCAAGGGAATTGCTGGACATTATCGGGTTTGAGGAGTCCTACCTGCGTCGCTTCCCTCGCGAGCTCAGCGGGGGAGAAAAGCAGAGGGTGGGAGTGGCCAGAGCCCTGGCCTCGGATCCCAAAATTGTCCTCATGGACGAGCCCTTTGGTGCGCTGGACCAAATCAGCAAGGAACAGCTCCAGAATGAACTTTTGCGCCTCCATAGGCGTTTGGGAAAGACCATTCTCTTTGTGACTCACGACCTGCAGGAAGCAATAAAGCTTTCCACCCGTATCGGAATTATGAAAAAAGGGCGTGTCCTTCAGGTTGGCACCGTGCAGGAACTCCTCTTTAGCCCTGCTGACCCCTTTGTGGAAGAGTTCTTAGGAGCCAAAGGGTTTTTCCATACCCTGCATTTGCTCACTGCTTCAGAAGTCCTGGAAGAGAGCGTGCCTGTGGTCAGGGAGGGCAGAGTCGGGAGCCCGGAAGAGAATTTTCTAAGCCGTCACCCCGACGGTAGGGGTTTTGTGCTGGTTGTTGATGAAAAAAAGAGGTTCCTGGGGGCCAAAAATGAGAGCGGTGAGGTACTGCGGTGCGCAACAGTTACCCCCTTCACGCCCCTTGAGGAAGTGCTGCGGGCTATGTTTGTTTCCGGGCAAACCTGGGCAGTTGTGGTTGACCCTGAGGGGGGAAAGCTCCTGGGTGTTGTGGATTTTCGCTCCATCTGTTCTCGTCTTAAGGCATACTGTGGGAGGGAGAGCGAAAAAATGCCTTCCTGAAGAGAGAAAAGGCTCTCTCGAGAAAGGCGTCCCTCGATGGGGACGCCTGGCGCTTTCTTTTTGAGTAACTCTCTTTACGTAACGGTTGATTAAGCTTCCACAAATCCTTACAATAAAACCATAAGATTTTCTCTGGTGGGCAGAGTGGTTTACTATCTGAGCAAAGCCATAGCCTTATTTTTATTACTGGTCTTTTTCCGGTTTCGGGTGAGAGGTAGGGAACACTTTCCGCGCTCTGGCCCCTGCCTCATCGTTGCTAATCACTCCAGTTATCTTGACCCCATCGTTGTGGGTTGCGCCTGTCCCAGAAGAGTCTATTTCGTTGCCAAGGAAGAACTTTTCCGCAACCCTGTAGCTGCCTTTTTTTTACGGCAGCTTGGTGCATTTCCCTTGCGGAGGGGGGAGAAAGACGTGTCAGCAATCAAGCGGGTGCTTTCTCTTTTGCGAGAGGGGAAAGTGGTTTGTCTGTTTCCGGAAGGGACCCGCAATCAGGGTGAAGTGTCGGATTTCAAGCCCGGGGTGGTGAAACTTCTGATTAAGGCCGGAGTGCCGGTGGTGGTGGCTGGTATACGGGGCACCTTCGAAAGTTTCCCCCGGGGGAGGTCTTTTCCGAAACCCTTTCCCATTACTGTTGCTTTTTCTCCTCCCCTTTTTTTGACTTCTGGGGAGCCGGAAGCAGTGGAAAACGAGGTGAAAAGCAAAATGAAGGAGTTGATTCAGGTTGTTTCGTGAGGGGAACTGGCATCGCGTTTTGATTTTTCTTATGGGACTGTGTCTTTTAGTTGCAGGTTATACTCTTGCCGTGGCTCAGGAGTTCACTCTGGAGCGGGTCGTGGATAGCTTTGAGAATGAAATCCCTTTTTTTGGGTATCCAGCATATGTGGCGGTGAATCCCCTTTCAGGGGAGATTCTGGTCAGTGATTGGGAAAAGGACCGACTGCTGGTCTTTGATTCCTCGTGGAAGCTGGTTAAAGTGGTTAACGGCCTACAGGGGCCGGTTGGTATCGCCTTCTCTGGGAATGGGAGCAGAATTTACGTAGTTGAGCAGAAGGCAAACCAGATACGAGTACTTGGTGGAAGAAGCTACGAGGTGCAATCGACAATCAAGCCGGAAGGGCTTTCTCTCAAAGGTCCCCGGGGCATTTGGGCAAGCGGAGGTCGCCTTTACCTTACTGATACCGATAACTCCAGGATAGTGATTCTGGATGAAGCCGGAAAACTCCTTTTCACATTTGGTAAGGAGGGTATGGGGAAAGACGAATTTTACTATCCCCGGGGCATTGCGGTTGATGCTCAGGGAAGAATCTGGGTTGCCGATACGGTGCATCACCTGGTCAAGGTGTTCGAACCTGACGGAAGCTTCCTGTTTGAGTTTGGCGGTGAAGGGAATGATAAGGAACATTTTAACCGCCCCCGTTACTTGTTTATAAAGGGAGAATGGGTGTTTATCACTGATTACAACAACCACCGAGTAAAGGTGTATGACTTGAAGGGGACACTGCATTACATCCTGGGTCAAGGCGGGGATACAGCTTTCAGTTTTTCTCATCCTGAAGGGCTATGGGTGGATGACGAGGGACATCTCCTGGTTGCTGACGCTGGAAGAATGAGGATCGTGGTTGTAGGGGCATTTTCCTTAGTCAAGCCTGAGGTGCACCTGGTTGAGCTCCTTAAAGAGGGCAAGGTTAAGGAATTTTTCCAATATATAGAGCGCCTACCCCTTGAAGAGCGCGAGAAGCCGGAAACACTCCAGGCACTTTTTGAGGCCTACCAGATGGTTGGCGACCTGGAAGGGATGATTGCCCAGGCTGAGCAGCTTTTCCTCAAAGACTCTGACAACCGCCCCACCTGGAAAGATAAACTGGGAGAACTCTATTTTCAGAAAGCTGCTTCTCTTAGGGAAACAGGAAGGGCCAGGGAGGCACTTGCTTTTTACAGGAAGTCCTACCAGTATGGCTATCGCAGCGCGCTTTTTCCTTACCTCTGGCTTTCCTTTGCCCTGTTGGGGGGTGCAAATAGCCTCCTGATTATACTGGCTCTGGTATTTATTTTGCTTTTACTGATTTTTATCCGTTTGCGAATTCGAAGGTACCGGGAGTGGTGAGCAATGGTTAGAAAACCCGCGGTGGCCGGTTATTTTTATCCTGGTAGCGCCCAGGAAGTCAAATCTCTCATTGAGAGGCTTCAACAATCACCCCTGGGGCCAGGTAGCAATCTTGAAGAGGTGCCCTTTTTCGAGCAGGTGAACGGTGTGGTTAGCCCTCATGCTGGTTACCTGTACTCTGGAGCGGTGGCCTGCTGGTCCTTTGCTGCTCTTTCTCGTATTGACCGGGAGACTACCTTCTGCATCATTGGTCCCAATCATCGGGGATATGGCGCTTCGGTTGCTCTTAGCGAGGAAGAGGAATGGCTGACCCCATTGGGAAAAGTGGTGCTGGACCTTGAAGCGGCCAGTTTTCTGGTAGAGAAGTTTCCGGTCTTTGCTTTTGACGAGCAGGCTCATTTTGCAGAGCATTCCATTGAAGTCCAAATACCCTTTTTGCAGTATTTTGTATCCTGTCCTTTCAAGATACTTCCCATAGCGCTCCTTGACCAGCGAAAGGGAGTAGCCCGGCAGGTGGCCGAAGCTCTGTATGCGCTTTCTGCAGAGAAAAATTTGGTCATCGTGGCCAGCAGCGATTTCAGTCACTACGAACCAGCAGAGGTTGCCGAGAGAAAAGACCATCAGGCGATATCGCACATACTGAACCTGGACGTGGACGGCTTTTACGCTTTCTTGCACCAGGCTTCAGTCAGTGTATGCGGTCCAGGGGCGATTGCCATTTTAATGCTCTACCAGAAGCTTAAAAATGCTCCCCAACCCCGTTTTCTCAAGTACGCCCACAGTGGAGAGGTGAGCGGAGACTTTTCTCAGGTGGTGGGGTATGCTTCCTTGGTCTTCCCCGGTTGATGCATTCTGGTTTCTCATCGTCGTTGACAATTGGCGCGTCTTATGTTAAGAAAGGCAAAAACCTTAGAGAGGGTTGGGACAATGCTGGGTAAAAAGGAGATAAACGAACACGGCCATCTGGTAATTGGGGGATGTGATGTTGTCCAGCTGGCCCAGGAATTTGGGACTCCCCTTTACCTCTTTGACGAAACCTTGCTCCGAGAGAACATGCGCTTTTACCGGCAGTCCTTTGAGCGTCTTTATCCTGACTATGCTGTTGCTTATGCCAGCAAGGCTTTCATCTGTTCTGCCATGTGCCGCATGGTGGCTGAGGAAGGGCTCTTCCTGGATGTCGTCTCTGGGGGAGAGTATTATATTGCCCGTTCAAGCGGTTTTCCTGCAGACAGGATTATTTTTCACGGCAACAACAAGACCGCTCAGGAACGGGAGCTGGTCCTGCGGGAAGGAATAGGGCGCTGGGTGGTGGACAGCGAAGCAGAACTTGAAGTTCTGATTGAAGAAGCGAAGAACTACCGTAATGGAAAACTGCCCCTCCTTTTCAGACTAACCCCGGGCATTGACCCCCATACCCACCAGTACATCACCACTGGGAAAATCGATAGCAAGTTTGGGTTGCCCATTGTGGGAGGAGTCGCCAGAGAAGTAATGAAAAAGGCCCTTGCTTTCCCTCAGTTTGAACTCAGAGGTGTTCACTGTCATATTGGTTCGCAGATTGACAGCCTGGAACCCTTTTTGAAAGCCTGTGAGGTTATGCTTGAATTTATGTTCCAGTTCTGGAAGGAGACAGATTTTCTTCTGGAAGAACTGGACCTGGGAGGAGGGCTTGGTGTCCCGTATCTTGATGAGCAGAAAGACCAGTTTCCCTCCATTAGCGAGTACGTTGAGGCTATAACTGGGAAAGTACGTGCGTGGTGTGAAGAGCACTCTTTTCCGCTTCCCCGGCTCATTGTTGAGCCAGGACGCTCCATTGTGAACACAGCAGGCAACACGGTTTACAGGGTGGGAACCGTCAAAGAGATTCCAGGCATTAAAAAGTACGTCGCCGTTGATGGGGGAATGACCGACAACCCCCGCCCTGTGCTTTATGGTGCTCGCTATCAGGCTCTGGTAGCCAACCGGATGCATGACCGGAGCCGGGAAAGGGTGTCAGTGGTGGGAAAGTGCTGTGAGTCTGGAGACGTGATTATTCCTGAAATTGAGCTTCCCCGGGTGTTGCCGGGGGACATCCTGGTGGTGGAGGGAACCGGTGCCTACAACCACACTATGGCTTCCAATTACAACATGATTCCCCGTCCTGGCGTGGTGTTCGTGAAAGATGGTAAAGCTAAGCTTGTAGTGAGGCCGGAAAGTTTGAGTGACCTGATAAGACGGGACGTTCTCCCTGGAGATTAAAGAAAGCAGGGGTGAAAGACGTATGTCATCAATAAGAGTTTTGGTGACCGGTGCAGCGGGCAAGATGGGGAAAGAGATAGTTAAAGCGGTAACCAGGGATGAGCAGCTTTCCCTGGTTGGTGCTTGTGACGTTGCCGAAGTAGGCAGGGATGCTGGAGAGGTTGCTGGAGTGGGAAAGATAGGTGTGGTGATAGAAAGTAAGCTCAAAAAGGCCCTGACAGATACTTCTCCAGAGGTGATAATCGATTTTACCCACGCCCAGGCTTTTCGCGAAAATTTAGAGGTTTATCTAGAAAGCTTGCAGAAAGGAATCTCACTGGTTGTGGGAACGACTGGCCTCAAGGAAGAGGAAGTCGAACGCTTACGCCAGGCCAGTGAAGCAGGACATGCAGGTTGTGTGGTGGCTCCCAACTTTGCCATTGGCGCGGTTTTAATGATGTATTTTGCTCGCATTGCCTCGAAGTTCATGCGTGGGGTAGAAATCATTGAAATGCATCACCCCCAGAAGAAAGATGCTCCTTCGGGAACAGCCGTAAAGACGGCGCTTTCAATCCCAAAAGTTGAGGGTGAAGCGCTTTCCCAAAGTGAGGAACTCTATCCCGGGGCAAGGGGTGCTCTGGTAAACGGAATTCGGGTGCACAGTATTCGCCTGCCCGGGCTGGTCGCACATCAGGAAGTTATTTTTGGCGATGAAGGGCAAACTCTGACCATAAGACATGATTCGCTGTCCAGAGCTTCCTTCATGCCGGGAGTAATCATGGCTGTAAAAGAAGCGGTGAGTAAAAAGCATTTTATTTTCGGTCTGGAGCCAATACTGGGCCTTGAGGGTGAATGAAATGCGCTTTGTCAAAATGCACGGTCTGGGCAATGACTTTGTGATTTTTGAGTGGAAAGAATTGCAAGGTGTGAAGGATATAGCTTCTTTTTCGAAAAGAGTGTGCGACCGCCATTTCGGAGTTGGTGCCGATGGTGTGATTTTGGTAGCTCCCTCTGACCGGGCTCCCTTTGCAATGCGCATTTTCAATGCGGATGGCAGTGAGGCTGAAATGTGTGGAAACGGCATCCGCTGTTTTGCTGTATATCTTTGGAAGCGGGGCAGGGTGGCGGATAGAGAATTTCCTGTGGATACGAAGGCGGGCATTATTGTTCCCCGGGTTACCGAACGCAATGGAAAGCTTGCGGTGAAGGTGAACATGGGCAAGCCCAGACTCAGGGCTTCGTTCATTCCCATAGATGTTGATGCTGAGCAAGTAGTGGATTATCCACTCCAGGTAGATGGGAAAACCTTCGCATTGACTGCAGTTTCTATGGGCAACCCTCACGCGGTTATTTTTGACCTGCCTGGGGATTGGGAAAAAGTAGGCGAGAGCATCGAGAAACACCCCCTTTTTCCTCACAAGACCAACGTGGAATTTGTAAAGGTTCAAAACAGGAAAGAAGCACTGGTTAAGGTATGGGAAAGAGGGGTAGGCCCCACCCTTGCTTGCGGAACTGGAGCCTGTGCAGTTCTGGTGGCCGGTGTTTTAAAAGGAGTGCTTGACAGGGAAGCACAAATTCATCTTCCTGGAGGCACTCTGCTTGTATCCTGGCCCGATAATCAGAGCGATGTCTTTATGGAAGGACCTGCGGAAGAAGTTTTTGAAGGAAAGCTAAGCGAGGAGGTTCTCAAAGTATGGAAGTAGCCACCCGTATCAAGAAGCTCCCACCTTATCTCTTTGCGCAAATTGAGCAGAAAATAGCCGAGGAAAAGCAGAAAGGGCGTGAAATACTGGATCTGGGCATTGGTGACCCTGACTTACCAACGCCATCTTTCATCATCGAGAAGCTTTGTGAGGAGGCGCAAAAGCCCCAGAACCACCGTTACCCTTCCTATCGGGGTCTTTACAGGTTCAGGGAAGCGGTGGCTGAGTGGTATCTGCGCCGTTTTGGGGTAAAACTGGACCCGGAGCGGGAAGTGGTTTCCTTAATCGGTTCCAAAGAAGGTATAGCCCATTTTGCCTGGTGTGTGGTGGACCCCGGCGATATAGTTCTGGCCAGTGACCCTGGTTATCCGGTTTACAAGATAGGTACTATGCTGGCCGGGGGAATTCCACTGGAATTGCCCTTGCTTCCGGAAAACGACTTTCTGCCCGATTTCAGCCGTTTCCCGCAGGAAGTTCTGGAGAAAACCCGGCTGATTTTCATTAATTATCCTAATAACCCGACTTCTCAAGTTGCTTCTCTCGATTTTTTCAAGGAAGTGGTGGAGCTTGCTCGGCGTTATAACTTCATAATTGCTCACGACCTCGCTTACTCGGAAATCAGCTTTGATGGGTACCGAGCTCCTTCCATACTGGAAGTTGAGGGAGCCAGGGAGGTGGCCATTGAGTTTCATTCACTCTCCAAAACCTTCAACATGACCGGTTGGCGGATAGGATTTGCGGTAGGCAACGCAAAGCTTGTAGAAGCACTGGGTAGGATTAAGACCAATGTGGATTCGGGCATTTTCAACGCTATCCAGTGGGCTGGAGTAGAAGCCCTTGCCCGCACGGAGGAGGTGTTGAAGTGGCTGCTGCCCGTTTATCAGAAAAGGAGAGACCTGGTGGTGAGCGCTCTTTCCAGAGTGGGTATAGAAGTAAAGCCACCCAGGGCTACTTTTTATGTGTGGATTCCTGTTCCTTCAGGCTTTGACTCTCTGGGTTTTGCAAACTTTTTACTCGATAAAGCTGGTGTGGTGGTTACCCCGGGTACCGGCTTTGGAAGGTACGGTGAGGGTTTTGTCAGGGTTTCTTTAACCACTCCTGACGCGGTTCTTGAAAGGGCTATGAGCAGGATAGAGGAGGCATTGAATCAATGAGGATTGTGGTGCAAAAATTTGGAGGTACTTCGGTGCACACCCGTGAGCTTCGTGAAAGAGCGGTTCAGAAAATAAAGCAAGCACTTGATGAAGGTTTTTCTCCCGTGGTTGTGGTTTCGGCCATGGGTAGAAAAGGCTCTCCCTATGCTACGGACACGCTCATTAGTCTTGCCAGAGAGGAATTTTCACAGGTAGAACCAAGGGAGCTGGACCTTTTGATGTCCTGCGGAGAAATCATTTCTACTGTGGTCATGGCTCAGGCTTTGAGGAGAGAAGGGTTGCGGTCGATTGCGCTTACTGGTGGACAGGCTGGGATAATTACTGATTCTAATTTTGGAGACGCCAGAATTCTTCGAGTGGAACCAGAACGCATCAGAAAACACCTTGAGGAAGGTTATGTGGTTGTGGTAGCAGGTTTCCAGGGCGTTACCGAAGAAGGCGATATAACTACTCTGGGGCGGGGCGGAAGCGACACCACTGCCGTGGTTCTGGGCGCAGCACTTGAGGCAGAGTTTGTGGATATTTTCACCGATGTAGAAGGAGTAATGACTGCTGACCCTCGCATCGTTCCCGAAGCCCAGATAATCAGGGGTCTCACCTACACCGAGGCCGCAGAAATCGTGCAGCAGGGCGCTAAGGTAATCCACCACAAGGCCATGAGCGTAGCCCGGGAATATCGGGTGCCGCTCAGGGTACGTAGCCTTACCAACGATGGTGAAGGAACCATCATTTGCGATATAAAATACCTCGTGGAGCGAGGTATACGGGGTACGGGTTTGCGCCCCCTTTACAGCGTTGCCTATCGTGCCGGATTGGCCCAGGTGGTGATACCGCTGGGTGAGAAGCCTGAAAACAAACTTCGTGCTTTCAGTTCTCTGGCTCAAAAAGGTATCAGCATAGACCTTATTAATCTTTTTCCTGACAACACCGCTTTCGTGGTTGAGGAACAACGTGCTTCTCTGGTAAAAGAGATTCTGGAGAAAGCAGGATTTACGGTGACTATTAACGCACCCTGTGCCAAGGTGTCGCTGGTAGGCTTTGAAATGGCTGACCGTCCTGGAGTGATGGCACAGCTTGTTGAAGCCATGCAGGAGTCAGGAATTGAAATCCTGCAGACCGGTGATTCTCACGTGACCATTTCCTGTTTGGTGTGGGAAAAAGACATGGAGCGGGCTATTCAAGCCCTGCACCGCAAGTTTCAGCTCGATGAGCTGTGCTGAGGGGGTTTTACAATGAGAGAATGGGGTAGTCTCCTGACTGCAGTGATAACTCCGTTTAAGGAAGACCTGGAAATTGATTACCAGGCTTTTCGCCAGCTACTGGACTTTCTAATGCGTAACGGCTCAGACGGTGTGGTGGTTTCAGGTACTACCGGAGAATCACCTACGCTTACTCATGAAGAGAAACTGCGCCTTTTTGAGGTAGCCCTTGAAGAAGTGGGTGATCGTGGAGCGGTAATAGCTGGGACCTGCAGCTACAACACCCGGGAATCGGTAAAACTCAGCAAAGAAGCCGAGAAACTTGGAGTGCATGGCATTCTGGCTGTAGCACCCTACTATAACAAACCCCCGCAGGAAGGCCTTTACCAGCATTTTAAAGCTATAGCAGAAGCGGTGAGTATACCTATTATGCTTTACAACATCCCTTCAAGGACGGGAATCAACATTAATCCTGAAACTGTAGCCCGACTTGCTGAGATACCTAACATTGTGGCTATCAAAGAGGCCTCGGGAAGCGTAGACCAGCTTTCTCTGGTGAGGCGAATGACTCCTCAGGAATTTGCCATCTACAGTGGTGATGATAACATGACTCTCACTATCCTTGCTCATGGTGGGAAGGGAGTAGTCAGTGTTGCCGCTCACCTGGCTGGAAAAAGGATAAAAGAAATGATTGAAGCTTTTCGGAATGGGGATGTTGATAGAGCGACGAAAATTCACCTTGAGCTGTACCCACTTTTCAAGGGTATTTTTATAACCACCAATCCCATTCCCGTAAAATTTGCGCTCAGCCTTATCGGAAAAAGTGGCGAGTGGGTACGTCCGCCTCTCTGCACCATGAATTCTGAACAAAAAGAAAAGCTTAAAAACATTCTCAAAGAAGTCGGTTGTCTTTCTTGATTTTTATCAGAGTTGATGTTTTAATGTAATATACGCTGAAGTGAATAGTGAGGAAAGGCAAAGAAGGGGAATGCATCTTCTGAGGGGCACAGCGAGGGAACGTGGCGGTGGACAGGTTCCTCCCTGAGGGAGAAGGCTTTAGAGCCCCAGAGCTGGTTCCGAAGAAAGGGATATCCAGTCCCAAGTAGGTTTACCCGGGGTTTTTCCCGTTAGCCGATATGAGTGAAGCAGGGTGGCACCGTGCACTGCATAAAGCAGTGTACTCCTGCCGCTAAATAGGCCTCGTCCTGAGCGACGAGGCTTTTTGTTTGAATAGGGGGAATAACAGGATGGAGAGAATAAAAGTGGGAATAGCTGGTGGAAGTGGCTATACCGGGCTTGAGCTTTTGCGCATTTTGCACTCTCATCCTCTGGTAGAAGTGATCTGGATTTCCAGTGAGAGCTTTGCTGAAAAGAGTTTAGAGGAATACTGTCCCGCCTGGGTAAAGAGAGCTTCGCTTGAGTTTTTGAGTCTTAGCAAGCAGGGGGTACCTTCTCCAGTCGATGTAGTTTTTCTGGCTCTACCGCATGGAGAATCCATGAGCTATCTAAAGCTCTTTGGTCCTGAGGTAAAGGTAATCGACTTGAGTGCTGATTTTCGATTTAAAAACAGGGAAATCTATGAAAAGGTCTATGGCATTACTCACCTTGAACCCCTGGCACTTGGGGAGGCGGTGTATGGTATACCTGAGATTTACAGAAAGGAAATAGCACAAGCCCGATTGGTAGCTAATCCCGGTTGTTATCCGACTTCAGTAATCATTCCGGTTTACCCTTTGCTAAAAGAAGGGCTTGTGGAGGAGGATATCATTGTAGACAGCAAGTCTGGGGTGAGCGGTGCCGGAAAAAAACCCCAGGAAAGCACTCACTTTTGTGAAGTTTATGGAAGTTTCAAGGCCTATGGTGTTGGCAAACACAGGCATCAGCCGGAAATGGAAGAGAACTTGAGTGAGCTTTCTGGAAGGAGAATCAGGGTTACCTTTGTCCCTCATCTTCTTCCGGTGAAACGGGGCATTTTGAGCACTATTTATTTAAAATTACGCAAAGAGGTTTCTGAACAGGCTATCTTTGAGCTTTTTAAAGCCTATTACCAGGACCGTTTCTGGGTAAGAGTATTCCCTCCAGGTAGTTTTCCAGAGCTAAAGTGGGTGGTTGGTTCTAACTTTATTGACATTGGCTTTTTGAAGGTAGATAAGCAGCTGATACTGATTTCAGCCATTGACAACCTTACTAAGGGAGCTTCTGGGCAGGCAGTTCAGAATATGAACCTCATGTTTGGTATCGATGAAAGAATTGGTCTTCCTGAAAACATCCTGTATCCCTGAGGAGGTATGCTGAAAGTGGAGTGGAGAGCTGTAGAGAATGGCTTGGATGCAGTGCAGGGAATATACGCCCAGGGAGTGGCATGTGGTATTAAAAAAGATAAGAAAGACCTGGCAGTCCTTTACTCTGACCCTCCTGCCAAGGCCTGGGGAGTTTTTACGCAGAACCTCTTTCAAGCTGCACCGGTGATAGTGACCAGGGAGCACCTCAGCAGGGCGTCCACCATCCAGGTGTTGGTGGCGAACAGTGGCATAGCCAATGCCTGTACTGGGGAGCGCGGGATCCAGGATGCCCGGGAAGTTGCCAGGGAAGCAGCTCGCATTTTTGGTGTTCCTGATCTTTGCTGGGTGAGCGTTGCTTCCACTGGTGTGATTGGAGAATTTCTCCCTGTGGAAAAGATAAAGCAAGGCCTTAGAGAAGCTCGTTCTTTGTTGCCCAATCAATCTTCGGGACACAACGCAGCACTGGCAATTATGACTACTGACACGATGCCCAAGGAAAGGGCAGTAGAGATTGAAACCCCTCAGGGTGTGGTCCACATCGCTGGTATTGCCAAAGGAGCAGGCATGATAAAACCCAACATGGCTACCATGCTGGCTTTTATCGCTACTGATGCTGATTTGGAGATATCTTTGCTGCGTTCTTTGCTCGTCGAGGCTGTGGAACAGAGCTTTAACCGGATAACCGTGGATGGAGACACCAGCACCAACGACATGGTGCTTTTCATGAGCAATGGAGCCAGTAGTACTCCCCTGATTGCTGAAGGAAACTCTGTGGTGTCGGTTTTCAAGGAGGCTCTGTTCTGGTTGACCAGAGAGCTTGCCAAGGATATCGTCAGGGATGCTGAGGGAGCAACCAAATTCGTGACTGTGGAGGTGCAAGGTGCCCGAAGCAAAAAAGATGCTCGCCTCTGCGCTTATGCAATTGCCGAATCACCGCTGGTGAAAACGGCATTTTTCGGCGAGGACCCCAACTGGGGAAGAATCCTTGCTGCTGCAGGGCGTTGTGGAGCGAAATTCTCTCCCCAGGAGGTGAAGCTGGAAATTAACGGGCAGCTTTTTGTGGAACGGGGCATTGCCATAGACGTTCCCAGAGAAGCGCTTGAAAAAAATATGAAGAATCGAGAGCTTCATGTCCTGCTGAACCTTGGTTCTGGCAATGCTTCTTTCCAGGTTTGGACCTGTGATTTTTCCTTTGACTATGTCAAAATTAACAGCCACTATTCCTGATTTTCCGGGGTGTTGCGCATGAAAGTAGTGCTTAAGATAAGTGGTAAGGGGATAGATTTTGACGATTCTCTCCTTTTGGAGCCCGTGGCAGAGCTCTTCAAAAAAGGAGTTCAAGTTGCCCTTGTTCACGGCGGGGGAGTTCAAATATCTTCTTTTATGGAAAAAATGCACCGTAAGCCGGTTTTTGTAGATGGATTGAGGGTAACCACCGAAGAAGATATGGACATTACAGAGATGGTTCTTTCTGGTTTGGTCAACAAGAAATTGGTGGGGGGTTTTTCCCGCCTGGGGGTCAATGCCTGTGGCATCAGTGGTCGGGATGGCAACCTGTTCATTGCAAAGAAAGTGCAAAGAGAGAAAGAGGGGAAACTACTGGACCTGGGGAGGGTAGGAGAAATCGTAGAAGTAAATACGCGAATCATTGAAACGCTGTGGCAGGGGGGATTCCTACCGATCATTTCGCCGGTTTCCGCAGACGAGAGTGGCAACAGCTTGAATGTGAATGCTGACTGGGCGGCCTGCCGGCTTGCTCAGGCGCTGGGTGTTGAGGAACTGTTTCTCTTCTCCGATGTACCTGGAGTTCTTCGTACGGTCGAAGACCCTTTTTCGCTTTGTGAGGAGCTTTCCATTGCCGAGGCCGAGACCCTTATCAAAGAGGGCGTGATTCAAGGTGGCATGATTCCCAAAGTCGAGATGGCCTGCCGGGTAGTTTGTGGTGGGGTTAACAGGGTATTCATCGGTTCGCTTGGGGAACTGAGAAAAGCTTGCGACTTAGAGCGGGGGAACTTGCGGGGTACCTGGATAAAAAAGTGAGGTGGCGAATGGTGCTGAACAGCGAGTACTATTTTGAGAAGGAGAAAAAATACCATCTGGGGGTCTATCGCCGTTCTCCGGTAGTCTTTGTTTCTGGAGAAGGTCCTTATCTCTTTGACCTGGAGGGTGAGAAATATCTGGACTTTCTGGCAGGCATTGCGGTAAACGTGCTGGGTTACAGTTTTCCTCCTCTGGTTAAGGCGATTCAGGAAGAAGCAGCGAAACTGCTCCATACTTCAAATCTCTTCTACACCTTGCCCCAGATTGAACTTGCTGAGCGATTAATCAAAATTTCGGGGCTTTCCAAAGCGTTCTTTGTGAATAGTGGTGCCGAGGCCAATGAAGTAGCCATGAAAGTAGCCCGCTTTTATGGTCGCAGGAAGCACAAAAAACGCTTCAAGTTTATCTCTTTTGAACGTTCCTTTCATGGTCGCACCCTGTTGACACTTGCTGCAACCGGACAGAAAAAATTTCACCAGGATTTGGAACCCCTTCCTTTGGGTATTGCTTACGCAAAGTTAAACGACTTACAAAGTGTCCTGGAAATCCTTGACGACGAAGTGTGTGCTATTATAGTAGAACCTGTTCAGGGAGAAGGCGGGGTGTATCCGAGTAGTAAGGAATTTTTACAAGGCCTGCGCGAGCTATGTGACCGGGAAGATATCCTGCTTATCTTTGATGAGGTGCAGTGTGGCATGGGAAGAACGGGGTCCTTTTTTGCTTTTCAGCATTTTGGAGTTAAGCCGGACCTGGTTACCCTTGCTAAGGGTTTAGGTGGAGGATTGCCTATTGGTTGCTGTCTTCTTGATGAGAAGGTCCTGCCTTTTTTGCATCCGGGGGACCAGGGTAGCACTTTTGGTGGAAATCCAGTGTGCGCAAGAAGTGCCTGCGTGGTTTGCGACGAAGTAAGTAAGGAATCGTTCTTGAAGAAAGTGGGTGAGAAAGGGGACTACCTGAAAAAGGAACTGGAAGGCTTGCAAAAGAAATACCCGGGTCTGATTAAGGAAGTCAGAGGAGTTGGGCTCATGTGGGGTATTGAAATCCCAGGTAGGGCTAAAGAGGCAGCGCAGAAGTTGTTTGAGAGCAAAGTACTTGTTAATGCCTGCAACGATGATGTGGTGAGACTTTTGCCTCCTCTGATTATAGAAGAAGAACATATCGACCTGGTAGTCAATGCGCTGGATAAAATTTTGGCAACCTGGTAAGGACTTGTGGGTCAGGTTTGGATAAAATTTAATTGGGCGTTGAAAACTTCTCTTGTGGAATAAAATATTGTGCATGGTATTTAAATTGTTCTATTTTAGTCTGTAAAGCTGGTTAGCCTTGAATACCGCCTGCTGGGGTGAGGCTAACCTGAGAGGCGGAATAGAAATAACCCAGCCACCTTTAAAGCTGATTTGGGTGTGCCGAGTTTGCTATGAGTAAAGAAAAAGTAGTGCTTGCCTATTCGGGAGGTTTAGACACTTCGGTTGCCATTCGCTGGTTGCAGGAGCAAATGGATGCAGAAGTCTATGCGGTTACTCTGGATCTTGGGCAGGGTAAAGACCTCGAAGAAGTACGTAAAAAAGCGCTTGCTGTAGGTGCAAAAGAAGCCTTTGTTTTTGATGTACGTGAAGAGTTTTTGCAACGCTTTGTTATCCCGGCTCTTTGGGCACAGGCGGTTTACGAGAAAAAGTACCCCCTGGCTACAGCGCTTTCCAGGCCTTTGATTGCGGAGTATCTGGTGAAGATTGCCCGGGAAAAGGGAGCCCGCTATGTGGCACATGGTTGTACAGGGAAAGGTAATGACCAGGTGCGCATTGAAGTATCAGTGGCAGCACTGGACCCCTCCCTGGAAGTAATTGCTCCGGCACGGATATGGAACTGGAGCCGGGAGGAGGAAATTGAATACGCAAATCTCAATGGAATACCGGTTCCCGTCACCACGGGAAGTCCGTACAGCATTGACCAGAACATCTGGGGAAGGAGCATTGAGTGTGGAGTGCTGGAAGACCCCTGGGTTGAGCCTCCAGAGGAGGTTTTTGAATGGACACGAAACCCGCTTGAAGCTCCCAACGAACCCCTGATTTTCGAGATAGGCTTTGAAGAAGGAGTACCCAGAACTCTAAATGGTCAGTACTATTCGTTGCTCAACCTGGTTGAAGAACTGAACAAGCTGGGAGGCGAGCACGGGTTTGGGCGTATAGACCATCTCGAAAACAGGTTGGTAGGCATTAAGTCGCGCGAAGTCTACGAATGTCCCGCAGCTTTAATTTTGCTGACGGCATATCGGGAGATAGAAAACATGGTGCTCCCCCGAGAAGTGTTGCATTTCAAGCCCCATCTTGAGGAGCAGTATGCACAAGTCGTCTATGAAGGTCTATGGCACTCCCTGTTGAGGGAAGCTCTGGATGCTTTTATGAGTAAGTTAGCCAGAAAGGCAACTGGAGAAGTGCGTTTCAAGCTTTACAAAGGAAGCCTTCAGGTGATAGGTCGGCGTTCGGAAAACTCACTTTATGATTTTGCAATGGCAACTTACGATAAAGGAGACCTCTTTGACCACAAAGCGAGTGAGGGCTTCATTAAACTCTGGGGCTTGCCTACCAAAATATACTCCATGATTGACCGGAAAGAGTGAAGCGGAACATGACTAAAGAAGGAACTTTTCTCTGGGGAGGCAGGTTTGAGCGAAAACCTGATGCTGAAACCGTTGCCTTTTCCACCTCAATCGGAGAAGACTACCGGTTGTATCCTTTCGATATATTGGGAAGCATTGCCCATTGCATGATGCTGGAGCGGGTAGGCATCATCAGTCAGCAGGAGCGGGAAGAACTCTGCGATGGTTTGCGGTCTATATATCGGGAGTTGCAAGAAGGCAAGATAGACTTTACTCCCTTCGAGGATATCCACAGCCTGGTGGAACACCGTTTGCGGGAGTTGAAAGGGCAGGTTGCCGACAAGCTGCACACTGCACGCTCTCGGAATGACCAGATAGTACTTGATGAGCGACTTTATCTTCGGGAAATGATTGCAGTAGTGATTGAAAAGATAATAACCCTGCAGGAAAGAATTCTTGAGCAGGCCAGGGCGTATCCAGACCTGGTGATGCCCGGATTTACTCACTTTCAACCAGCGCAGCCGGTTCTTTACGCCTACCATATGATGGCTTATTTTTATATGCTGGAACGGGACATAGAACGTTTCTGGGATAGTTTGAAACGGGTTAATGTTCTTCCCCTTGGGGCGGGCGCGCTGGCGGGGACTTCTCTGCCCATAGACCGTGAGTATGTGGCTTCACTTCTGGCTTTCCCAAAAGTCCAGGAAAATGGTATGGATGCGGTCTCTGACCGGGATTTCATCTTGGAGTTTCTTTTTGACCTTCTGTCGTTATTTGTGCATCTCAGCAGATTGAGCGAAGAACTGGTAGTTTGGAGCAGCCCTCTTTTTGGATTTATAGAAATGGACGAAGCCCTGACCACAGGTTCAAGTATCATGCCTCAGAAAAAAAATCCCGACCTTGCAGAACTCTTGCGGGGAAAATGCGGCGAATTTCTGGGTGCTCTGGTCAGCCTGGCTGCCACCTTGAAGGGATTGCCTCTTGCTTACAACAGGGATTTGCAGCAGGACAAAAAGCCTCTTTTCAGGAGTGCCGAAGAGGCACTGTCATCTCTTGATATTGCAGCAAAACTTGTTGCAGGAATGCGACCTTTGCCACAAAACATGGAGCAAGCCCTGAAAAAAGGCTTTCTTACTGCTACAGACCTTGCAGAATTCCTGGTTGAAAAAGGTGTTCCGTTCCGCAAAGCTCATCACCTGGTTGGAAGAATAGTGAGGAAAATGCTTGAGGAAGGGAGAGAACTGACTTCCCTCAGAGCTGAAGACCTGGGTGAATATGCTTCTCTCTTTGAGGAAACCCTTAAAGAGAGACTTGATGAGCAAAAGTCTCCGCTCTTTAAAAAGTCTCTGGGTAGTACTGCACCGGATGAGGTGAGAAGGCAAGTAGTTCAGGCAGAGATAAA
The DNA here is from genome assembly GCF_038396615.1 of Thermatribacter velox. Lineage (NCBI taxonomy): Bacteria > Pseudomonadati > Atribacterota > Atribacteria > Atribacterales > Thermatribacteraceae > Thermatribacter > Thermatribacter velox. The sequence continues at coordinate 898,419 of NZ_CP121689.1, forward strand.
TCTTGAGCAGTGGAAGAAATCACTTGAAAAACTGAAAGAAGAGTGGAAGACAAGCTTTGAGAAGCTTCTGTTTTTCAAGGAGTGATGGTGAATGAGTGATAGTTTGAAGGAAACGCTCTACAAGATAAAAGAGCTAAAAATCGATTTTCTACGTTTGCAGTTTGTCGATATCCTTGGGATACCGAAAAATGTTGAGATCCCCGTTAAGAGGGCGGAAGTTGCTCTGTATGAGGGGGTAGGATTCGACGGTTCTTCGATAGAAGGTTTCGTGCGCATTGAAGAGTCAGACATGAAACTTTTCCCAGATGTCAGTACCTTCATGGTCTTGCCCTGGGAAGAGGAGAGAAAAGTTGCCAGGATGATTTGTGATGTCAAAAAGCCCAATGGAGAGCTGTTTGAAGGCTGCCCTCGCACTAACTTGAAAAGATGTCTTGAAAAGCTCAGCGAAAGAAGATGGACTCTTAAGGTGGGTACGGAAGCAGAATTTTTTATTCTCCGCTATAGCGAGGGAAAAATCGTGACCAGTGACAAAGGCAGTTATTTTGACCTTCTACCTCTGGATACCGAAGAGGGCTTGCGCCGTGATATGGTCATTGCTCTGGAAAAGTTAGGCCTGAACATTGAAGCCGCTCACCATGAAGTGGGGCATTCCCAGCACGAGATTGATTTTGAATATGGAGACGCTTTGAGTATTGCCGATAATATCATCACCCTGAAAATAGCTGTTAAGACGCTGGCTCTGCGTAGAGGTTATATAGCTACCTTCATGCCCAAACCCTTTTTTGGTGTTGCTGGCTCAGGCATGCATACCCACCTTTCGCTTTTTGAGGAAGAAAAAAACCTCTTTTATGACCCTCAATCTCCTGATGGCCTTAGCAAAATAGCCCGAGGGTTTATAGCGGGTCTCCTGCAACACGCTCGTGCTTATACGGCAATTACCAACCCCCTGGTTAATTCCTATAAACGATTAGTCCCTGGTTATGAGGCGCCGGTCTATATAGCCTGGGCTGAAAAAAACCGTAGTCCTCTGGTACGTGTTCCTCCACAACGAGGCAAGGGAACCAGGGCTGAGCTGCGAAATCCGGATCCTGCTTGCAATCCTTATCTTGCTTTTTCGGTAATACTCGCTGCTGGTATGGACGGTGTGGATAGGGAGCTGGATCCTGGGAAGCCCCTGAATAACGTTAATCTTTACCAGGTAAACGACAAAGAACGAGAGGAGTGGGGCATAGACTTCCTTCCTTCTTCCCTGGAAGAGGCATTGAAATTCCTTGAAGAAGATGAGGTTATAAAAAATGCGCTCACACCCCACATTCTCGATTATTACTTGAAAGCAAAAAGAGAAGAGTGGAAAGAGTACAAAAATACTGTGCACCCCTGGGAAATTGAGCGCTATTTGGAGCTTTATTGAACCGGCAGAGCGTCTAACCGGCCTCTACGCTCTGCCGGTAGTGGAATGGTCTCTGTCGGACCGATATTTTTCAAGTATTATGGAAAGAGCCAGAACATCAGAGGGTGTGACTCCCGGGATTCGTGAAGCCTGTCCAAGGGTTTGGGGTCTGACTTTTTCGAGCCGTTCTTTGGCTTCCTGAGAAAGACCAGTGACTGTTGAATAGTCAAAGTCTCCAGGAATAACCTTTCTCTCCAGACGCAGGAACTCGTTTATTGTTCTTTGCTGCCGCTCAATATAGCCACGATATTTGATTTCAATTTCTACTTCCTCAATAATCTGGGGGGGCAAGAAAGGTCTCTGGGGATCAAAGGGGGCCAGATCTAAATAGCTTATCTGTGGTCTGGTGAGCAGGGTTGCGAGTCGAGTAGTTTCCTTGATGGGAGCAGTCCCTTTTCGCTCCAGCAAAGCATTTAGCTCTGGAGAAGGTGAAACGGAGGTTTCCTCAAGGCGGCGAATTTCCTGCTGAATCATTTGTTTCTTTTCCTGAACTCTCTGATATCGTTCCCGACTTATGGTTCCAGCTTCGAAAGCATGATGAGCAAGGCGTAAGTCGGCATTGCTGTGGCGGATGGCAAGACGATACTCGACTTTCCCCGTTCTCAGGCGGTAAGGTTCCTCAACTCCTTTGGTAACCAGGTCATCTATCATGACACCTATATAGCTTTCATTCCTCCCCAGAATAATGGGTGGTTTACCCTGAACGTAGCGAGCGGCATTGATGCCTGCAATTATTCCCTGACCTGCTGCTTCTTCGTAACCCGAAGTACCGTTTATCTGTCCTGCCAGAAAGAGGCCCGGTACCTTTTTGCACTCCAGCGAAGCTTTGAGCTGAGTGGGCAAGACGAAATCGTACTCTATTCCGTATCCTGGTCTTATAATATGGGCTTTTTCCAGTCCCGGGATGGAATGAATGATTTGTAACTGGACTTCCTCGGGAAGTGACGTGAATATTCCTTGAGTATAGATTTCATTGGTGTCTTTCCCTTCTGGCTCAAGAAAAATGAGGTGGTTTTCCTTGTCCGGAAAACGGTAAACCTTGTCTTCAAGTGATGGGCACTCTCTCACCGGGGAAGAATCAGCGAATACATAAAGGAGGGGAGAACGGTGAAAATTGGACTTTATAATTTCACAGGTTTTACGGGTAGTGCGGGTTATAAATACCGAACAACCATGGTATACTTTGGGAGTTCCTTCAAAGGAAAAGCAGAGCGGTTCTTCATCGCTTTTTTGCTCTTCCATTTTTGAAAAATCAATGGTTCTTCTATCCAGACGGGGAGGAGTACAGGTGTTTAACCTGCCCAGTGTCAGGCCAATTTTTCTGAGCGACTCGCTCAGCCCGCAAGCAGGAAATTCGCCGTGCCTTCCTGCAGGGTAGCTAAGTTCTCCTATTCGTATAACGCCGTTTAGAAAAGTTCCGGTGGTCAAGACAACCGCAGGTGCGAAAAATGTGCTCCCGTATTTGGTTCTGACTCCTTTTATTTTGCCCTCTCCGTCGAGAAGCAGTTCTTCAACTTCACCCTGAATAAGGTCGAGATGGGGATTTTTTTCTAAAAACTCTCTCATGGTCATACTGTAACGGTCGCGCTGAACCTGGGCGCGCAGAGTTTGAACTGCCGGGCCTTTACCGGTGTTTACCTTTTTAATGTGGATTGTAGTCAGGTCCGTTACCCGGGCCATCAACCCTCCCAGAGCATCGATTTCTCTCACCACGTGACCTTTACCAGGTCCTCCTATGGCTGGATTGCAGGGCATCAGGGCAATGCCATGCACGGTCATGGTGATGAGAGCTGTTTTAAGCCCCATGGAGGCAGCTGCATGTGCAGCTTCACAACCTGCGTGTCCGCCTCCAACGACTATCACATCATAGTGCAGGTTCGTCATCACTTTCATGTTCACCTTTCTGGTCAATTATTTTTCTTGAGCTCATCTACTGAAAAGAGATATTATCATTTTGCTGGTTTATTTTCAAAGTTTATTGTATGTAGTCGAATCTTTTCAAAACTTTTAAATCGTTGTTTTTAAAATGCAGTATAATTTTCTACGTGTTTTTTTCAGGTCTTCGGTGCGCGAAGTAAAGTAATCGTTTGGGCTGGAGGGAATTGTATGTTGCAGAAGGGAGCTATCGCTGTTCACGGTGGTATTTACAAGGATGAAATTCCAGATATTGAAGAAACCCTGATTAAGGCTTGCGAGACAGGTCTTGATTTTCTCTCCTCTGGAAACGCAGTGGATGCAGTTGAAGAAGCCGTAAAAATTCTGGAGGATGACCCCCACTTGAACGCCGGTACTGGTTCTTACCCTAATTTGCTTGGTGAGGTGGAAATGTCAGCAAGTATCATGAAGGATGACCTTTCCTGCGGGGGTGTAGCGGGGATTAAAGCCATTCGCCATCCTATATCAGTGGCCAGAGGAGTAATGGAAAAAACACCTCACGTTTTGCTGGTTGGTGAGGGTGCCAATTTATTTGCTCGCCTTCTGGGTTTTGAGTCTTACAATCCAGTGTCAGAACTTACCGTGAAAACGCTCAAAAATTCTTTGAAAAAGGCGGCCAATGAGCAGAACTCAATATATGCTTATTATCTGGAACAGGCCAGAAAAAAGTTAAAGGACCTGGGCCTTGGTACGGTGGGCGCAGTGGTGCTGGATAATACAGGGCATCTGGCGGCGGGGACCTCCACTGGGGGCATTGAAATGCAACTTCCAGGAAGAGTTGGTGATTCTCCCATCCCGGGTTGTGGTACCTATGCCTGCCGGTTTGGGGCAGTGTCTATGACCGGGGAAGGCGAAGGGATTATCAAGCTGGGTCTGGCAAGGAGAATTGCGGAGTGGATGGAAACCCTTTCTCCTCAGGAAGCTGTTAATCGAGGTATGGAAATGGCCAAGGAATGGAATGTTACTTGCGGTGCTATAGCTATCAATGCTCGGGGAGAATTTGGGTGGGGTCAGAATGGAGGAAATCTTTCTTTCGCTTATCTCACTGTTGCATCCGAGCAGCCTTTGCTTTTTAAGCGGTTGTGACTGGACCTTTTTGTGATTTGTTGAAGCAGATTGAGAAAAAATATATAATGAGCCAGTAAAAAATTTGGGGATATTTGAGTTTCTTGTGGTGTGGAGTGAAAGGAATGAGCCGTCTTATAACTGATTTAATTCATCAGAAAGTTACAAAAGTAATAACTGATTGTTTCCCGAACTTGGGAGATGTGCCTTTTAACGTCGAACCGGCGAGAGATAAAAGACACGGTGATTTTGCAACCAATGCGGCTTTTCTTTTGTCGCGAAGGCTCAAACAGCCCGCTCTTAAGGTAGCAGAAAAGATAGTTCCAGGTTTGGAGAAGGAATTAACTGATATTGCCAGAGTGGAGGTAGCCGGGGGCGGTTTTATCAACTTTTTGCTTTATGACCCCATAGTGCTTTCTTTTCTCAAAGAAGCTCTTCAGGAAAAAGAGAACTATGGCAATCTCGACTTAGGAAGTGGGAAGCGAATCCAGGTAGAATTTGTAAGTGTCAATCCTACTGGTCCTCTTCATGTCGGTCACGGAAAGTGCGCGGCTTTTGGTGATGCGCTCTCCAGGTTGCTAAAGAAAGCTGGATTTGTGGTAGAGAAAGAGTATTACATAAACGATGCGGGGAGACAAATAGATTTATTGGGTTTATCGCTTGAAGCTCGGTTGCGCCAGCTCTTAGGTGAGGATGCTCAGCTTCCAGAAGAAGGATATCAAGGAGAGTATCTTATTGATATTGCCCGAAAATTTCTGGAAGAAAAAGGCAAAGAAGTCCTTTCTTATCCCGATGAGCAGCGCCTGCAGGTATTAAAAGAATATGCAGTGCGCAACGTGCTTGACGAAATCAAGCAGGACCTTTCTCGTTTCAGGGTAGAGTTTGACGTCTGGTTTAGTGAACGAGAACTTTACGAGAAAAAATATGTGGACAGAGTACTTTCTCTCCTCAAGGAGAGAGGCTATACCTATGAGAAAGACGGAGCGCTCTGGTTGCAGACCACAAGATGGGGTGACGACAAAGACAGGGTCTTAATCAGAGAAAACGGGTTGCCCACCTATTTTGCTTCTGACATAGCCTATCACTATCACAAGTTTGAGCGTAAATTTGACAAGGTCATTGATGTCTGGGGAGCAGATCACCATGGATACATACCCAGGATGCAGGCTGCTATGAGAGCTCTGGGTCTGCCCGAAGACTTTTTAGAGGTTTTTATTGTGCAGTTTGTAACCCTCCTCAGAGGTGGACAACCGGAGCGCATGTCAACTCGGCAGGGTGAATTTGTGCCTCTCCGAAAGCTCCTCGATGAAGTTGGTGTTGATGTAGCGCGTTACTACTTTCTTATGCGCGACCCGGCAACACATCTTGACTTTGATATTGAGGAAGCCAAGCAACAATCAATGGAAAATCCCGTCTATTACATTCAATACGCTCATGCCAGAATTTGTTCTCTATTCAGGGAAGCTGAGAAGAAAGGATTTTCAGTTCCAGAGGAGAAATACGAGGTTTTAACGTTTTCCAATCTGGAAGAGAGGGAAATTGGTAAGAAAATCGCTTATTTCCCGGAACTGATTAGAAGAAGTGCCGTAGCCAGACAACCCTATATGATTTGCAATTACCTGCATGAGCTGGCTGCTCTTTTCCATAGCTTTTACAATTCTTATCGGGTAGTTGACAGAGGAGACCCGGGTTTGACTCATTCCAGGCTTCTTTTGTGTCGCGCTACACAAATTGTGCTTCAGAACGGACTGGACATTCTTGGAATAAATGCTCCTCAAACAATGTAAGAGAGGGTATACGAGTATGGTCAAAGGAAAATACATATTTATAACCGGTGGTGTGGTTTCCTCCCTGGGTAAGGGCATTACTGCTGCTTCCATAGGCCGCATTTTGAAAAGCAGGGGTCTGAAAGTAACCATGCAAAAGTTTGACCCTTATATCAATGTGGACGCAGGTACCATGAATCCTTATCAGCATGGGGAGGTTTTTGTTACCTATGATGGTGGGGAGACAGACCTGGACCTGGGTCACTACGAACGCTTCATAGATGAAGAGCTCTCCCGGTCCAGCAATGTCACTACGGGAAAAATATATAGTTCGGTTATAAGCAAGGAACGAAGAGGGGATTACTTAGGTGCCACGGTACAGGTTATCCCCCATATTACCAATCAAATCAAAGAAGAAATTTTTTCCCTTCGTGAAAAAGCTGCTGCTTCAGTATCTATCGTAGAGATTGGAGGGACTGTGGGAGATATTGAAAGTCTTCCTTTTCTGGAAGCAATTCGCCAGATCAAAAACGACGTGGGTAAAGAAAACTGTCTTTATATTCACGTTACCCTGGTACCCTACGTTGAAGCAGCTAAAGAGCTCAAATCCAAACCTACCCAGCATAGTGTTAAAGAATTACGCAGTATCGGTATTCAGCCCGATATTATAGTTTGTCGTTCTTCTTATCCCATTACCGAAGAAGTTATTTCTAAAATTGCTCTCTTCTGTGATATTCAGCGAGACGCTGTTATACCGGTTCCCGATGCAGAATCAATTTATGAAGTGCCTTTAATCTTAGAAAGAAGTGGAGTAGGCGAATTAATAACCGAGAGGCTCTCTCTGCATAAGACTCATCCTGATTTCAGCGAGTGGATTCAGATTGTGGAAAAGATTAAGAATTCCCGGGAAGAAGTCAGTGTGGGGCTGGTCGGCAAGTACGTTGCTTCCAAAGACGCATACCTAAGTATATGTGAGGCCTTGAGACATGCTGGTGCTCATCTCGGCCTGAAGGTCAAAGTAATACCCATAGAAGCTGAAAACCTGGTCAACAGCGACCTCCACTGTCTTCAAAAAGTGGATGCGATACTGGTCCCTGGAGGGTTTGGTCAACGAGGGATTGAAGGCAAAGTAGAAGCAGTACGTTTTGCACGTGAAAATATGGTGCCCTTTTTTGGTATTTGCTTAGGCATGCAGGCTGCGGTTATAGAATTTGCCCGAAACGTTGCTAATCTGAAGGGTGCTAATTCCACAGAATTTGACCCTGACACTCCTTATCCAGTAATAGACCTTCTTCCTGACCAGCGAAGCAAGAGGGAAAAGGGAGGTACTATGCGGTTAGGGAATTACCTCTGCGTGCTCAATGACTCTAAAAGCAAAAACCTCTATGGTAAAGAAAAAGTCTTCGAGCGACATCGGCATCGTTATGAGCTCAATGCCGAGTTTGTGTCTACTCTGGAAAAGGCGGGTATGACCATGGCTGGCTACAACCCGGAATATGGAGTAGTGGAAATCATCGAAATATCTGATCATCCCTGGTTTGTGGGTGTTCAGTTCCACCCGGAATTTCTTTCCCGACCTAACCGACCTCACCCACTCTTTTTGGGGTTTGTAGAAGCGGCTTATCAGCACAAATTGAAGCGGTGAATGAGATGAAAACCTTTGTGAACAGTTCTCTGGGTATTATAGACTCTGGCGTTGGTGGTCTCAGTGTTGTAAAAGCAGTACGAGAGGTTTTCCCTGTCAGAAACGTTATTTACGTTGCTGACCCTGCCAATTTTCCCTATGGGGAAAAGAGCAAAGAGGAGCTTTTAATTCTGGTGTCTCCAATCATCGAGTATTTGACCAGGGTTGAGCGTGTTCAGGCTCTGGTCATTGCCTGTGGTACGCTGAGCTCTGTCTGTTTTGAAGATTTTTGCAAAAGGTATCCAATCCCCATCTTTGATATTGTTCGACCTGCGGTTAGAGAGGCTGCGTTTGCAACACGCAAAAAGCGTGTTGGCGTTCTGGCAACCAGAACCACTGTGCGTTCAAAGCGCTTTGCAAGGCTCTTTGAAAGCCTGGATAACAGTGTTACAGTCTATGAAGAGGCCTGGCCAGATTTTATCGAAGAGGTAGAAAGAGGTGCTTTCGACACACCTTTCTGGCGGAAGGAAATAAAAACGAGGCTTGAGCGGTTTACATCCTTAGACGTGGATACCTTGATTCTGGGATGTACCCACTTTGCTCTGATTGAAACTTTTTTTAAGAAACTACTTGGAGACGATTCAGAATTAATGCTGATAAACCCAGCGCGGGCCTGTGCGCTTGAACTTCAAAAGGCTCTGGACACTGAAGGTGTTATCGAGAGTAATCCTGGAAAAAGTGAGGTTCGTTGTTTGGTTAGAGGAGATGTGGGGCATTTTGAGAACTTGCTCCGAATCTTTGTTTCCGAAAATTCCTGTAAAGTAAGAGCTTTTGGTTCATAGCCGTGATTGAATACCGCTTTTTATCCCATGCCAAGATTAATTGGCGTTTGCATATTGGTTCTTTGCGCTCTGATGGTTATCATAACATTATTACTGTCATGCAAAAAATATCTCTGGGTGACGAGGTGAGAGTGGTTTTTCCAGCTTTGGAAGATGTGGTTACCTGTTCAGAGAGTATACCCACCGATAAAAACAGTCCTTTGATGAAGGTTTTGCATTTAATACGGGAGATTAAACCCTCTTTGAAAAGATTCTGCTTTGAAATTCAAATTTTAAAACGCATTCCTCAACAGAGCGGTTTAGGTGGGGCAAGTTCTAACGCAGGCACTCTTTTGAGAGCCTTGAACAAGCTTTTGAAGCTGGGATTGGATGAAAAAGAATTAGTTAAAATTGCGATACAGTTGGGGTCCGATGTACCTTTTTTTGCAAGTGATTATGTTTTCGCTCTGGTTAGAGGAAAAGGTGAAGTCGTCGTTCCCATCCCCGATCCTCCGCAAAGAGAGCTGGTCCTGGTTTGTCCATCTTTTGGTATTTCCACAGCCTGGGCGTATCAGGCATGGGACCTGAAGGTAGGAGCTTCTCAAGGCTTTAGAGAAAAAGACGAGCGGAACAAAGTTCTGGTTGTAGAAAGCGAGGACTCTCTTCTTCGAGATGTTCATAATGACTTTGAAGAAGTAGTATTTGCACATTATCCGGAGCTGTTTTCCTATAAAAGAAAGCTGTATCAGGCTGGTTGCGAAAAAGCTTTTTTGAGTGGTAGCGGGTCCACTCTGGTGGGTGTACTTCCTCAAGAGAACCACAGAACTAAAAACATGGTAGTGGAACTTTTCAGGGATGAGCCCGTGCGGGTCGTCTTTTGCAAGACGCTTTGTCAGGAACCAGCGTTACCTGCTTTTTGTAGAGGGAGGGTATAGGATATGGCTGATGCTTTAATTCTTGCTGGTGGAGGGGAAAGGGAAATCGAAAAAAAATTTGGGGTTCGAAACCGAGCCTTGCTTGTCATTGAAGACAGGTTTATGATAGAATATGTAATAGAAGCCCTCAGAAGCGTTTCCTCGATAAATAGAGTAGTTGTTGTTGGCCCAGTCCGGGAGTTTCAGTCACGAATTGGTAAACTGGTTGATGCTGTTGTTGCTCCGGGAGATAACCCATTCCAGAGTGCCTTGCAAGGGTTGGAATTTTTGAGGACCCAGGAGAAAGTGCTGGTAGCAAGTTGTGATATCCCCTTGATAAAAGGGGAAATGATTGAGGATTTCTTTTTGCGTTGCTCAAAAAAGGAAGCCGATTTTTACTACCCCATTATTCGTGAGGAGTCTTATGTTAAGAAGTTTGGAAAGAGTCGCAGGACTTTTGCTGCTCTTCGTGATGGAAGATTTACTGGAGGCAATATCTTGTATCTGGACCCCGGTATCTTTGAGAAAAAGCGAGATTTGGTAGAAAAAATTGTTGAGAGTCGCAAAAATCCTTTGACTATCGCAAGACTGCTGGGTTTAACCATTATTGTTAAGTACCTGTTGCGAATGTTGACCGTTGAAGAAATAGAGAAGAGAGTGGAAAAAGTAACTGGCATTAGAGGTAAAGCAATTATTACTCCCTATCCCGAAATAGGGTTTGATGTAGATCGAGCAGAGCATGTGGAGATGGTTAAGGAATTTCTCAAAAAGAGAAGTTAGGAGGAGGTTGCCTTGAACGAAGAAACCAGAAATAGCGAAATAACTGTGGAAGAAAAGAAAAAAGAGGATGAAACCGTGGTTAAAGATGAAACCTCTGAAGATTTTGAAGAGACTGAAGAATTGACTCCCGATACAAAGGTTGAGACGAAAAGAAGCAGAGATGATGTGAGTTTACAGTTTTCTCTGGCTGAGCTTAAAAGAAAAACTAACGCAGAACTTGCAGAGATTGCTCAGAGCCTCAAAATTTCAGGATATAGCAGGAAGAAAAAGAGTGATCTAATTTTTGAAATATTAAAGAAAGCAACGGAGTCCAAAGGTTATATTTTCAGTGAGGGAATACTGGAAGTTACTCCCGAGGGTTACGGCTTCTTGCGCACTTCTGACGATTTTGCGCCTACCGAGAATGATGTTTACGTCTCACCTTCTCAGATTAAACGCTTCGGTCTGAGCAGCGGCGACAAGGTTGCCGGCCAGGTGCGTCCACCTAAGGAGGGTGAGCGCTATTACGCTCTTTTGCGTATCGAAGCCATCAATGATGAAGAACCAGAGCAAGCTAAAAAGAGACCCCTTTTTGAAAATCTTACTCCTACCTTCCCCAATGAACAGTATGTCTTGGAAACGGTGCCTTCAGAGATATCCACGCGGATCATTGACCTGTTCGCTCCCATCGGCAAGGGGCAGCGAGGCTTGATAGTGGCACCACCCAAAGCAGGAAAAACCATTTTGCTTGAAAAAATTGCGAATGGTATTGCCACTAATTATCCTGATGTGGTGCTCATCGTGCTTCTTATTGATGAACGCCCTGAAGAAGTGACCCATATGGAGCGCTCAGTTAAGGGGCAGGTCATCGCTTCAACTTTTGACAAAAAACCAGAAAACCACCTGAGAGTTGCTGAACTAACTCTGGAGAGAGCAAAGCGTCTGGTCGAAGAAGGTAAAGACGTAGTGATTTTGCTTGATAGTATTACCCGTTTGGCCAGAGCTAATAACCTGGTAGTGCCCAATACCGGGAAGACGCTCTCTGGAGGAATAGATTCTTTGGCTCTCCACTGGCCGAAGCGCTTTTTTGGTGCAGCCCGCAACATTGAAGAAGGTGGTAGTCTTACTATCCTGGCCACTGCCCTCATTGATACCGGTTCCCGCATGGATGAGGTCATCTATGAGGAATTTAAAGGGACTGGGAATATGGAACTTCACCTGAGCAGAGCGCTTGCCGAAAGTAGAATTTTCCCGGCTATTGATATTCACCGTTCTGGCACCCGACGCGAAGAGTTGCTCCTTAAAAAGGAAGACTTGGAGCGAATATGGATGTTGCGAAAGCTGCTTGCCAATGTGGACACCCAGGAGGCTGCTCAAATGGTCATCGACCGCATTAAAAACACCCGTTCTAACAAGGAATTTTTAAAGATTATTGACCAGGTTTTGAAGACCTCGCGCTGAGCTTTTGACACTCTTTCTGGCTCTGTGATATAATAACCTGCACTTTTTGGTAGAGGTGATGAAAATGAAGGAAGGAATTCATCCCGAATATAAAGAAACCAGAGTAGTTTGTGCTTGTGGCAATACCTTTGTGACCCGTTCCACTAAATTTCCAGAAATTAAGGTAGAGATTTGTGCTAAGTGCCATCCTTTCTTTACTGGGCAGCAAAAGCTGGTGGATACGGCGGGAAGGGTAGACAAGTTTTACGCAAAATATGGCGAAGATTACTGATTGTTTATGGAAGTCTCGCTTATTGCGCACACCCCTGATCCGGAGCGAGTGGTTGCTCGCTCAGCAAGGGTGTGCTACAGTTTCTCTCCTCCTCAGGAAATTGCGATTGAAGAAGCGCGCAGATTAATTCGAGAGCTGGTTTCCCGAGGTCATTATTCCGTTTTAGAGCATGCTTCCTTTACTTTTCTGATTAAAGGCCTCTCCCGGGTGGCTTCTCATCAGTTAGTTCGCCATCGTATCGCTTCCTATTCTCAGCAAAGTCAAAGATACACAGATTTGACACGGACTTCTTTCGTAGTCCCTCCTTCCATAGCCGAAAATAGGGAAGCAGCCGAAATTTTTCAGGAAGTGGTCAAAGTGGCTCTGGATGCGTATAATAAAATGGTAGAACGAGGGTTGCCCAGGGAAGATGCCAGGTTTGTCCTACCTCAAGCGGTGAAAACAAACTTGGTGTTTACAGCCAACGCACGAGAACTCCTTCACTTTTTTAGCTTGAGGTTGTGCAACCGGGCGCAGTGGGAGATACGAGAGCTGGCATTCCTGATGCTTAACATTGTTAAAGAAATTGCTCCTTCCATTTTCGAAGAGGCAGGCCCCCCGTGTGTGAAAGGGGTTTGTCCGGAAGGAGAAAAAGGTTGTGGTCATCCATGGAAGAAAAATTAGATAAGCAGGATAGAATTGATGTGGGAGGACAGGCCCTTATCGAAGGGGTTATGATGCGGAGCCCCAGGCGTCTGGCCATAGCGGTGAGGAAACCGAAGGGAGACATTATCCTTAAAAGTTTTGAGACTATTCCTCCCTGGAAAAAACATAAATTTCTTTCTCTCCCTGTGATACGGGGAGTGGTTAACCTGGTAGACTCACTGGCCGTTGGTCTGCGCGCCCTTTCTTACTCTGCAACTGTGGTGCTGGAAGAAGAAGACGAAAAGCTCTCCCCCTTTGATATAACCATAGCTATGCTTCTTGCTGTAGCGCTCTTTGCTGGGCTTTTTGTCGCTCTTCCCACTTTCCTGACCTCCTTCCTGGATCGTTTTATTGGTTCTACTTTTGTTTACAACCTTGTGGAAGGCTTAATAAGAGTGCTCATTTTTATCATTTATCTTCTGGTAATTTCCAGCTTAAAGGACATCCGGCGTATTTTTGAGTATCATGGGGCAGAACACAAGGCAATTTTTGCCTTTGAACACGGGGAAGAACTTACCCCGGAAAATGCCCTTAAATTTACCACCTTGCATCCACGTTGTGGTACCAACTGGCTGGTCATTGTTATGTTGATCAGTATTTTTATTTTTTCCCTGTTAGGTAGACCAGGTGTTTTGACCAGAATAGTAAGCAGAATTCTTATCATTCCTCTGGTGGCTGGTTTGGCCTATGAAGCCATAAAATTTCTTTCACGTTATCAGAATAAAAGGATAGCGTACTACTTTTCACTTCCTGGCCTCTGGTTGCAAAAAATTACCACTCGCGAACCCGATGTTTCTCAGCTTGAAGTTGCCATTGTTGCCCTGAAGGAAAGTCTGAGGAAAGGTGAGGACTATGTGGAGGTCAAAAGTTGAGGAGCTGGTAGAGCAATACAAAGAAATCACTGCAAAAATGGCTCAGCCTGAGATAGCCAGTAATATTGCTTTATTGCGAGAGTATTCCAAGACGTTGAGTGAAATAGAACCCTTGGTTAAAGAGTATGAAGCCCTCCGTGAAAAAGAAGCCCGACTTCGGGAAGACCGAGAACTTCTTAAAGAAGAAAAAGACCCTGAGTTGCGCCTGTTGCTTGAGGAAGAAATAGAGGAGCTGGAGAAGGAGATACGGGAAAGCGAAGAAAAGATAAAAATTTTATTGCTTCCTCGAGACCCCCGCGATGAAAAAAACACCCTCATTGAGATAAGGGCTGGTACTGGTGGAGAAGAAGCAGCGCTTTTTGCTGCTGACCTACTAAGGATGTATACTCGCTTTGCGGAAAGACAGGGTTTTAAAGTTGAAGTTATGAGTGCAAGTCCTACCGAGCTTGGGGGTTTTAAGGAAGTTATTGTAGCGATAGAGGGAAAAGGTGCTTATAGCAAGTTCAAATACGAAAGTGGGGTTCACAGGGTGCAGAGGATTCCTGTTACCGAGGCTGGAGGGAGAATTCATACTTCCACGGCTACGGTGGCTGTTCTTCCCGAAGCTGACGAAGTGGATGTCGAGATAAAACCCGAAGACTTGAGAATAGATGTGTACCGTTCTTCAGGCCCCGGGGGACAGAGCGTCAACACCACCGATTCCGCAGTGAGGATAACTCACCTGCCTACGGGTATTGTGGTAACCTGTCAGGATGAAAAATCACAGCACAAAAACAAAGCTAAGGCGATGCGAATACTTCGCGCCAGGATTCTGGACTTGGAACGTCGTCGACAGAAAGAAGAAATTGACCGGGAGCGTAAGAGCCAGATTGGGAGTGGTGAACGAAGTGAACGAATCAGAACCTACAACTTTCCTCAAAACAGGGTTACCGATCACCGTATTAACCTTACCCTTTATCGCCTCGAAGATGTTCTCGAGGGAGACCTGGAGGAAATAGTAGAGGCGCTTGCTGCCGAAGAAAGAAGCCGGATGCTTGAAAAGGTTGGTTAGGAGTGCTTCAGGTTCGCGAGGCCTGGAAAGAGGCAGTTGGGTTGCTTAAAAGAGTTGGTGTTGTCTCACCCACAAGAGAGGCTCGGCTTTTGCTTTCTTCTGTGCTGGGAACTGATCCTTCGCGTGTGCATCTTTTCTGGGATTTTAGCCTTGAAGAAGAAAAGCTAAAGAAGCTACATGCCCTTCTTAAAGAACGCGCCAGAGGCGTCCCCATTCAGTATCTGATTGGAGAGTGGGAGTTCATGTCTCTCCCCTTTTACGTTGAAGAGGGGGTTTTCATACCACGTCTGGATACCGAGTGTTGGGTGGAAGAGGTCATCCTGTCCCTTAAAAAGGCCAGCGCAAGGGAACTTCTTCTTTGTGATGTGGGTTGTGGGAGTGGGGTTATAGGGCTTTCTTGTGCATTCTGGGTACCGCAGGTTAAGCTTTACGGAGTGGATATTTCAGAAAGGGCTATTGCTCTTTCCGAAAAAAATGCCTGCCGTCTTGGTATAGAAAACCGCTGTAGTTTTTTGAAGTCGGACCTTTTTGAGGTGTTTAAAGGCCAAAACATTCTTTTTGACGCTGTGGTTTCCAACCCCCCCTATGTGAAGACAGGAGATTGGGAATTGCTTCCCAGAGAAATTCGCTTTTACGAACCCCGGGAAGCCCTGCTTGCTGGAGAAGACGGCTTATCAATAATAAGGAGGTTGTTGCTGGAGGGAGCTTCCTGGATTAAAAAGGGAGGGCTGCTTTTCTTTGAACATGATCCTGCTCAAAGCGAGCTTATTCGTAAAGAGATTGAAAAACTGGAAACCTGGGAGTATCTTTATACCATCAGGGATTATGCCCACAAAGACAGGGCGACTGCTGTAAAAAGAAAGGAGTAGCCAGAGTGAAAATACTCATAGGGAGCGATCACGGAGGTTACTTTTTAAAAGAGGATCTCAAGGGATTTTTGAAAGAGTTGGGACATGAGGTGATTGATTACGGAGCCTACAGCGCTGAGCCCTGTGATTATCCAGATATTGCTTTTCTGGTCAGCAAGGATCTTTTAGCGGGTAAGGGCGACAGAGCTATTCTGGTCTGTGGTACCGGAATTGGGATGTGTATTGCAGCCAACAAAGTGAAGGGGATAAGAGCAGCTCTTTGTCATGATGTGTTCTCCGCCAGAGCTTCGCGAGAGCACAACAATGCTAATGTGCTGACTCTTGGAGAACGGGTAATTGGTAAGGGACTGGCGCGTGAAATCGTGCGCAGCTGGTTAGGTGCTGAGTTTACAGGTGGGCGACACCAGAGAAGAGTAGAGAAAATTGTGGAGTTTGAACAAGATGGAAGTCAAAAGACCTGAATGGGATGAATACTTCATGAGCATTGCCGAACTGGTGAGTTCTCGCTCTACCTGCTTACGCAGAAAGGTAGGTGCGGTGCTGGTCAGAGAAAAGCGGATTCTGGCTACCGGTTACAATGGTGTTCCTTCGGGCATTAAACACTGCACTCTGGAAACCTGCTTGCGAAGCAAGCAGGGTGTTCCTTCTGGCAAGCAGCAAGAGCTGTGTCGAGGACTCCATGCAGAGCAAAACGTGATTATTCAGGCAGCACTTCACGGGGTAAGTACTCGGGGAGCTACTCTTTACTGCACTCATAAGCCCTGTATTCTCTGCGCCAAAATGATTATTAATGCTGGAATAGTGCGGATTGTATATCAAAACCATTACCCTGACCCTTTGGCTGATGAGATGTTGCAGGAAGCCGGTATAGAGATGATCCCTTTTTCTGGTGAATCTCTTTTGAGGAAATAGGTTCTTATGGGTAACCTGATTCTGGTTTTTATGCTGGGTTTTCTGGGTTCTATGATACTTACTCCTCTGGTTATCAGGCTTAGCCATCGCAAAGGCTGGCTCGATAGTTCTCAGGGCGTGCGCAAGATTCACACACGTCCCGTTTCTCGTCTTGGGGGATTGGCGGTTTACTTACCTTTCATGCTGATTCTCCTGGGAAGCAATTTCTGGTTTGGCTTGGAACTTCCAGCATTCTTTTTCCTTGGTATTTCTGTGGTTTTTCTAACCGGCTTGATAGATGATTTTATTTCACTTTCTCCCCCGCTAAAAGTTTTTGGTCAGGTCGTAGGAATAGTTCTTTTAATGGTTTCAGGCGTGGTTATCAGTTTTTTTACTCTTCCCTGGGGGGCCATTCTGTATCTCGGTGCCTGGGGTTATCCTTTAACTTTTTTGTGGATGCTGGGTATAACCAATGCCCTGAATCTTATAGATGGTATGGATGGCTTATCTTCTGGCATTGCTGCTATTGCTTCCTTTACTCTGGGTGTAGTTGCTTTGCAAGAGGGAAGGAGTCTTGCTGCTCTCATTGCCTTTTTGCTCATGGGAACAGAGCTTGGTTTTTTGTGTTACAATTTTCCTCCGGCTCGCATTTTTCTTGGAGATGGAGGTGCTTTGTTTGCAGGCATAGTCCTTTCAACGATATCCGTTCAGGGTTCCTTGAAAAGTACGGCTACCTTTACGCTCCTGGTGCCTATTCTGGTTCTGGGTATTCCCATCTTTGATACCTTTTTTGCCATCGTGCGGCGCAAAAAAAATCGCTTGCCCTTGATGTCACCCGATGAAGGACACCTGCATCACCGATTGCTGAAACGCGGCTACAGCACCAGAAAAGCGGTTCTGGTTTTTTATTCCATAAGCCTAATTTTTAGTGTGGTAGCAATTTTCATCAATCGCTATCTCCAGAACAGTACCTATTCACTTCTTTTGGTTCTGGTGGTGGTTTTCTTGTTTATGAGATGGGGCCTTCAACTTGGTGTTACTGAAGCAGGGGGAGAAAAACCTGTTGGGCAGAGCTAAAGCGCTTTTTGTTTTAGGCACCAGACCAGAGGTCATAAAGCTTGCTCCTCTCATTCTCAGATTCCAGCGCCATAAGCACTTTTCCTGCGTGGTTGTGAACACTGGTCAGCACCGGGAAATGTCCAGAGAATTCCTTGACTTGTTCGAAATCGTTCCTGGGTATGATCTTAGGGTCATGAGTGAGCGCCAAAGCCTGGGACGCTTGACTGGGAAATTATGCCTTCGTTTGGAAGAGATAGTAACGCTTGAAAAACCGGATTTACTGATCGTCCAGGGAGATACCACCACTGCTTTCTGCGGAGCGCTTTCTGCTTTCTATTGCCAGGTTCCTTGTGTTCACGTTGAAGCAGGTTTACGAACCGGGAATAAGTTCCAACCCTTTCCTGAGGAGATAAACCGAGCTCTGGTGGCTCGCCTTGCTGACCTTCACTGCGCTCCTACCCAGGGGGCCAAGGTAAACCTGCTTCGAGAGGGCATAGACGAGGGCAAGATTGTGGTTACTGGTAACACTATTGTCGATGCTTTGCAACTAATCCTGACTCAAAAAAAAGACTTTGTAAACAAAACACTTGAAGAAGCACTCAAGATTTCCAGGAAAGTGATTACCGTAACGGCTCACCGGAGAGAAAACTGGGGAAAAGGGATTGAAGAGATTGCTTTTGCAATTAGAGAATTATCGGAGAGGTTTGAAGATGCGAACTTCTTTTTTTCTGTTCATCCCAATCCGGTGGTCAAAGACACCGTTTATTCCCTGTTAAGGGGTATACCCAATGTTTTTCTTTTTTCAACCCTTGCCTATTCGGACTTTATAAAGCTCCTTGCAAGAAGTAACCTGGTAATAAGTGATTCAGGGGGTATTCAGGAAGAAGCACCAGCGCTGGGAGTACCGGTTCTGGTTACCAGAGAGGTTACTGAAAGACCTGAGTTGCTCGAGGCGGGCCTGGGTACTCTGGTTGGGTGTTCAAAAGAAAAAATAGTTGAGGAAGCAACAAGAAGACTTCTTGCCGGGGGAGAGCGCATTCCCCGTTCCGTATTCGGTGACGGCAAAGCAGCAGAGCGCATAGAGCGGGCAATAGAGAATTTCCTGGGTTTTTGTACTCAGGGGGTAGAGGAATTCAAAGGCTGAAGGAACACTTTTAGCTTCTTTTCTGGCTAAGTTCTTTGGCTTTAAGTTTTGCCAGAGAGAACAGCAATCTGGCCTCGAGGTGGATGGTTTCCGGGTCTCCCCTTTTTTCTTGTATTTCTTTCCTGATGTTTTCTAAGATTCTTCTGGTACTGAATTCGTCGATTTCGTTCCCCTTTTCACAGGTCTCAGTGAGAATGGTCACTGTTTCAGGAGTGATTTCTGCCACTCCGCCTGAAATGGCGTAATATTCTCTTTCTCCACCTTGAAAGCGCGCTTCCAGAACTCCTATGGCTAACTCGATTACCGCAGGAGCATGTCCTGGCAGAATGCCTCTTTTCCCGTCCGGGCATTCCAGAATAAGGTGGCTTACCCCGGAAAGGACTGTTTTTACCTCTGGTGTCAGCAGTATTACCTGAAGCTCTTTCATCGGCTTTTGCTCTTCAACTGGTCAAATTTTGCTTTTGCTTCATCAATGCTACCCACCATGTAGAAGACCTGTTCCGGCCAGTCATCGCACTCTCCCTCTACAATCATTTCTACTCCCTGCAGAGTTTCCTTAAGGGGAACAAAGACGCCAGGTAGTCCGGTAAAGTTTTCTGCTACGAAGAAAGGTTGCGTAAGAAAGCGCTGCAGTCGTCGGGCACGCTTTACTATTTTTCTATCTTCTTCAGAGAGTTCTTCAATGCCCAGAAGAGCTATGATGTCTTGCAGGTCCAGGTAGTGGGCAATAATTTTTCTGGTTTCTTGGGCGAGTTTGAGGTGGCGTTCACCTACAACCAGGGTGTTCAGGGCACGAGAACTGGATTGCAGGGGGTCTACTGCTGGGTAGAAACCCTGCTCAAAGAGTTTTCTGGAAAGTACTGTACTGGCGTCAAGATGCGCAAAGGTGGTTGCTGGAGCCGGATCAGTCAGGTCGTCGGCGGGGACGTAAACTGCCTGTACGGAAGTTATTGAACCGTTTACGGTGGAAGTTATCCTCTCTTCCACCATGCCAATTTCTTCCTGCAGTGTGGGTTGGTAGCCCACTGCTGAAGGCAACCTACCGAGCAGGGCCGAAACCTCAGCTCCTGCCTGAATGTAACGAAAGATGTTGTCGATAAACAACAGAACATCCTGAGAGAGCACATCTCTAAAAAACTCGGCCATAGTAAGTGCTGAAAAGGCAACCCGGAAACGTGCCCCAGGGGGTTCGTTCATCTGTCCAAAAACTAAAACAGTGTGGTTCAGAACACCACTTTTTTGCATCTGGAGCCACAGCTCGTTGCCTTCACGCATCCGCTCACCAACGCCTGCAAAGACTGACACTCCCCGGTGGGCAGTTGCAGTGCGATGGATGAGTTCCATTATCAGCACTGTTTTCCCCACCCCAGCACCACCAAAGAGACCCGTTTTGCCACCCCGAAGATAAGGACAGAGCAGGTCGATGACCTTTATGCCCGTTTCAAATATCTGAGTTGAGGCTATCCTCTCGGTGAAAGGGGGTGCAGACTTATGTATGGAGCTTTTTTGCGGGTTTCTCAGAGGACCAAGCTCGTCAATTGGTTCACCAAAAACGTTAAACACTCTTCCCAGGGTCTCCTTTCCAACTGGAACCATAAGAGGAGTACCAGAATCGTAGGCTTTTGCTCCCCGCTGCAGACCTCTGGTATCCTGAAGTGCCAGACACCTCACGACTCCTTTTCCCTGATGACTCTGCACTTCAAGTAGTAGTGGGGAAGTATCCCCTTCTGAGTTATTGCGTTGTTTGATGACCAGTATGTTGTGAATAGCTGGTAGTTCTTCTTCCGGAAAAGCTACGTCCACTACTTGACCGGCTATCCTGACCACTTTTCCAACCAAACCATTGCTTCTTTCCACTTACATTGCCCCCTCCACTATGGAAGCCGATATGACCTCGCTTAGCTCTCTGGTTATTTTTTCCTGCCGCCTTTTGTGGTAGAGAAGGCCAAGAGTTTCCAGGGTTTCCCTTGAGTGAGTGGTTGCGCTGTCCATGAGCCTCAAGCGGGTTGCCTGCTCGCTCATGAAAGACTGGATTACCGCTTCGTAAAGACAGGCACTGAAGTATTTTTCCTGCAGGGACCTGTACAGCGCTTCTGGATTAGCAAAAATTTCAAAGTCACTCTTTGAGGTAGTCTTTGTATCTTGTGGGAGATATTGCGATTGAGGATAAAAAGGGTGTATTCTTTTTTGAGTCGGCTGGTACTGGGTAACTGAAAGGTAGGTATTGTAAAAAAGATAAAGGGCATCAAAGCTTTCCTGGAACAAAAAGTTTTTTATCTGGTAACTTAACTCTCTTATTTGCTTGTAGCCGGGGATGCGGACAATATTTAAAGGTTGAGAAAAAGCAATTGGATAACCTTGGTTCATCAAATGGTTTCTGCCCTGCTTGCCCAGCACCAAAAGCTGAATTTCTCTGGATGGGCTCTGTGTCTCCTGAGCAAATTTGAGCATCTGTCTTGCAATGCTTTGATTAAACCCACCCACCAGACCCCGGTCTGAGAAAATCCCCAGAAGGGCCAGTTTCCTTTCTGAAAAGAGAGTCGATGCTTCCAGGTGTAAAACTACCAACTCCAGAGCCAGTTCCAGCTTCAAGCGGAAATCCACAGCTGGTTGTAATAGACTGCGGCCCATTCTCCAGCGAATTGCTGATATGGTCTTCATGGTACGAGTGAGGTGCTCTATGTCTTTAACCAGGTCTATTTTTCGCTTAATATCACTTAACCTGGTCATTGGATTTGCCCCTTAAGGTAAAGCTGGTTGAAATTCTGGATATAATCGCGCATTTTTTCTTCAAGTTCCGTTGATAAATCCCTCTCTTTGCGTAATCTTTCCAGAAGGTCCGGTTTTTCTTCTGTTACTTTTTTACAGAGAAGTGTTTCCCATTCTCGTAATCTTTCCAGGGGGATTTCATCAACCAGACCACGCGTGGCTGCAAAAATAACCAATATTTCAAGGGCAATATCAAGGGGTGAAAATGGCGGCTGAGAAAGAAGGGCAAAAACTCGCTTTCCGTGGTTAAGTTGCTTCTGGGTTACCTCATCGAGTTCAGCACTGAAACGAGCAAACTCCTCAAGTTCGAAGTATTGAGAAAGATCAAGACGCACCCGTCGCGCGACCTTTTTCATGATTGGGGTTTGTGCTTCACCCCCAACTCGGGATACTGATAGCCCCACGTTTATAGGAGGTCCAAAGCCTCGCGCAAGTAAAGCACTCTCGAGATAAATCTGGCCATCTGTTATCGAAATGAGGTTGGTTGGAATGTACGCTGAGATGTCTCCTTCCTGAGTTTCAATTATCGGTAAGGCAGTCATGGAGCCTCCTCCATACTTTTCGTTTAACTGGGCACTGCGCTCCAGGAGGCTGGAGTGGATATAAAATATATCTCCGGGGTAAGACTCTCTTCCTGGAGGGCGTTTCATTAGCAAAGAGAGAGCGCGATAGCTTGCGGCGTGTTTAGTCAAATCATCGTAAACAATCAGCGTATCATACCCATTGTACATAAAGTACTCGGCAATGGCACAGCCGCTGTAGGGTGCAAGATATACCATTGCTGGTGGGTCTTCCGAGGAAGCACAAACTATTATACTGTAGTTAATTGCCTGGTAACGTTTCAAATTCTCTACCAGCTCTTTGACAACAGAAAGTTTTTGTCCGATGGCTACGTATATGCATATTACCTTTTTCTCCCTCTGGTTAAGAATGATGTCAAAAGCTATGGAGGTCTTACCAGTGCGACGGTCCCCTATTATTAGCTCCCGCTGCCCTTTTCCTAAGGGAATTACGGCGTCAATGGTTTTAATGCCTGTAAAAAGGGTTCTCTGTACGGGTCGGCGGGCAGTAATCGGAGGTGCCTCAAAGAAAATTGGCCTCTTTTCCTTGCAAGAGGGGGGTTCTTCACCGTCGATGGCCTTGCCCAGAGGGTCAATAGTTCTTCCCAACAGTTCTTCCCCGGCAGGAATAGTAAGCTGTTCTCCACTCCTAAAAACCTGGCTACCAGTAGAGAGCTGGGTATAGTCACCAAATATAATGCATTGCAGAGAGTCTTTCTCTAAAGAAAAAACCTGTCCCGGAATTTCTCCTTCGAATAGTACTTTTTCCCCCATGAAGGCTTCTTGGAGTCCATCCACAATCGCAATACCATCTTTGATTTCTCTTACATAACCAATTTCTCCGATTTCGGGTTCCAGTTTAAATTCTTTTACAGCCTTTCTTGCCTTCTGCAGGACCTCTGACACCGAAAACATGAACTTACAATAGCTCCTTCTTTAGCTTTTCCAGCTGAGTTTTGAGGCTACAATCAATGTAAAGATCTCGCCACATAATAATTACTCCCCCGATTAAAGAAGGGTCAACTTTTTCCTTTATTTTAAGATGGGTGTCACCAGCAAAAGGAGCGAGTTTCTGGAAGATAATTTGCTTTTGCCTTGCGGTAAGAGGAAAGGGAGTTATCACCTTTACTATTTCTTTTTTACTTTTCATGGGCTATACTCAGTCGGGATTCTATTCTATTTAACGCAGCGTCAAGCAGTTCGTCGATCAAGCGTTCCTGTATTTGTGGTGTAATGTGTTCCTGGAGAATTTTACCAGCTATAGCTATAGCAATTTCCGCTATTTCTTCTCGTAATTCCTTGTGTAATCTTTCGATTTCTTTTTGGGCTCTGGTTTCGTATTCTCTTTTAATCTTTTCTGCTTCCTGATATGCTTCTTCAATAATAGTAGCTTTCATCTGCAGAGCTTCTTGATTAGCTCTCTCCAGGGCTTCTTTGTATCTTTGCTGAATGGAGCGCTCTTCTTCCTCATACTTTTCTTTTAATTTTCTCAGTTCCTCGCGAGTTTTTTCTATTTCTTCCAGTTCGCTGCGTATTTTCTGAGAACGTCTGTCCAGCGCTCTTAAAACGGGTTTGAAGAGAAAACGAACCAGTAGGAAAACTAGAACTATAAAATTGATAATCTGAAAAATCAGGCTACGATCTACCTGTAACATTGATAACCTTTTACTTGAAAACGTATTTTATAAGTGGATTGGCAAAAAGCAGTATCAGGGAAACCACCAGCACGTAAATGGCCAGTGATTCAAGCAGTGCCAGTCCCACAAATAGAGTTCTGCTGATTTCATTGGTTGCCTCCGGTTGACGGGCTATGCCCTCCAGAGCTTTGCTACAGGCTTTTCCTTGCCCCAGAGCTGGAAAAATAACCCCGATGGCGATGGAAAAACCAGCAGTGAAAACGGTGACGCATAGAAACAATATTTCTCCCTGCATCGTAATCCCCCTTTCAGATTGAAAAAAAATTTATCACTAATGACCCGCTTTTTCAACCGAAGCGCTCAGATACACTACAGTAAGTATCGTAAATATATAGGCCTGAATGATTCCGGTGAAAATACTGAAAAGCATCATCGGCACCGGTAAAAAGAGTGGTGCCAGCATGAAGAGAATAGCAATGATAATTTCTTCCCCCAGGATATTTCCAAAAAGTCGCAGGGCCAGAGAAAGAGTGCGAGTTATTTCACCTATTATGTGGAAAGGAGCAAGGATTGGGGATGGAGAAATATAGGTCTTGAGGTAATTCCGCAGGCCCTGATTGCGAATCCCGTAATAAGGAACGGCAAAAAAGACTATCAGAGCAAGAGCCAGGGTGGTATTGAAATTACCTGTTGGTGCTTGCAGGCCAGGCACCAAATTGGCAAGATTGGAGGTTCCAATGAAAAGAGCAAGGGTTCCTACCAGAGGTAAAAACTGTCTGCCATATCCCGGAGACATTCCTTCGATGAGATTGAGAATCGCTTCCACAAATAACTCGACGACGTTTTGTAGTCTTCCTGGAACAAGGGTCATTTTTCTGGTGAGCAATATTGAACCCACTACCAGGAAGGCCATTACCAGCCAAGTAGCAATTACGGTTTTGGTAACCGGAAGAACCCATATCCAGAAAATGACATGGGGGTTTAGCAATTCCTCCACGGGTTAATCTCCTTAAACAAAAATTTTGCGTAGAACCATAGAGAAAAGGCGTAGCTAACCGGGAACAAAACTGCAAGGAGGAATACGTTTACGCGCAGAGAAGATATCAGGAACCAAAAGAGCAGAGCAAATACACTCCATCTTAAAAGTTTGCCTCTCACAGAGGGCGAGCTTTTCTTTAAAATCATCCTCTTAACTTCTAAAAAAAGCAGAGAAAGTATTATATTGGCTAAAACCATGTTTCCTGCTAAAGCCGTGAGGAGCTGTCTAATCATTTTTGCGATCGGTAGCCTCTCTTTTTTTATCGCCTTTGCGGCTTTCTCGCATCAAGAAGTCGTATAAATTGTAAAAACCCAGGCAGGCGCCCAGAGCTAATAAGGACAGGGTCCAGGAGAAACCCAGGGGATATTTCCTGTCAAGGTATTGACCCAGAAAGAGCCCGAACAATATAGGCGCCACACTCATCCAGGAAATATCCCAGATTTGCCCCACGCTTTTCCAGAAATTGCTGCTATTATCAAAGGACCCTCTTCTCATAAGAATAATTATAATCGACTATTGAAAAATTCAAACGTTCTGGTTATTATAATAAATCAAGGAGCGGAAATAGCTCAGGGGTAGAGCATCGGCTTCCCAAGCCGAGGGTCGCGGGTTCGAATCCCGTTTTCCGCTCCAATTTTTTATTTTTGGGATTTTTCAGCCTATTTTAACCTCCTTCAAAAGTCATTCTCTTCCCCAAATCCGTTGCTCATAAAGAGAGGGTCTGGAAGATCGGGGGGAGTATTCAAAAAGTATGCTTTTCCTTGACACAAAATGAGCTTCTTTCTAAAATTAGATATCGAATTTCGATATCGAGATTGGGAAGGAGTGTTACTTTTGAAAAAAGACCCTTGAAGGAACTGTTCCGGGGCTTTATGAGAATACACATCCTTTATCACGCCGGCAATGAAACTATTTACGGGGTGTGGATGATGAGCGAACTTAAAAAACACGGATATGAGGTAAGCCCGGGTACTCTTTATCCCCTCCTTCATAATATGGAAAAAGAAGGTTTGCTTAAAAGTCGCAAAGAGGTACACGAAGGCAGGGTAAGGAAATATTACAGGATCACCAGCCAGGGGAAAGAAGTTTTAAAAAAGGCCCGGGAAAAAGTTAAAGAATTAGCACAGGAAATCCTCAGGGAGGATAAAAGCTATGGATAGAAGAAAGGCGTTTGGATTCGTTATTCTGCTTGGTCTGGTAAGCCTTTTTGGGGATGTAACTTATGAAGGTGCCCGCAGTATCATGGGTCCCTTCCTCCGTCATCTTGGAGCGGGAGCTGCAGTGGTCGGTTTTGCAGCCGGTGTGGGAGAATTTACGGGTTACGGACTGAGAATCGTTTCCGGATTGCTGAGCGACAGGACGAAAAAATACTGGTTTTTTGTTATTTTGGGTTACTGTGTAAACCTTCTGGCAGTTCCGCTGCTTGCAGTTGCCGGGAACTGGGAAATAGCAATCTTTCTACTCATTCTTGAACGCTTTGGAAAAGCACTCAGGACTCCTGCAAGGGATGCTATGCTTTCAGGGGCTGCTGAGCAGTTTGGATTAGGATGGGGTTTTGGTTTACACGAAGCTATGGACCAGATTGGTGCAGTGTCCGGTCCTCTTCTGGTTGCCTTTTTACTGGCTACGAAGGGGAGTTATCGCCTGTCACTTGCTTTTCTCGCCATACCTGCTTTACTGGCTCTGTCCTTTTTGGTGCTGGCAAAAGGTTTTTACCCTGCTTCTCGAGAGCTTGCGGTAAAAAAATTATCGGTTGCCACTCACGGTTTGAGTTCTCCTTATTGGCTGTATCTTGTGGCAGTAATGTTGGTAGCTATAGGTTTTGCGGATTACCCCTTGATAGCCTTTCATATTAAAAACCAAGCGATATTGGGGGAATCTCTGATACCTGTACTCTATGCATATGCAATGGGCGTTGATGCTTTCAGCGCATTGTTTTTTGGGTGGCTCTTCGATAGGAGAGGTTTTCAGGCTTTGTTGGGAGCTGTTTTCTTATCCACACTCTTTGCTCCCTTCGCCTTTTCATCAGGTTGGTCCCTGATTGTGCTTGGCATGACCCTTTGGGGAATAGGTATGGGAGCTCAGGAGTCCATAATGAGGGCTACCGTTGCTCGTATGGCTCCTTCTGAAAGGAGGAGTTCTGCTTACGGAATATTTTTTGCTGCATACGGTCTTGCCTGGTTTGCGGGGTCCTGGGCTATGGGTTTTCTTTACGAAAAGAATATCCTTTACCTGGTTCTTTTCTCGGTTGTTGCTCAACTTTTTGCCGCTTTAATTCTCCTTAAAGTGAAAGGTGTTCTACAGCAAACGTAATCAAACTTTAAGCTTGGGAACAAGTGAGGGAAGTCATGCTATAATTAAAAAGCAGCCCAGACAGGGGAGGATGGTGAAGCCTTGAAAGAAAGCACAAAAGGAATGGTTTATGCAGCCCTGGCTACTGCTTGTGTGACTGTGGTTACCATGAGCTTGCAGGTGCCCGTTCCACAAACCAGGGGTTATATCAACTTGGGAGATGCAGCTATCATGGTCTTTGCTTTGCTTCTGGGTAGAAAGTGGGGAGCTGTAGCTGGTGGAGTGGGCTCAGCCCTTGCTGACGTACTCACTGGATATGCTCATTGGGCTCCTTTTACACTGATAATCAAGGGTCTCGAAGGCTTCATCGCAGGTCATGCTACTCACCGAAACAAAGGATTACCTATTCAGTTTTTATTTCTTTTACTTGCAGGCTGTGAAATGGTCGCTGGTTATTTTGTGAGTGAAGTAGCAATGTATGGTTTAGGGGCAGCACTTGCTGAGCTTCCCGGCAACTTCTTACAGGCAGGTAGTGCGGTGATAATTGCGCCTCTGCTGGTTACAGCAATTTTGAAAACCGAGAAAGCGTTGATGCATCACCGCACCTGAACCTCTCGGTTTTTTGCTAACTTTATCAGTAAGGAGGGGAGAATATTGAAAAGTTTTCTGCTTTGGAGTTTATTGTGTGTTGTGGCTCTAATTGGCGCAGGTTGTTCAGGAGGAACATCCGTCTCGCCTCAAAGTGAGGAAGGGTTGCCATCCGGTCTTCGCAGCTTGCTTGACGAGGCTCTCGCTAATTTCAATCAGTACTATGGGAATATTGGCACTGCTCTTTCCTACAGCTATCTGGGAACCATTAGAGATGTTGCACAGAAGCAGGAAGTGATAGCTGAGATTACCGATCCATTAATGGCCAGAGTTCCCAAAATTACTTTTGAAGATACGCTGTTTTCGGGGAACATTGTTTCCCTACAGAATGAAACCATTTCTCAGACAGAACTCAACGAGTGGCGAAATCTGGTTAGTTCGCTTATTGGAGTAGGAATGCACTTGGTGAGGATTTACTGGCGAGCTAATGGTGAAGATTTTTCCACACTCTGTGTGGCCACTGCCGAAGACATTGTTTACGATAACATTCTTTCCAACATGGTGATCGTAGAGGGACAGGAACAGAAACTTCGCTGTTTAGACTATACCATTTACTGGCTCTGGGGTGGAGAGCGGGGGAAAATAATTGCTGAAGTAACTGCTTCCTGTGATGGAGTCATTAACTGTGGCCGTCACTGCAGTGCATCCATGACTCTGGGAGAAGCTCGCATCAACTGCCGAACTCGTGTCCAGGGCAATTGCTGTGTACTCGAATACAGCTTTGCCTGGGCTACACCACTGGTTCAGATTTCAGTAAGTACCGATGAGTTTACTCTCCGTACTTCTGGACTGGGTTCTTCAGGAGAAGGAAATGGTAATTGCAGTGACTGCTGTGAGCAGGACTTCGAAGAAGGCCCTCCTACTCACGTGGAGTAAATTTTTTCAAGCACCACTTTCTCTACTTTGGGAAATTTAAAAAGGAAACGGTGAACAAGCTCCCTGAGGTGCTCGGGTGAGGTAGCCTCAAAACGTAACGTATAAACTGGCTCGGTTACTGAGTTGCGAAGCATTGCCCAGCCGTCAGACCAGAGGGCTTTTACTCCATCAATGGTAATTAATTCAGCTTCTGAAGAAGAGATGGTCTCCAGAATCTTTTCTACCAGGTGTTCTTCAAGATCTCTGGGTATTCGAATATCTGGTGTAACATGGGGTTCGGGATACAGGGCGAGAACTTCGGAAAGTAATGTTTCCTGTCTTGAAAGCAGGGCACTGAAAAGAGCCGCAGCATAGAGACCATCATCCCTACCAAGATTTCCAAAAAAATAATGGCCACTGATTTCACCGCCCATGAAAGCTCCTTCTTCTATCAGTCTTCTTTTGATATAGGCATGGCCTGAGCGTTCAGGGAGAGGGTGGCAGTTCTTTTTCTCAAGTTCTTGAGGAACAATATTGGAACATTTCAGGTCGTAAACAAAGGCACTTCCTGAAGGAACAAAATTGCGTATAAAGAAAATCATGCTGTGTTCAGCTTGTACAAACCTTCCCTGTTCGTCGACAAAAACCACTCGGTCGCCGTCGCCGTCAAAGGCGATTCCCAGGTTTGCCCTATGGCTGCGGACCATTTCAGAAAGTTTTTGTAAATTTTGTGGTAAGGCCGGGTTGGGCGAACGATTGGGAAAGGCACCGTTGCGATCGCAAAAGAGCTCAATTACCTGGTGTCCAAACCCCCGGAGGAATCTGGTTGCTATTCCAGAGTAACAACCATTTCCACAATCAACAACCATTTTCAGGGGTCTGGCTGGCGCAGGAAGCCTTTCTAAAAGATAGGAAAAATACAGTTTCTCCCAATCTTCATTCGTAGCGAGCAGTTCACCTTTGGCCCTTTTGAGGTTTTTTCCTTCTGTAACCAGCTTTGCAATTTTTTGAATATCCTCCGGACGGGGTGGCATTTTTCCAAAAGCAAGCTTTATTCCATTGTACTGTGGGGGGTTGTGGGAAGCGGTTACCATAAGACCTCCAGAAGCAGCGGTGGTTTCTACAATGAAGTAAAAAAGCGGAGTGGGAACTATTCCCACGTCGATAACTTTCAAACCACCTACAACCAGGCCTTCTATGAGAGCTTTTTTCAAGGGGGGCGTACTTAAGCGTACATCCCCACCCACCACTATCACACTTTGCGGCTCAAAGAAAAAAGCAAAAGCCTTGCCTATCTTGCGAGCCAGATTTTCGTTGATTTCCTCGGGATAAATACCTCTGATATCGCACTCTTTAAATATGCTACTCATTGTTTTTGACCTTTAACACTCCCTGTTGCAAAAGGTAATTGGTAGCATCGATAATCGCTTGCTCTGGAGAATAGGCTGGCTGGAAGCTCAAAAGCTTTCGAGCCTTTTCTATCGACATGCAACAGCCCTGACGTACATGATAGTAAGCCTCTTCGGG
Organism: Thermatribacter velox; assembly: GCF_038396615.1. NCBI lineage: Bacteria > Pseudomonadati > Atribacterota > Atribacteria > Atribacterales > Thermatribacteraceae > Thermatribacter > Thermatribacter velox. The sequence continues at coordinate 928,382 of NZ_CP121689.1, forward strand.
AAAGCCAAATTGCTCCGTATATTCTTCGAGCTGAATGCACCTGAAGCGCAGTTCTTTTCCAAAAAGCGAAGCGAAAAACACGCCCATCCCGTAGAAAGTCATGGCATGTGAAGCCCCACAATTAAAGCTTTCACCAATTGCTTTTTTTCTATATTTCAGAGCTTTTACAAACAGCTGAGCGACATCGAAAGGATGAACATGGTGCAGGATTGAAAATCCTCCATCAAGCAAAAAGATTTCTTCGCCATTAATGATTTTCTGCAGTGTTTCCGGGTTGTGGTCACCAAAGGGAGTAACCAGAGTTTTGCCAGCACCGGTTATGTGTCCAGGATGAATCAGGACCGCAGGGAATTTCCCTGCACGACAGGCCTGAAGCAGTTTCTCTTCTATCAGTGCTTTTTTTCGAGCATAGTCATTTAGGGGATTGCGAGGATGGGTTTCTTCAACTGGTACTTTTTGCACGGGACCATATACCCAGGCCGTACCGCAGGAAAGGAGTAAGGCATCACTTCCTGAAAGAAGTTCAATCAGGTAGTCAGCGCTTTGAGGTTCAAAGCAAATCAAATCAATGATTGCTTCCGGCTGGTATTTCTTGATAACCTCCTGCAATCGGCCATTCTGTTCATCTTGAGAACGGTCAATGATTTCAGTGTGAACCCTTGAGAAAAGAAAGTTCCGAGGGAAAGGCTGCGTCAATCCTCTGGTCAAAACAACCACTTCATAACCTTCGCTTACAAGCATTGGTACCAGAAAGCTTCCTATATGGCCGGTACCACCAATCACTAAAACTCTGCCTTTTTTTATCATCTTTTTGATCCTCTGCACATATTTGGATTTTCTCTATTATATAAAGCTCCAGCTTTTGATACAATGATTGCTGGGAGGACTTTTTTAGGAAAAAGTCGCTGACCATATCTCTGGTGTATCGGCGTTCACGCTTCCTGCAAGATACATCAAAATCAGAAAAGGGGTGTTTTCAAAAAATGCAACAAGAATGGAAAGAAATTCTAAAAGCAGCTTCGATTGGTAGGATTATGGAAGCAGCTTATCGGGAACATGTCCTGGTTCCTGCTTTCAACATTGCTTACCTTCCAATGGTGAAAACTATATTTGATGTCCTGAAAGAAACCTGCACTTTTGCTTTGCTGGAAGTATCCCGTCCTGATATTATGCGTTTTGGTGCTGAAAGCTTTAAAGCGGTCAAAGAAGAATATGCTCGCTGGGAAGACCCTTCTCTGGCTCGTTTGCACCAGGACCATGTTCCGGTCATTGATGAAGAAGGGAATCTGGTAAACTGGAAAGAACTTATTCAGGAAGCGCTTCTTCTTGGCTATCATTCAGTAATGATCGATGGTTCCCGCTTGCCTTTCCAGGAAAACGTTCGGGTTACTCAGGAAGTAGTTTCTATGGCTCACCCCCGGGGAGTATGTGTGGAAGCCGAGCTTGGAGCCGTCTTGGGGCACGAGAAAGGGCCCTTGCCTCCCTATGAAGAGCTTTTTGCTTCAGGAAAGGGTTTCACTTCTCCTGAAGATGCGGAAAAATTTGTCAAGGTAACAGGGGTGGATTGGCTTTCAATAGCAATAGGCAATATTCACGGTGCAATAAGTGGAGCCGCAAAAGACCAGAAGAAGGTGGAAGCACGCCTCAACATAGAGTGGCTGAAGGAAATAGCCAGACGTACCCAGATACCCCTGGTTTTACATGGAGGCTCGGGCATTAGAAAAGAGTACGTTCAGGAAGCAATTCGCAATGGCATCACCAAAATCAACGTGGGAACAGAAATTCGTCAAGCTTATGAAAAAGGCTTAAAAGAAGGTGGTAATATAGAAAGCGCTCGGAGCATTTTGAAAGATAAGCTATTTGAATTGATAGAAGAGTATTATGAAATACAAGGCACAGCCCTCAAGTTGGCTGAAGCCCTTAAGGAGGTTTCTTAAATGAAGTACCCTAATCTTTTTTCACCACTGACGATTAAAAAAGTAGAACTCAGAAATCGGATTATAATGCCACCTATGGCTACTAACCTGGGTAGTGCTTTTGGGGAAGTGACTCCAGAACTTATAGAGTATTATCGCCTTAGAGCAGCAGGCGGAGTGGGACTTATTATTATCGAAAATGCGCAGGTAGATATGTACCAGGGAAGGAGCTTAACTTCTCAAATAGCTGTAGACGACGACAAGTTCCTGGCAGGATTAAAAGCTCTCGCTGAGGCAATACACGTTGAGGGAGCAAAAACTTTTTTGCAAATTCAGCACGGAGGACGGCAATGTACACCTTCGACAACCTCTGGTCTCCAGCCAGTAGCTCCATCTCCTATTGCCTGCAAATTTCTCGGTGTGGAGCCAAGAGAGCTAAGCACAGATGAAATTAAATCTCTTGTTGACAAATTTGTTCAAGCTGCCTTGAGAGCAAAGCTGGCAGGTTTTGATGGGGTGGAAATTCATGCCGCGCACGGCTACCTGATCAACGAGTTTCTATCTCCCTACACCAATAAGCGTTCCGATGAGTATGGAGGAAGTTTCGAAAACAGGTTGCGCTTTCTTGACGAGATAATCGACGGTATAAGGCAGCTGACCGGAGAAGATTTTGTGGTAGGAGTACGTCTTAGCGTTGACGAGTTTGTGCCGGGAGGAATTGATCTTGAACAGGGTAAAGCTATTGCCAAACACCTTGAAGAAAAAGGGATTGATTACCTTAGCGTAAGCTGTGGAATATACGAGTCGGTTAGTACTATTATAGAACCGGTAAACTATGAAGAAGGCTGGCGAGTTTATTTGGCCGAAGCCCTTAAGAAAGAGGTTTCTTTACCAATTATAACGGTTGGAGTTATAAGGCATCCTGAATTTGCAGAAAAAATTCTTGCCGAGGGCAAGGCGGATCTTGTGGCGATAGGAAGAGGCTTGATAGCAGACCCGGAGTGGCCCAACAAAGCGTTTCGAGGAGAAGAGGAATATATTAACTACTGCATAAGCTGTAATGTAGGATGTATAGGAGAGCTGTTTGCCAACGGTAAGGTTCACTGTGCAATAAACCCCTGGGCAGGAAGAGAATTTTATTGGGGCAAGCAGGATCTGGCTACCTGCTCTAAAAAGGTAGTGGTTGTTGGTGGCGGTCCAGCTGGAATGGAAGCAGCAATGCTCTGTGCTCAACGGGGGCACGAGGTTGTTTTAATAGAGAAGGAAGAAAGACTTGGTGGTCAACTTCTCCTGGCAGCCACTGCACCAGGCAAAGATAAAATCCGCTGGTTCCTCCAGTACCTGGAGAAAATGCTTCAGAAGCTTAAAGTCCGGGTAATTACCGGCGAAGAGGCTACTCCTGACAAGATTCTGGCTATGGAACCTGATGTGGTTTTTGTTGCGACGGGTGGTGAGCCCATAATCCCCGAATTTTCGCAACTGGAAGCCGCCATCAGCACCACAGCCTGGGATGTTTTAAAGGGTAAAATCACTCCTTCTAAGAAGGAAGTAGCGGTTATAGGCGGAGGTATGGTAGGTTGTGAAACTGCCCTTTATCTTTCGGACCTGGATAACAAAGTGTACCTCTTGGAAATGCTGCCTCAACTTGCTCAGGACGCAGAAATTATAACCCGCATAGAGCTTTTGAAGGAACTCAATGAAAGAGGTAACATCACCATCATGAGCAATACCAAATGCATGGATGTGATTGGAGGGAGGGTAGTGTACCTCTGCGAAGCCGATCCCCAAACATCTGAATTGCATGTTGATTACCTGGTTTTTGCTCTGGGCACTCGACCAAGAAGGGAGCTCTTTGAAGCGTTGAAAGGAAGGATCAACGAAGTATACCTTATAGGTGATGCAAGAAGTCCTCGCAAAATTTATCACGCAGTTTTGGAGGCGGCAAATTTTGCACGCCAGGTGTGAATAAATCGGACCCCAAGGTGCATGCATTGTGTTAGAGGTCTTTGTAGTCGCCTTTGGATTAGGGCTCGATGCTTTTTCACTTTCCCTGGTGTTTGGGATGTGCCAGAAGGTATGTCCTCTGGGAGCAAAGTTACGTCTTTCACTTTCTTTTGGGGCATTCCAGTTTGGAATGCCCATCCTGGGTTTTTTTGCTGGGACTACAACCCTGCACTATGTCTCAAGTTTTGATCACTTAGTGGCTTTTCTCATTTTACTTTTTGTGGGTATTAAAATGTTTTGGGAAGGTTTAAAAAACAAGCCTGAAGAGAATGTGGATTTCAGCAAGGGAATACCACTGCTTTTAGCTTCTCTGGCTACCAGCATTGATGCCCTGGCAGTGGGATTTTCCTTTGCGTTTATGGGAAATGCCATATACGTGCGTGCTCTGATTATAGGGGTGGTATGCGCATTGATGAGCTACCTTGCGGTGTCATTGGGGCATCGCTTCGGTAAGGCTTTCATCCCTCATCCCGAACTCCTGGGTGGAGTGGCTATCGTAGCAGTGGGAGTTAAAATTCTGCTGCAAGGGTAGTGGTAGTTACCCTTGCAGCAGCCCGGTGTGGCTTGTCCCTTTTATTTTTCTATTCAACTTCTTTTTGAAGCGGAATAGTCGTCAACTGTTTTTCGAATAGCTTTTATATGCTCAGCCGTGGTACCACAACAGCCTCCGATTATATTCACTGGCACTTTGATTAGTTCCTGAGTTACCTGGGCAAAGTCCTGAGGAGTTTCAGTATATAGAATTTTATCTCCCTCGACCCGAGGTATCCCTGCGTTAGGTTTGCAGGAAATAAAGCCCTCCTGGTAATGTTTGCGCAATTCTTGCACGAGAAAAAGCATTTCATGGATGCCGGTTCCGCAATTGGAACCAATGGCCGCTACGGGTAAATCCTGCAAGGTAAAGGATACTCTTTGGGGGGTTTCACCCATCAACGTGGTGAAGGTGCCATCTCCTCGCTTTTGAAAGGTTAAACTGACTATGATTTCAGCCTTCAACTCCAGAGCCACTTCCGCAGCGATTAAAGCTTCCTGTAAAGAAGAAAAAGTTTCCAAGTGAAAAATTGTAATACCTTCTTCTCTCAAAATTTCCATCTGCTCCCTGAAAGTATCCCTGGCTTTTTCTTTGGTCAGGTCACCAAAAGGCTCCAAAAACTCTCCCAAGGGACCTATTGAGGAAGCAAGTAGAACGTTTTCTCTAAGAGCTTCTTTTGCAATTTGCACTGCTTTTTGGTTAATAATCTTTATCCTATCTTCGAGTCCGTGCCTTTTAAGCTGCAAGCGGTTCGAACCAAAAGTATTGGTTTGAATCATATCTGACCCAGCTTCTACATAACTTATGTGTACAGCCAGAACCTCTTCAGGATGCGAAATGTTCCACTCATCTGGTGGATGTCCAGCTTTAAGACCCCTTTCCTGGAGGCGAGTGCCCATCGCACCATCGAAAACAACAATTCCTTTTTCCAACCTTTCGCACAGCATATTTTTCCTCCTTATTGTCTTAGTTGCCCTTTCAATAATGATACAATAAAAAGAAAAATATTCTTGGGGAGAGGTGTAAAATGTACCTTTTGGGAACAGACATTGGAACTCAGGGAACCAAAACAGTAATGGTTGATGAGAAGGGTAACTTTATTACCGATGCCTTTCGTGAGTATCAGGTGATAACCCCCCGCCCTTCCTGGGCAGAACAGTGGCCCGACGTATGGCTTGAAGCAGTGGTGGAGACTATCGCTGAATGTGTAAAGAAATCGGGAGTTAAACCTCAAGAAATTGCTGGGCTGGCTTTGAGTGGGCTTTACGGAGGGTCCGGAATCCCGGTAGATGATAAAGTACAACCCCTTTATCCCTGTCTCATCTGGATGGACCGGAGAGCCCGCAAAGAAACGCAATGGGTTAAAGATAATGTGCCTCTGGAAAAGATTTTTGGTATAACTGGCAATTATGTGGATTCCTATTATGGTTTTACCAAAATGATGTGGATACGCAACAATCTTCCTGAGATATGGAACAAAATCTACCAGTTTGTTACTCCTAAGGATTACGTCATATATCGTTTTACAGGAAATTTGATTACCGATTTTTCTTCAGCCGGCAATATTGGAGGAGTTTTTGATATTCACAAGCGCACCTGGTCAGATGAAATGTGTGAAATCCTGGGTATTCCTCGCAGGATGCTACCTGAAGTAATCCTTAAATCTTCGGACGTAGCTGGCAAGCTCAACAAGGAGTTTGCTCAAGCTATGGGACTTCTGGAGGGGACACCAGTAGTAGCAGGTGGTGTGGACGCTCCCGTGGCGCAACTCTGTGCAGGAGTTCTTGAGCCGGGAGAGCATGTTGCCATGGCAGGCACCTCCATGTGTTGGGGAACTGTACATGGTGGAGAGTATTTGACCCCGGGTTTGGTCAGTTTTCCGTACGTTGTTTATGATGATAAACTCATTTATACTTTTGGTGGTAGTGCCACCTCTGGCGCTCTTGCCCGCTGGTTTAGAGACCAGTTTGGTCGTTACGAAAAAGAAGTGGAGCAGAACACTGGCATATCAGCTTATACGTTGCTTGAGTTGCAGGCAAAAGACATTGCTCCTGGCAGTGCGGGCATTCTGGTTCTACCATACTTCATGGGCGAACGTTCCCCCATCTGGGATCCTGACGCGAGGGGAACCATTCTGGGGCTTTCGCTCTATCACAACCGCGCCCATGTCTATCGGGCCATGCTTGAAGCAGCTGCTTATTCACTGCGTCATAACATGGAAGAAGCCCTTAAGACTGGAATGAAACTTAATCCCGAGTGCTGGATCGTGGGAGGTGTTGCTCGCTCCAGTTTCTGGGTACAAATATTTGCCGATGTAACCGGCTTTAACATGAAGCGCCTTTCCAAAGATGTCGAAGCACCTTTCGGAGATGCTTTTCTTGCCGGTCTTGGTACTGGAGTGATCGACAAGCCAGAGAGAATAAAAGATTGGGTAAGCTTTAGACCGGTCATTGAAGTCGATGCTGAACGTCACCAAATTTACACTCGCTACTACGAACTGTTTAAAGAGCTTTATCAGTCAACCCGGGAAGTAATGCAGAAACTGGCTGAGCTTTCAGGTAGCGTTTGATTGTTTTCAGAAAGTTAACCCAAAAAGGTCCGCTGAGGAGTTCCTCAGCGGACCTTTGAGAAGGAGGAAAAAAATACCAAGATGAATTTGGATGCGCTTTTTTCGGTCAACTGTGGAATGTACGTTATTTCTTCCGCCCTTGAAGAGAAAAGAGGCGGTTGCATTGTCAACGCTGTGGTTCAGGTCACTGCCTTTCCCCCTCAAATCGTAGCCAGTGTAAACAAGGAGAGTTACACCCAAGAACTTATCAAGGAAAGTGGTTATTTTGGAATTTCGGTGCTGGAAAAGGACACGCCTCTTCAGGTCATTGGTCTTTTTGGGTTTAAAAGTTGCAGGAATATTGATAAGTTTGCCGAAGTAAAACATTTCAAAGGCAAGACAGGGGTACCCTTGCTTTCTGAGTACAGCGTAGCTTACATAGAGGCCAAAGTGATCAAAGTTCTGGACGCAGGCACTCATTTTATATTCCTGGGTGAAGTGGTCGAAACGGATTTTCTGGATTCTTCTAAGGAAGCCATGACCTATGGTTATTACCGTGATGTGAAAGGGGGCAAGGTACCGCGTACTGCGGCCACCTACCACGAAGAAGGGGAGGGAGCTGGAGCTATTTCATCAGAGCGCTATCGCTGCAGAATATGTGGCTATATCTACGATTCCCGCTTTGGTGACCCTGACTCAGGCGTCAGCCCTAACACCCCATTTGCGGAGTTGCCCGAAGACTGGGTCTGTCCTATATGTGGAGCTGGCAAAGACCAATTTGAGAAACTATGAGTCCTAACAGGACCTCCAGCGAACTTCCGCAAGCGGAGCGAGTTAAGAACTACGTTTAAGGAACTGAAACCCATAGCTATTTCAGCAATTACCGGGTGCAAAACTCCCAGGAAAGCAAGAGGCAGGGCAATAAGGTTGTAGAAAAAGGCCCAGAAAAGGTTTTGCTTGATTTTTTTGAAAATAGCTTCGGATAAGAGAAACGCTTCTTCTAAGGAACGCAGGTCATTGCGTACAAGAATTATATCGCCGCTTTCTTGAGCTATGTTGGTGCCAGCTCCCATGGCAATCCCTACATCGGCTTTCTTGAGAGCAGGAGCATCGTTGATGCCATCACCAACCATGGCTACTTTTTCATCCCTCTTTTGATGCTCTTCGATGATCCTCATTTTATCCTGAGGTAGGAGCCTGGAGGCTATTTCTTCTATGCCAAGGTTCCTGGCTACCTCGAGAGCAGCTTCTTCGCTATCACCAGTGAGAAGAACAACCTTTTTGCCCATGCTTTTCAGGCGATTGATGCTTTCTTTGCTCCCTTCCTTGATGGTATCTCTAAACTTGAAAGCTCCCCAGAATTCTTTACGAGTAAAAATGATCACTGTAGTACCCGCTCTGGCAAGAAATTCTATAAAAGAGAGGTCGAAGTTCTCAGGCTGGTTCTCTTCAAAGAAGCGATAATTGCCTATAAATATTCTTTCGCCGTTTACAAGACCCGTAACGCCTCTTCCTGGTTCTACCCTGAACTCTTCTACCTTTGGAAAGGTGTCTGGCTTCAGCCCCTTTTTCTTCATGTACTCAACGATTGCTTTACTTAAGGGATGTTCTGAACGTTCTTCGAGTGCGTAAACTGCCTCCCAGAAGCGGTTTGAAGAGAGTGCGGGGTTCAAAACGAACTCCGTCACCTCTGGTTTTCCCAGGGTTAGAGTTCCCGTTTTGTCAAGAAACACAGTTTTTATTTCTCTAAGGAGCTGGATAGCGCGACCATCCCTAAAAAGGATACCACGTCTTGCGCCAACTCCGCTTCCCACCAGTAAGGCCATTGGTGTTGCCAGTCCCAGGGCACAGGGACAGGCAATAACCAGGGTGGAAATGCTTGCAAAGAGAGCTCTCGAAAAAGGATCAAGATCTGGAGGTACCCAGGGTAACAGTTTAATCCAAGTCAGAACAGCACTTTGCAATACTCCCGGTAAGAAATACCAAACCACAAAGGAAGCCAGTGCCAGGCTCAGAACCAGAGGAGTAAAAATGCCCACCACTTTATCGGCAAAGGCCTGTATTGGTACTTTGGTGCTCTGTGCTTCCTTGACCAGCTCGATAACCTGACTCAAAAAGCTTTCTCTTCCTATTCGGACGACCCTGGCTTCTACAAAACCTTCCAGGTTAATTGTGCCGCCTATGATAAAATCGCCTTCTTGCTTAACAACGGGAAGGGGTTCTCCAGTAACCATGGATTCGTCCACGGTAGTTCTACCCGAGATAATTATCCCGTCCTGGGGAATTTTTTCACCAGGTTTTATCACTACTCGATCGTCAACCTTGAGTTCTTCCGCAGCCACATCAATAACTTCTCCTTCATCCTTTTTCAGGTGTGCTATTTGAGGTTTCATTTCAAGGAGAGCAGCGATTTCCCGGGTAGCGCGGTGTCTGGAAGAGGTTTCAAGGAAGCGCCCAATTAGGTGAAAGGCAACAATCATTGCTCCGACACCGGCAAAGCTTTCCACCGGTTTTCCCAGCAGTCTGATTACGCCAGAAAGATAAGCGGCTAAAGAGCCAGCAGTGATCAGAGTATCCATGTTTGTTTTGCCCTTTAAAATTAGCTTCCCGGCTCGGCGTATACTGTCATAGTTAACGACGAATATGACTGGAAAACTCAGGAGCAACTCCCAGCCAAGATAAAAAGCTACTTCAACTCCTGCCACCATTTTAAACAGCATCAAAACTACCAGGGGCGCGGTGAAAACCCAGCTCAGGATTAATTTTTGTCTGGCCTTAGAGAGCTCTTTTTGATCACCCTCAGGCTGGTTGTTTTGGTCCTCTTTAACGTGGTATCCAAGACTTTCGATAAAATCTCTTATGGTTGGATATTGAATTTTTTCTGGCTGAAAAACGATAGTTGCGGTACCTGGGAGGAGCTCTATGTGAACCTCTTTAATTCCTTCCAGATTCTTTAGCGAACTCTCAATTCCTTGGACACAACTCGGGCATTTCATACCCTCAATTCTCAGATGAATCTTAGTTAGCTCTGATTCATCTTCCACCTCATACCCAAGTTCTTTTATTTCCTGTTTGATGGAATCAAGGTTTGCGTTTTTTTTCACCTCAAGTGTTGCGGTCTGGGTCGTGAAGCTTACAGAAGCTTTCAATACGTCGCTTCTCCTGGCAAGGGTTTTTTCTATACTGGCAGCACATCCTGAGCAATGCATCCCTTTAATCTTTATTTGCAATCTTCTGGCTTGCTGATTTTCATTTTTTCTCATTTTCAATCCCTCCCTACGGGGGTGTGTATTTAATTGTATACCCTCCCTACGGGGGTGTCAAGCCAGAACGATGCTGGTTGAGAAAAAGCAGCAATTTGGCTGAATGCTGTATAATATCAACAAAACGCTTTGACACGGAGGGAAGAATTATGCTCAACTTCGAATATCAGAATCCTACCAGGGTAATCTTTGGGAAAGATGAAACGAAGCGGGTGGGTAAGGAATGCAAAAAGTATGGCGAAAAGATTCTCTTCATCTATGGTCAGGGAAGCATCAAAAAAACTGGCCTCTATGATAAGATACTTTCCCTCCTCAAGGAGGAAGGGTTGCTGGTTTATGAGCTTGGTGGCGTCAAACCCAATCCCCTGATTTCCAAAGTTAGAGAGGGAGTTGAAATTTGCAAGCAAGAAAACATTGACCTGGTGCTCGCTGTAGGTGGAGGAAGTGTTCTGGATACTGGAAAAATAGTCGCTCTGGGGGCAAAGTACGATGGTGACCCCTGGGACTTTTTCACAGGCAAGGCCGAGCCTAAGGAAAAACTTCCTCTCGCCTGTGTACTCACGCTTGCTGCAACAGGTTCAGAGATGAATCGCAATGCAGTCATCTCTAATGAAGAGACCCAGGAAAAACTTGCGGTAAAGCACCCGGTCCTCTTTCCTGATTTTTCAATTCTGGACCCGGTTAACACGCTTACTGTGCCCCGAGAGCATACCGTGTATGGCATCGTGGATATCATTGCCCATGTTTTCGAACAGTATTTCCATCCAGTTCCCGAGACACCACTCCAGGATCGCTTTGCAGAAGGAATAATGCTTACGCTGATTGAAAATACACATCGGGTTCTGAAAAAACTTGATGACTATGATGCCAGAGCAAATATCATGTGGTGTAGCACTCTGGCTCTCAACCACCTCATTGAAGCAGGAGCCTGTGGTGATTTTGCAACACACCAGATAGAACACGAACTCAGCGCTCTTTATGATATTCCGCATGGAGCAGGGTTGGCAATTCTTTTTCCGCAGTGGATGAAGTATGTCATAGATGTAATACCCGAAAAGTTTGCACAATTCGCAGAGAGAGTATGGGGTATTTCCCGAGAAGGTAAGGACGTGAAAGAGGTTGCACTCGCTGGCATTGAGCGGACCAAGCAATGGTTTTCTGAAATTGGAGCACCGGTGAGTCTGAAAGAAGTAGGTATTGGGAGAGAAAACTTGGAACGCATGGCTGAACACGCTACCCGTCTGGGACCACTTGGTTATACCAAAAAACTTTACAAGCAGGACGTGCTTAACATTCTGGAAATGTCACTTTAAGTTTACACTCTACTATATGCGATGTCCTTTCCAGTTCCCGGGATAAACCGGGAACTGGAAAGTTGTAGCATTTCTTTTGAAAGAAGCTCCTTTTGCACCTAAAAAGCCTGATAAAAGATTGATTTCTGGCTTCTCAGACTTTCGGGAATAAATCTTCCCACTTTGCGGGTTATGAATGTACATGGATAACTTTTTTGGAAAAGCCCTTATAGTATTTTTTATACTGACTATCCTTCTTGCAGTATCTTCTTCTGCCCTCGCTGAACAGCCGATAATCTGGGTGCCTCTCAAAGATATTCCTGATGTGGGGGCAGTGGAATGGGGTTTGGCCAGCTTTGTAAAGAGAGCACTGGAAGAAGCTCAAAAACGTGACGCTCAGGCAGTGATATTTGAAATCGACACCTTTGGTGGTAGAGTGGACGCCATGCTTTTTATAAAAGACCTCATTTTTAAAGCACCCATCAAAACGGTAGCTTTCGTAAATTCAAAGGCCTGGTCTGCGGGAGTGTTCATAGCTCTTTCCTGTGAAAAAATTTTTATCACTCCTGATGGTAGTATTGGCGCCAGCGAACCTCGTTCTGGGCAAGAAGACGTAGAGAAACCAGACCCTAAAACTGTTTCCGCCATCCGCGCTCAGATAGAAGCACTGGCTCAAGCACGGGGACGAGATCCCACTATTTTTGCCGCTATGGTTGACCGCAATGTGGAAATCGAGGGATTGAAGAAGAAGGGAGCGCTTTTGACTCTCCCTGCTTATCTGGCTCTGCAACACCAGGCGGTTGACGGTATAGCTCGCGGTCGGGAAGAAGTTTTGGAACAACTGGGTTTTGATGGTCCCTTGATTTCCCTTACTCCTTCCTGGTCTGAGTTGCTGGCCCGATTTTTAACCCATCCTGCGATAGTTCCCCTCCTCCTTCTACTTGCTTTCGGTGGCATCTTCCTTGAAATCATGACCCCTGGTTTCGGTATACCCGGGGCTGTGGGAATCACTGCTACAGCTCTATTTTTTGGAGGAAGGTATATAGCAGGGTTATCAGGATGGGAGCCTCTGATTCTCTTTATTGCCGGAATTACTCTTTTAGCCATTGAAATCCTGGTAATTCCAGGTTTTGGCGCTGTTGGCGTATCTGGCATTGTCGCTTTGGTGATGTCGCTGTACCTGGTGCTGAGAACTACCAGAATTCTCTTCCGAGGAACAGTTATTCTCGAGATGCTCCTTTATCTTGCCATCATGGGAGCAATCTTTTTGGTTGGACTTTTCTTCCTTCCCAAAAATCCTATCTGGAGCAGGTTGGGGCTTCAGGAAAAGGTTTCTCCTCCAGAAAAAACTCAAGAGACTTCACCATACCGGGCGCTGTTGGGTCAAATAGGTACGGCTAAAACCATACTTCGTCCAGCTGGAGTTATAGAAATCGATGGTAAATCCTACGATGCTATCAGCAGGGGAGAGTTTATCAGAGCTGGTGAGAAAGTGGTGGTAGACGAAGTGCGGGGTAACAAAATAATAGTCATCAGAAAAAAGGAGGACTGAGGAGAGTGGACTTTGGTTTGTATCTCTTGCCGGCAATAATAATTCTGGTGCTCGCAGTAGTGTTTTTTACCCTGGTACCCCTGGGGCTTTGGATTTCGGCACTGGCGGCGGGAGTCAAAGTGAGCATCGTAACTCTTATTGGTATGAGGTTACGAAGAGTCCCACCGGCAAAAATAATTCTTCCTCTCATTAAAGCTACCAAAGCGGGTCTGGACCTCAGTGTGGGAGCACTTGAGGCCCATTATCTTGCTGGAGGAAACGTGGACAGAGTGGTGATTTCCCTTATTGCTGCAGAGAGAGCAAACCTTCCTCTTTCTTTCCAAAAAACCTGCGCTATCGACCTCGCTGGTCGCAATGTCCTCGAAGCGGTCCAGATGAGTGTTCTCCCCAAAGTAATCGAAACCCCAGTGGTTGCAGCGGTGGCCAAAGACGGCATTGAACTCAAGGTTAAAGCCCGAGTTACGGTAAGGACCAACATAGATCGCTTGATTGGAGGAGCTACCGAAGCTACAGTCATTGCTCGAGTTGGAGAGGGAATTGTTACCACTATCGGTTCCTCAAGGAGCCATAAGGAAGTTCTGGAAAATCCGGATATCATTTCCAAAACAGTTCTCGACAAAGGTCTTGATACAGGTACTGCCTTTGAGATTCTTTCCATCGACATTGCAGATATTGATGTGGGACAGAATATCGGCGCCCGACTGCAAACCGACCAGGCTGAGGCTGATAAACGCGTGGCTCAAGCCAAAGCCGAAGAGAGAAGAGCTCTGGCAATCGCCAGAGAACAGGAAATGAAAGCTTACACCCAGGAGATGCGGGCAAAGGTGGTCGAAGCTGAAGCAGAAGTTCCTCGAGCCCTGGCCCATGCTTTGAGAGAGGGAAAGCTTGGGGTTCTGGACTACTACTCACTTCAGAATTTACAGGCTGATACGCAGATGAGAAAGAGACTGGGGGAGGAAGAAAAGAGTGAATAATCCCGAAAAAGGCAAAAAGGAGCGCCTGCATCTCAACATTTCTAAAAGCGAGCTGCGTTCGTTCTACGTTTTTCATGAGTTAATTTCTGAACCCAGGTCATTTAAAATCAATCCCCAATTGCAGCTGTGGAACAAAAGGTTCAAGAGGAGAATTACTGTAAAATAGAGTAAAATACGGCTTCTACAGCTTAGTGGAAAAGCTTTTGACCATGATACAGAGTTTCTTCCTAATGACAAAGAGAATGGGAATGAAGTTGAGAAAGACACATGGCTGGTTTGGTAAAGGAGTGAGAATTTTCATGCTCTCTTGTCTGGCAATTTTTGGGTTGTTTGTATCGGATGGGTTTTCAGGTGTTGAAGGCAAAGCTTCATCCGTGGTTTCCTCCCCAAACCCGGAAACTGCCGATGAAAATCCCACCTGGAGAGGACCGGGTTTTCTGGAAATATCCTTTAAATTTCAGAGAAAAGGTATTGCTTCTAGCCAATACGCAATATGGATAGAGGATAAGACCGGTAATTTGATAAAGACGGTTTTTGTAACCAGCTTTACTGCCAGAGGAGGGTACACTTTTCGAAAAGACTGTCTGCCGACGTGGGTAAGTAAGGCAAGGCCTCAGTTGAAGAAGACTGAGGTTGACGCTGTATCGGGGGCAACTCCGCCCAGCGGAAAACAAGTGTATGTCTGGGATGGTAGAGATCAGCGTGGAAACCCGGTTATGCCTGGTGAGTATCGCTTTTATCTTGGAGCCACACTTTACTGGTCGAACCGAGTGCTGTACAGTGGTACTTTCTTTCACGGAGGTCCATCTCAGGAAAACATTCCCATTTCAATTTCCTACTTTGGTAACCAGAAAAACAAAGACATGATACAGGAACTCAAAGCAAGGTATGTGTCCAGCCAGTTTTAAAGTCCTTGAGTTAAGAAAGGGTGTTAGGAATGAAAAAAGGGGAAACTTCCAGTGCATTCATCCTGATTACACTTCTCTTGTTTTTTTTGCTAACTACTGCGGGTCTTGCAGAAACAGACAATGATTCCCTGGTGAAATCAAGCGGTGTTCTGGTGGAGGAAAACAAGGCAGAAGAGCAGAACCTGGAACTTAAATCTGAGCTCATCAAAGCTACCTTAGGCGCCATTTCCATGGAGATAGACCGCTATGAGAAAAGAGAAGACGAACAGAAAGAGAAAAAAATAGATTATCTTGAAAAGATGCTGGATATATTCGAGAACATGAAACCCGAGGAGTACCTTCTCGAAGGTCAGGAAAGAGCTATAGACCTCTTTGACGAAAAATTCGGAGTACTCATGCCACCTGAGTTTCGGGAAGCAGAAATTGTGGTTCCCCCCTCTGGTATAGGTTCCATCCTTGAAGTTGTTGGAATGACCCGTTCCGGTCCGTTTTACCATGTTGCAGGTGTAAGGGGAAACAATCTTGATGTATTCAAGGCTCAAACTCGTTATAAGTTGGAAATTTATCTTATCTACAAAAGAGAGTACGCATGGAATATACCTGATTACTACGTATATATCGCTGCTTGGCAACCCATTGAGGATGCGAAACCATCCTGTCTGGAATAAAGAAGGAAATATAAGAAGCTATAATTTTGACAGCACTCTTTGAGTCTCGAAAAATGCCTTGAGTATGGTTGCTCTATTTAGTAAGTTCCATATGAAAGAGCCTCTTCATACATAGCAACGATATTTTGCGGTGGGACATCAGCTTGAATGTTATGTACTGTGCAGAGGACATATCCTCCACCAGGCGCCAGTTCATCTATCCTGCGTCGGACTTCTTCCCGTACTTCCTCAGGGGTTCCAAAGGGAAGCACTCTCTGGGTATCAATGCCACCCCAAAAGGAAAGCGCTTCTCCAAAATTCTTCTTAAGCCATTTGGGGTCCATACCACTCGCAGAAACTTGAACAGGGTTGATTACTTCAACACCTATTTCTACAAGATCTTCAAGAAAATCAGCGATTGCTCCACAGGAGTGATAAAGAAGGGGCGCAGAAGTCTTTGTTTTGATAAACTCGTAAAGTTTTTTCTGTCTGGGTTTGACATACTTGCGATACATCTCAATAGATATTAAAGGAGAATTTTGGGTAGCAAGGTCATCTCCTACCAGCACTAAATCTATTAAAGTACCCGCTTCTTGAAGAAGCAAATTAAATTGCTGTAACTGAAAATCCAGCATGATATCCATAATGCTACATGCAAGTCCTGGTTGAAAGACAAGATCCATCATAAACTGAGCAAAACCGCGTAAATACCAGGCGAATTCAAAACAAGAACCGATACAATTTATAATAACTGCTTTATCGCTGTTTTTCAGTACCTCGGCTTCGCCTCGGGCCTTCTTAAAGAAATCGATTGATGGTTCAGGTGGCACGTACTTTTTCAGTTCTTCCAGACTACTTACTTTAGCTAAAGGGTGCGAGGTCATATCGTAGTAAAGTCCAGTAAAGCGGCGTTCCACGCCCCAACTGTCTTTCCAGGTCGTTCCTTCTGTGTCGTGGGACCATACCTGGTAGGGTATTACATCGTATACGTAACGGGTGTCAATATCAAATTGTTCCAGAATTGTCGAAGCCGGCTTGGCAAGGTACTGAACTCGATCAACCAATGTTTCTTCCTCCTGAATTCCCAGGAACTTGCAAAGATTACGATGGGCATAGAGGGTAATTCCCGAAACGATACCTCCCAGGTCAAGAGGTACTCTGTCTGGTTCTTTATGAGCCAAAGCTGTTTGCAAACGTTCCGAGGAAGTCATTTTTGATTCCTCCTTTTTGAGGAAATACTTTATCTCAAAATACTCCTCCCAAAGATGATTATAAACCGCAAACAGTTTTCGACTAATAAATTATTGATCTCGTCGAGTTCAAATGTTCTTGCTTCAATCTCCTTTCAGCCTTGCTTCTTAAAAGTGCTTATGAAAGCTTTCCAGAAGGCTATTGTGGTGAAATTTTTTTATTTCCTGTTGCTATTGCAAGTACTGTCGAGAAGGATAACTGTGGAAAATGAAGTTGCTGGAGCCTTGAAAATACTGGTGGGCGAAGGAGGACTTGAACCTCCGACCCCTTGCTTGTAAGGCAAGTGCTCTCCCTCTGAGCTATTCGCCCACTCTTTTTGCGCTAAGCATTATATCACAAAAATTTCCAAAGACCAAAGAAATTAACCATTGCGTCTTGCAAATTCTTTCATGAAATCAACCAGCACCTCGACTGCTTCCAGCGGAACACCATTATACAACGAGGCGCGACAACCACCTACTGAACGATGCCCTTTCAAACCCACCAGACCTTCACGGGTGGCTTCTTCAACGAAAAGCTTTTCCAGCTCTGGAGAAGGGAGATTGAATACTACGTTCATCCAGGAACGATCTTCGGGTTGCACCGGGTTGCGGTAAAAATCCTGACTGTCTATGTATCCGTAAAGCAGGTTTGCTTTTTTACGATTTATTTCTTCCATGGCAGCCACTCCACCAATGTTTTCCTCCAGCCAGCGGGCTACTTTTTCTACCACGTAAATTGCGAAGCAGGGAGGGGTATTGTATAAAGAATTTTTCTCTACAAAGGTAGTATAGTTGAGCATGGTAGGTAGATTTTTAGGAATGCGTTCCAGCATATCTTTGCGAATGATTACAATGGTTACTCCAGCCGGACCAGCGTTTTTTTGGGCTCCAGCATATATGATGCCAAAGGGACGAGGATCAAAAACTCTACTGAAAATATCAGAAGACATATCTGCTACCAGAGGAATGTTTCCCGTTTTGGGAAACTTCCACCACTGGGTACCCTTTATGGTGTTATTGGAAGTAATGTGCAAATAGGAAAAGTTATCATCTATGGGTATCTCCTTGGGAATGTAAGTGTAGTTTCTATCCTTCGAGGAGGCCACGATGCATACATCATCAACGATGCGCTGGGCTTCCTGTATTGCCTTGGTAGACCAGTACCCAGTATCCACATAGGCAATAGGTTTTCCAGGCTGGGCACAGTTCATAGGAACCATTGCAAACTGGAGACTTGCTCCCCCCTGGATAAATACCACCTCAAAATCGTCATTAAGGTTTAATAATCTTTTGATTCTCAGGACGGCAGTATTTAATACTTCCTCAAATTCCTTGGAGCGATGGCTTATCTCCAGAATTGACATGCCTGTTCCCCGAAAGCTGAGCATTTCTTCTCTGACTTCTTCCAGCACCGGAATTGGTAAGGCTGCTGGTCCAGGATTAAAGATGAAAACTCGTTTTTCTTTCATGACTTCTTCACCCTTTGAGTTTTAATTTACAGTCTCCCAACTGGTCTTCGGATAAAGTATTTCTAAATTATACCAAAAATGCTACCTGTTAAGTAAATTACGGTTCTTAGAAAACAGCGTACTTCAAAATTGAAAGGAAGAACACAGGAAAGCAGGGAGGCTCTTGCTCCGCCTCGCTACATTCTACATTTTGCGGTTTGCACTTCCAGAGTGTAGGGCTATTAGGAAATAATCGAACTTCTTGATTTGTTTTAACCTTGGAGGTGAAAGTCTGTGGAAAATCACCATCACCACCACGAGGGAACAACTTCTCTACACCATGCGCATGGTGGGGAAATCAGTCATCATTCTCATCACGAACACCACATGCAAATGGTTAGCGATTTTAGAAAAAGATTTTGGGTGTCTCTGGTTGTAACCATACCTGTTCTTTTGCTCTCACCGATGATCCAGAACTTTATGGGTTTCGAGCTAACTTTCAGAGGTTCCAGCTTCCTTTTATGGTTACTTTCGAGTTTTATTTTCTTTTACGGAGGGTTACCCTTTTTACGGGGTGTTTTCTCCGAGCTGAAAAAGCATAACCCAGGAATGATGACGCTTATTGCCCTGGCAATAAGCGTTGCCTATGTTTATTCAAGCTTGGTTGTATTCGGATTTCGGGGCAAGTTCTTCTTTTGGGAACTGACTACCCTGGTCGACATCATGCTTTTGGGACACTGGCTTGAAATGAAGTCGGTTCTGGGGGCCTCTCGAGCGCTGGAAGAACTGGTAAAAATCTTACCTTCAGAAGCTCATCTTTTGCTTGACGATAACTCTGTAAAAGAAGTGCCTGTTTCCGCTTTGAAACCTGGTGACCTGGTTCTGGTTAGGCCTGGCGAGAAAATTCCCATCGATGGGGAAGTGGTAGAAGGTCACTCCAGTGTGAACGAGGCAATGCTTACCGGGGAATCCAAACCCGTGGAGAAAGCACCCAAAGACAAAGTGATTGGGGGTTCAGTTAATGGAGAAGGTACTCTCAAAATTCGAGTAAGCAAGACGGGGAAAGAAACTTATCTTGCTCAGGTCATAGAACTGGTGCAGAAGGCTCAGGAAACCAGGTCCAGAACGCAAGATATTGCGGATCGCGCCGCTTTGTGGTTAACTGTCGCTGCCATTGTTGCAGGACTTTCGACTCTTATTAGCTGGTTGGTTTCCGGAGCTGACTTCGCTTTTTCTCTGGAACGCATGGTTACCGTCATGGTTATTACCTGTCCTCATGCTTTAGGTTTGGCTATCCCCCTTGTAGTCGCGGTGTCTACCAATATATCAGCACGTCGGGGATTGCTGATAAGAGACCGTACCGCTTTTGAAAACGCTAAGGATGTTGAAGCAGTGGTTTTCGATAAGACCGGAACTTTAACCGAAGGCAAGTTTGGAGTAACCGATATAATTCCTTTTGATAAAGGTTTGAATAGCGAAGAAATTATTGGCCTTGCAGCCAGTCTGGAGGTTTTTTCGGAACATCCCATTGCTCAGGGAATCGTGAGAGAGGCTAAAAATCGGGGTCAAAAGCTCGTGGAAGTCAAAGATTTTCGCTACTTTCCAGGCAAAGGAGTAGAGGGCAACATAGGGCAAAGCACCTATCGTATAGTCAGTCTTACTGCTTTTTTGAGAGACAAAAGAGGGAATAACATTCCCGAAACTATCCAGAAAGTTGCCGAAGAAGGTAAAACAGTAGTAATCCTGCTTCAAGGAGATGAACCTGTCGGCGCCATAGCTCTTGCCGATATTGTTCGTAAAGAATCGAGAGAAGCCGTTTCTATGTTAAGGAAGTTGGGCAAAAAAGTGATGATGTTGACTGGTGACAGTCGTTCGGTTGCTCGGTGGGTAGCAAAGGAGCTTGACCTCGATGAATTCTTTGCCGAAGTTTTACCCCATGAAAAGGCTGAAAAAATAAGGGAATTAAAGGGGAGAGGTCTTAAGGTTGCTATGGTAGGTGATGGGGTTAATGATGCTCCTGCTCTCGTTGAGGCAAACCTGGGCATAGCCATTGGTGCTGGTACAGAAGTGGCCATCGAGGCAGCAGACATAGTTTTAGTCAAAAACGACCCCAGAGATGTGGTTGCTATTTTTGAGCTTTCAAGACATACTGCCTCTAAAATGCAGCAAAATCTCCTTTGGGCCACCGGTTACAACGTTATAGCCATTCCTCTTGCTGCCGGTATGTTTTATTCTTTTGGCATTCTTCTTTCTCCAGCCGTAGGTGCCATTTTGATGTCTCTATCGACTATTATCGTTGCTTTGAACGCCCAAAATTTGAAAAGCAAGCTTTCTAGGCGGGTTTAAAGCGGAATTGCTCATAAGAGTTGGAAGGAGATACTAACTGGGAAACCTATTCTGTGACCTGAATTTGGAAAAAGAGTTTTTTCGGTTTTGGACTGAGCGATTTTTTTAAGCCTTTTCCCTTTATGATATGAGCATCGGATTTGGGAGAGAAGTAAGGATTTTTTGGGAAATCCAGGATGAATTGCAAGGGCTTTCCAAACTTTCTGGGGTGAGCGAGGGGACTCGAACCCCCAACCCCTGGAGCCACAGTCCAGTGCTCTGACCGATTGAGCTACGCTCACCACAGCACAAATATTGTAACAAATTTTAATTAATAATCAAGCGTTCTTTTGCTAAGGTTTCTCGGTGGCAAAAACTGCTCCTTTTTCTTTAATGCCTTGGATTTCCTGATAAAGCTCTTGGAGCACAGCAAGATAGTCTTTATCTCCTACGAATAATTATGGTATAAACTTAAAAGGGACAGAGGACCATGTTCCCCTAAGCCTTAGAGCTTCAAAAGGAGTCTGTCCCCCGTCCCTAAAGTCCCTATTGGTTGATTTGGCTACCAAGCCACTGTCAAGCGGGAGATAGGACTTGGGACGAAAAACCAAAAATAACTTTTGCGAGGTCTGGCCATGAACAAAAACTCCTGGCAGTATTTCATAGGCATTGATGTTTCCAGGGACAGGTTCACCTATGCAATCATCGATGCTTCTTTGCAGGTGCTCAGTGAAGGTCAACTGCATATGAACTTGGAGGGATTCACTGCCCTCAGCCAGCTTATTAGCTCCTATCCCAACTCCCTGATTGGTGTGGAGTCTACTGGGAGTTACCACCTCAACCTCCTGGCCTTCCTGATTACCAACCAGTACCCGGTGGCACTCATCAACCCCGCCCTCATCAAAAAGTTCTCTCAGAGCATCACCCTGCGCAATACCAAAACTGACCGCATTGATGCCCTCACCATCGCCAGGTTTCTGCTCAAAAACCTGGAAGTGATTCCTCACTTCATCCCTGACAAGCTGGATGACCTGGCTGCCCTGGCCAGGGTGAGGGAAAGCCTCACTCAACAGATTGCCAGAACCAAGACCCAGCTCAAACAACACCTGGTGGTGGTCTTCCCGGAACTGGTGGCTCACCGCAACATCTTCACCGATTTCCTGCTCTCGGTACTTGAAGAATTTCCCACTCCCCATTCGGTTCTCAAAGCCTCCCCAGGCAGAGTGAAGGCTGTCTTCAGAAAGCTCAAAGCAAGAGGAAGAAAACCATCTCTCAGTGCTGAACAGTTCTTGGAACTTGCCAGAGATTCCATCGGTATCTCCACCACCAACTATGCCCTGATCATCAAACATGAAGTGGAGATGCTCCGGTTCCTCAACCAGAAGCTCCAGGAGATTACCAAACAGTTCATCGAGGAAATCCAAAAGAACCAGAAAGACAACTTGGAACTCCTCAAATCCATCAAAGGAGTCAGTGATATCACCTCGGCTCATTTTCTGGCTGCAGTCAAGGATATACACAGGTTTGAAAACCGAAGGAAACTGGCTGCCTATGCAGGTATTGACCCTTCTATCAAACAGTCTGGTTCCCGGTATGCTCGAGGTGGAATCAGCAAGAGGGGCTCTAAGTCTTTGCGGAGATGTCTCTACCTCATGGCAAGTGGAGTTATGCGCTGCAATGAGTACTTTAGAGCTTATTACTTGAAAAAGAGAGGTGAGGGAATGCCCCACAGAAAAGCAATGATTGCCCTCTGTAACAAGCTGTTGAGGGTTATCTTTGCTATGCTCAGGAAAGGTGAAAAATTTGTTCCAGTTACACATTATTTATAGTTGACTCCTTTTTCTACCTGGTCCATTAATTCCTCAAGTAGTCTACTGCGCTCTTCAGACAGAAATTCAGAAAACTCCTGAGCCAGATAGTCTGCAACCCTTTGACCTTTTTGGGTGGGAATAAGACGAAAATTCTTTTCAACCACATACCCTCTCTCAAAAAGGCGGTTAATCAAAAACGAGTAGGTGGAGGGTCTTCCTATACGCCGTTCTTTCATTAGTCTTACCAAATCTGCCTGAGTAAGGAGCGGCACTTTCGGCACTCTCTTTACCGAGATAGTTGCTTCCTGAAGGCCTTCGGGAAGAGGTTTTTCAACGGAAACAATTTGTGGATAGAGCTCGAAAGCCTTGCCGTCAACAGACACAACGCGTGTTATCTCCTTTGTTAAACCCGAGCCCCTAAAATTTAGTGAGTATCGGAGCGTTAAAAGCCGCACTGGTGGACACTGGCTGGCCATAAATCTTTTAAAAACCAGATCATACACCTTAAAATCCCGGTAGGAAATGACATCCGAGGTTCTGATAACTCCCTCTTCGATAAGTTCCCTCAAGGTTTTCCAGTCTATTGCTCTGGTCGGGCGGATGCATTCGTGAGCACCTTCGGCTTTTTCCTGCCATTTTCTCCCTGCAAAGTGTTCTTTGAGATAAAGGCGCGCTATTTCAAGACCGGCATCAGAGACACGAGTACTATCAGTACGATGGTAAGTTATGAACCCGTTTTCAAATAGCTTTTGGAGTGTACGCATGATTTCCTTGGAACTCAGCTTAAACAGACGATTCGCTTCGTCAAGAAGAGTATCAGTAGTGTAAGGGGGAGGGGGAAGTTTCACTTCTTGGCTTTCTGCAATTTTCTCAATAAATAGTGTTACTCTATCTCCGTTGTTCATTTCAATTTTAAGGTCCTCTTCGGTTCCCAGGGTTATTCTCCGACCTTCTATTTCAAGATAGTAAAAACGCACTTTTTCCTGGTGTTTGCGGTAGTTTTCTACAATCCATTGCAAAAGAGGGGTCTGTGCTCTGCCAGCCGAAAGATTGGTTCCATTAAAACGTTCTCTGAGAATGCTGGAAATTTCAAACCCAATCCAGCGATCTTCGATGCGACGTACCAGTTGTGCCTTTACCAAGTTGTGGTTAATATTTCTTGGAGACATTAAAGCTTGTAGAACCGCTTTCTTAGTGACCTCGTGAAATTCGGCCCTCCTGGCACGCCGCGCAATTGCTGTTAAGCTGGCAACATCGTAAGCGATTTTTTCGCCTTCGGTATCAGGGTCAGTAGCTATAATCAGGTTTTCAGCTAACCGACTAACCTTCACCAGGTTGGATATGCGCTGGTGGGAGTCAAATGCAGGAGGTTCACCACAACGGGGGCATGTTTTATAAGCCACAAATTGGTCTCCTTTGGTACATTTTTTGATAGAACCATAGTAAGGAATAAACTTTCCATTGTCGATTGTGACACCATGATATCCTCCTTCTTCCACAAGGTCTACCAGGTGGCCCAAAGAAGCAGTTATCACCAGCAGATGTTCACCGGTAGCTACCTCATAGAAAGGTTGTTCCCCAAGAGAAAACATAGATGGATGACCAAAAAAACGAGCAATTTGCTTTGCTTTGGTAGGACTTTCTACAACAAAAAAGAGTGGATAAATCCAGTCTTTGTTTTCCTTTGAAGAGGCATAACGAGCCCTGCTTTCATCGAGACGTTTCTTAATCGAAAGAAAGTCTATTTTTGAGACGTCACACGCTGATAGTTTCTTGAAGTTGATTTCATAGTACATTGCTCTTTGCAGAAAAGCTTCAAAGAAAGTCTCTTTTTCCAGAACAAAGCTAATCCCATAAGTCACGCCTCCTGCAAAAAGGCGCGAAGTTCTCCCTGAAGCCTGGATGTAGACCGGGAGGTTGGGTATTAGAAGCTGGTTGTTTTCAATAACTACTTCCTTTACCGTCCTTGTGAAATGTTCATCAAAGAGAAGTTTTTTAATTAGCATTTTAACCTTCTCACGGGAGTTCTCGCGTTTCCTGAGGTAGGGTAGCTCCTTTTCAATTTCCGGATGACCCCGAAACGCGAAAGCAAGAAGAGCGAGCATACCTGGGCTTAAATCGTCTATACTTCCAAATGATACTTTTAAGAACGGAGCTCCCCAGAAAAGCGTGTATCGAAAACATAAAGGGTAATCCAGTCCCCTGACCAGGATTCCATAAGGAGCTGCGACACCAAGGAGCAAATCTTTTTTGCCTTCTTCAAACTCTTGAATCGTTTTTTGAAGTTCCTTTCGGGTTGTTTGCGAAGTAATTACGCCGCATTTCAAATGCTTTGAAAGAAATGTCGCCAGCTCTTCTACTTCCTGCTCGGTGTTGGCGAAGATCAGTCCTCCATAACCCAAGTTTTTCGTAATGCACAAAAGTGATTCCAATTTCTCTTGCTGGTCGTCACAGTATATTGCGTAGTCGTCAATGTTCCGCAGATTAAAGTGTGTGCTTCCAACGCTGAAATGAAGGAGATTGGTAAAAATTCGAGCTTTGGGACCCGGTCTTGAAGTGGCGGTGGATACAAGAAGCTGACCATGTTTTTTAGAAGTATCGGGTTTTTTCTCTTCAATTTCCTGTTGGGAAAAACCGAGCAACATAAGCACTCTTTCAATGTTTCGAGAGGCCTTGAGAAGTGCGTCAACATCGTCAACCAGGATAAAGTCAAATCGCAGTTGGCTTAAGCTATCAAAGTGTCTACCCAAAAAAGCAGTAGTGGTCAAAAGTATATCAAAATTGCCCTCTTGAAGCCTTTCTAAAAATTTTTCGCGTTCTTTTGGTGATTTGTTCTGATAGAAAAGAATGGAACTTTTGGTCAATTGCTTAAGTCGCTCAAAGCTCTGATTTGCCAGAAGAACAGTAGGAAAAAGGAGATAACACTTTTTGCCCTTTTCCGCAAGATAAGCGCTGTAAACAAGCCCCAGGAGGGTTTTCCCATAGCCTGTAGGAGCAAAAGCAGAGAAACTCAGGCCTGAAAGTAGTTTTTTGGCAAAATAGCGCTGCAAAGACTTGAGTTGCATTCCAGTCCGCTCTTCAAAAAAGTCGCTAAATTCCCGAAAAGAATCCTCCTCAAGGGAGAGAAAAGTTGTGCCAAGTCGGTTACAGTTACCGCTTTCTATTTCTTTCCACTCGAGGTCCCCACCACACACCGGACACAGGTTTTTATAAACCAGCGCTATGCTCATGGCTTCTAATAAACTCTCACCCCCATCTAAAAGCAGCGAAAACTAAGTGGAACCAAAGTTGTTACCTCTCCATTTTTACTATAACTCATTGACTTCTTTTTAGCCAGAATCGTAATAATTGCTGTTTGGAAAACCTGAAAGTGAAAACTTAAGTTGAACTTCAGCGATTTTTGAGTAAATTTTGCTCAAAGAAGCGAAAGGCTTTTTATTTTAAAACATGAAACCAAAAAACGAGAAAAATTTCTTAGGTGGCATTTTTTACTTTCTACGCAGCAGTGCTGGAACTTGCCCGCTTTTAGGTGTTTCGTTGTAACTGTTAAGTAAAAGCAGGAAAGAACCAACACTCTCTATGAATCCCTGACCAAAAATATTTATGGTCAATATTGACTTAACCCCTTTTAAGTTATAATATATTTTTGCTCAAAGACATACTTTGAGCAAAAAATTGATAGGAGGGGTTACACATGTCGAGGTTAAGTTTTGTCCTTCTGGTGTTTGCCTTGCTTGTAGTAATCGCTGTTCCCGCCTGGTCTCTTCAAAACATGCAAATTGATAAAGCACCTTGGGGTAGCACTGAAGATGGAACTCCTGTAGAACAATACACTTTGGTAAACCAAAACGGGATGATGGTCAAGATAATAACTCTGGGTGGAACAGTAACAGAACTATGGGTGCCAGACAAAGACGGAAACTTTGCGGACGTTGTCCTGGGTTTTGATGATGTAGCTGGATATGAAAGCCCTAATAACCCTTACTTTGGATGTATTGTTGGTCGCTACGCAAACCGTATTGCCAATGGTCAGTTTACCCTCGATGGCAGAACCTACACCCTGGTTCAGAACAATGGTCCCAACAGTCTGCATGGTGGAGTAAAGGGCTTTCATTTGAGAGTTTGGAAAGCATATCCTCTATACACCCCAGATGGTCCTGCTCTCAGGTTAAAATACTTAAGTCACGATGGTGAAGAAGGTTTTCCGGGCAACCTGAACGTAACGGTTACTTATACCTTAACCAATGACAATGCTTTACGCATAGATTATCTGGCAACAACCGATAAACCTACGGTTGTAAACCTTACCAACCATAGTTACTTCAACCTTAAAGGCGAGGGGAATGGAACCATTTTAGAACACGAGCTGATGCTTAATGCTGACCACTATACACCAACTGATGATACGCTTATCCCAACGGGGGAAATAGCACCAGTTGAAGGCACCATTTTCGATTTCAGAACTCCTCACACTATCGGAGAAAGGATTAAGGAACTTGCTGAGCCTCCGTTTAAAGGATACGACCATAATTTTGTCCTCAACAACCCGGAGGGAAAACTCATCCTTGCTGCAAAGGTGAAAGAACTAACTTCAGGCAGGATAATGGAAGTTTATACTGACCAGCCTGGTGTGCAGCTTTACTGTGGCAACTGGCTGGATGTGGTAGGGAAGGGCGGTAAATATTACGGGCAGTACTACGGCTTTTGTCTTGAAACTCAACACTATCCAGACTCTCCTAACAAGCCCAACTTCCCCTCTGTGGTGCTTCTTCCCGGGGAAACTTATAAAACCACCACTATTTACAAGTTTCTCGTAGAGTAGACCCGTGAATGTGGCACCCTGGCTGGACTTTTCAAGACTCCAGCCAGGGTGCCACCTCCCTCTTATTTACTCTTATTTCTTTCAGGTTTAACACTTACAGAAAACTTTGTTCTTTCAATCACTTTAAAATTTTGTTTCCGCGTTCTGAAGTTTGAGGTAATATAAAAACACCAACATTCCTAAAAGGAAAGGAGCAGGTATTGATGCAGAAGTTGGAAGAGCTTGAGCGGTTACTTGATGACTTTAACCCCGAGGTTCGCAGAAGTGCCTTTTTAAAAATATGTGATATGGAAAAAAGAGGGGAAATCACTTTCCAGCCCCCTTTGCCCATTTTTAATCTTCACTTCCATACCTTTTTCTCCTTTAACGCTTATGGCTATTCACCTCTCCATATTATTTACAAAGCAAAGAAAGAACGTCTTGAGATGGCAGGAAGCGTAGATTTTGACGTGCTCGATGCCATGCCCGAGTTCTTATGGGGTGGGCTTAGCATAGGCATTCGAGTGGCTTCGGGTATCGAAACCAGGATTTACCTTCCTGAATTTAAAGAGCAGGAATTAAGTTCTCCCAACGAACCTGGTGTAGCATATTATATGGGCAATGGCTTTACCAGGTTGCCAACACCCAATAGCACAGCAGAAAAGACTTTAACTCGGCTTCGTGAGATTGCCCAGAACAGAAACTTAAAGGTCATAGAAAAAATAAATGCTTATCTGCCGGAAGTAGCTATTGACTATGAAAAGGATGTGCTTCCTCTTACTCCAGGTGGTAACCCCACTGAGCGCCATATAATCAAAGCTTATGACTCAAAAGCTGAACTTGTTTTCCCCAAGCTGGAAGAAAGGATAGAATTCTGGTCACAAAAGCTTTGTGCTGAACCTCTAAAACTGAAGAGCTTAATTAACAACAAACCAGATTTTTACGACTTTCTTCGTACGAAACTGGCAAAATTTGGCGGAGTTGGGTACATTGAGCCTGACGCTGGAGATTTTCCAACTCTGAAAGAGGTCAACTCGATGATTTGGGAACTCGGAGCCATCCCTTCCTTTTCCTGGCTCGACGGTACCAGGGACGGTGAAAAAGATCCCGATTTCCTGCTTGACTTCTGCCTGGAAAAAAATATAGAAAGTATATTTCTTGTTCCCGACCGCAACTGGAACCTCGAAGATCCTGCAGAGAGGAAAACAAAAGTGGCTAATCTTTACGCCATAGTAGAAGCAGCTAAAAAGAGAGCAATGCCCATTTTCGTAGGAACCGAACTCAATAAGTACGGTCAAAAATTTGTTGATGATTTCGACTCTCCTTATCTTAAGCCCTTAGCGCCTTACTTTCGTGAAAGCGCGATGATACTCTGGGGACACACTGTCTTAGAAATGACATCCCAGCGCGGCTATAGCAGCGATTGGGCTGCCAGACATTTCTCCAACCGTTTACACAAAAATGAATTCTTTGCCAGATTAGGAAAGAGCATTCCACCAGACAAAAAAACAATTGATCAGGTAGGACAAATGAATACTCCAGAACTACTACAAAAATTTGGGAGTAAGTAACCAAGACCTGTAAGGAAAGTCTCTTTTTTGCACATAGGAAAGGTTACGAACTCCCAACTATTGTAACTTTCGAAATAATTTTCAGGTTGTCGGAAGAAAAATTACGTATTCATTGTCTTTCAATCCTTAATAATGCTGTTTCGATGATGGTTTGTAGCAATTCGGAGTAAGACATGCCACCTATGGCTGCCATTTTGGCAAGATGTCCGTCATAACACCAGCCGGGATTGGGATTAATCTCCAGAAGGCGAGGATATCCTTCTTCATCCAGCCTCCAGTCGAGCCTCACGTAATCACGACACCCAAATCTTTCAATGAGTTTAAGAGAATGCTCTACAATTAACTTCTCGATGCTCTCTGGAATTTCAGCCTTGACCGACCTTACCTTCCCATACGGAGAATCAGGGAGCCATTTGGCTTCATAGCCACATATGCGAGGCAAATCGGGAGGAAGTTCTGAATAGTCTTCCTCAGTAATTGGTAAAACAATGTAGTTGTCGGGAAGATTACCAATAATTCCCACACTCAAATCCTTGCCAGTAAGAAATTCCTCTACCAGAATAGGTTGCGTATAACCGAGCTTCTCACGTATCCATGCGATTGCCTCGACAAGTTCTTCTAAAGAAAAGCAAACACTCTTTTCAGTTATGCCAAAGCTCGAATCACCAAAGTTAGGTTTGACGATTACCGGGAAAGCAATGGGAATAGAAAATGCCATATCCTCGGGTTTTATAAAACAGGCTCTGGGCACGGGAACACCCATTTCCCTGGCTACACCTCTTACCAAAGACTTGTCGTAACAATAGGCCAGACATTGTGGTCCAGAACCGGTATAGGGTAGATCAAGCATTTCGAGTAAAGCGGGAATATGCAACTCCTTATAGGGATCATTCTTGAATCCTTCGTCACAAAAATTCAAAACCAAATCAACCTTACCCTTCAGGCCTATAAGTTCCCTAATCAACGTCCCATGGTTATCAAGAAAAGTGAAACGAAATCTCTCCAGCCTGCTTAATGCTTCTTTAAGTTGCTCTATGGTATAAAAGTCGTCCTCGTCAAAGACGGTTCCAGGTTTTAAAAAATCCTTTTGCTTGGGATCACCAAGTAAAACCACGATTTCTTTTTGAGAACGAATTAAGCCTTTCTTCTGTACACGCTTTTTCTGTTTGTTGACACGGGCAGTAACCAGAATGCGCTGTTCCATCATGCCCAAATCCTGATTCCGTGAAGACTGAGGGACAAATTCACCGTGGAAAGTTATTTCACTAAAACCTGATTTTTCAAGAAGTTCTTTCAAACTTTTCTCAGAATATAATCTTTCACTATAGAACTGGTCCACAACAACCCCTTTCTGAGCATGTATTACAATTTCTCGAGAAATGAGACGTGTCCTATCCGTAGAAAGTGACCGCTCTCTGCACACAAAATACCTTTTATCAATCCATTCCCAGGAACGAGCTTTGAAATTGTTGCGAAGGTATTCACCATCTGCTACATCAATAAAAACCTTACCCATGGGTTTTAAAACTCGCATGACTTCGCGGAGAACCAGAATATCATCCCTGATGCTTTCAAAGTAACCAAAACTGTTTCCGAGAAGCAAAACATAGTCAAAACTCTCATCAGGATAAGGTAATTTCCGAGCGTCACCTTCCTTGAAAGCTACATTAAGTTCCTCTTTTCTGGCTTGGTTCTTAGCTTTCTGAATGAGATATCTGGAGCGATCCAAAGCACAAACTCCGGTATAACCCCTTCTGGCGAGTTCCAGAGAATGTCTACCTTGACCACAACAAAGATCCAGAATAGCTGCATCAGGAGAAGGTTGCAAAATTTCCAATATCACATCAACTTCCGTTCGGGTAAGATTCGTGTCCTCGACTACATCACCGTCAGTTTTGAGGTAAACAGGCCCAAAAAGAGTTCTCCACCAATCTGGCGGAACGTGTTCTTCAAGGTTAGCAACCGGGCCTAAAAATTTAGTTTGTTTTCTGGGGCGTCCTCGATGAACACCCTTTTTAAAAGAAGCGGATTTTTGAGCCACTCCGACTGATACCACCTTTAAAAGAGATTTATTTTTGGATAATTTTAACGCTGTTTGGGCAAATGGTATCCCACCCTTTGAAAATTTTTTGATACTACAGTCTGCTTTACCATAGTTAGAGAAAAGTTTTTTGTGTTATAGTCTTGACTGAAAGGGGAGGTACTATAGGAAATGGATCTTGTAGCAGGCATAGATGTGGGCACGCAAGGAGTACGCTGTATTGCAAGTGACTTGAAGGGCAATATTGTGGCTGAAAGCAGAGAAACGATAACTCGTTCCTGGCTGGAAGGGGTGTTTTTCGAACAAGACCCTGAAGAATGGTGGGACAAAACGCTTGCCTGCCTAAGGCGATTGCTATATCGTCTTCGTCAAAAAAACAGTAATCATGCTTCGATAAAAGCATTGGCTGTGGATTCCACCTCGGGTTCAGTTATTCCGGTCGACGTAAAAGGAAGAGTCTTGAGAAGAGCAATAATGTATAACGATACCAGGGCGAAAGAGGAGGCTTTCTTGATCAATCAGTTCGCAAAAACGTTTATCGAAAACCTTGGCTACAAATTTGGAGCGTCTTTTGCCCTATCCAAAGTATTGTGGATAAAAAGAAATGAACCCTCCATTTTTGAACAAACTCGCTTTTTTATCCATCCTACAGATTTTATCAACGCCAAACTAACCGGTGAATGGGGTATTTCTGACATTTCGAACTGCCTCAAAATGGGGTATGACCTCATCAATAACTGCTGGCCAGAGTTCATTGAAAAAGATTTAGGCATTCCCCTCTGCAAGTTACCCAAAGTAGTTCCAACCGGTGAAGTCATAGGCACGGTTTCCAAAGAAGTTGCTGATGAACTCGGATTATCTCCAAAAACTCTGGTTGTAGCAGGAGCTACTGACGGTACGGCTGCTTTTTACGCTTCTGGAGCACATGGTTTAGGAGACCTTTCTTCCACCCTGGGGACGACGCTGGTCTTAAGAGGGATATCAAAATCGCTGATTAGAGACCCCCGGGGTAGAATTTACTGTCACCGCCATCCCGAAGGAATGTGGTTGCCTGGTGGTGCCAGTAATACCGGTGGAGAGTGTTTACAGAAGCTTTTCCCCGGAGAAGAGTACCGGGCTTGGGACAGAAAGGTTAGTGAAAGTGTTTCCCTACCTACCGGAATTGTTTTTTACCCACTGATGAGGGAAGGCGAAAGACTACCTTTTTCCTGTCAGGAGGCACGCTCATTTAAAATAGGCAAAGAAAATACTCAGGAAGAGCTCTATGCAGCTTGCCTTGAAGGAGTAGGCTATGTAGAGCGCTTCGCCATAGAACTTTTGGAAAGGCTTGGAGTTGATAAAGTAAAGAAGATATTCGCTTCAGGAAGCGGTGCAAAAAGTGAACTCTGGTGCAGAATCAGAGCTTCTATAAGTGGCTTACCGCTTTGTGTTCCAGCCTCAGAAGAAGCAGCAATGGGAGCCTGTGTAATCGCCAGCGCTCAGTATTGGGGAGGGATTAGCAAAGCGGTGAGAGAAATGATACGCATTGAAAAGGTTTTTGAACCGGACCCTGCTTTGCAGGAAGCGTATCAGGAAAAATATGCTTGCTTTGTCGAAGAATGCGAGAAAAGGGGGTACGCTCTTGACTGAAAAAAGATTGGAAACTGCGCTGAAAGTTGCTCACCAGGCTGGTGAATTTTTACTTTCTAAAAAGGAAGCAATTTTGACCATTGACCAAAAAAGCAGCTGGGCAGACCTGGTAACCAATGTCGACTTAGAAGCTCAGGAATTAATTATCAGTCTCTTAAAAACTTCCTTTCCAGATGACTTTTTCTTTGGGGAAGAAGGCTCTATTTCTCTGGAACACTTAAATAAAACCTGGGTCATTGACCCAATCGATGGTACAAGTAATTTCATATACAGGTTGCCTTTTTTCTCGGTTTCTATAGCTTTTTTCGAGCTTGGCGTACCAACCATCGGCATCGTTCACATACCCGAACTAAGAGAAACCTTTTGGGCTGCAAGGGGCAAAGGAGCCTACTTAAATGGCAAGAGAATTTGCATTAGCGGAAAGAAAACCCTGGATAGTGCGCTGATTGCTACTGGTTTTCCTTATGACATTGCGTTGAGAGAGAAAAGCGCTTCCCTCTACACAGAGCTTCTTCCTGCAGTTAACGATCTGAGGGCTTATGGAGCAGCTTCGATCGAACTTTGCTACGTTGCTTGTGGTCGTTTTGATGCATACTTCGAACCCCAGGTGGCTCTCTACGATATAGCTGCTTCTTTGGTTGTCTTGAGTGAAGCTGGCGGAGAGTTTAAAAGCCTTGATGGAAAAGAGTGGGAACCCACTTCCACCTCCCTTATTGCTGCAAATCACCACCTTTTACTGGAACTGCTTGAATTCCTTGCCATGAGAAAAAATAGACCCAATGGGAACCTGTAACATATGTGGTCGCAAAAGCAGACTTATAAGTGAAGTGCTTGCTTTGTGCAGGAAGTGCATCCTACAACATCCTCAGAAAGCTTTGCAAAGAGCGGACCAGGTGCACCGACTGGTCCGTAAAGAACTGGACCTTCCTGAATACCCACCACGTCAAGGCAAGGTAAGGTGTTCCCTATGCTTCCATCAATGTGCAATGCGCGATGGAGAACATGGTTACTGTGGGTTGTACGAAAACCGCAATAACCGTCTTCGATACCGTACTGGTAACCCTCAGAAGGGACTCCTGCATTGGTACTACGATTCCTTGCCAACCAATTGTGTAGCCTCATGGATTTGCCCTTATGGGAAAAAAGCAAGTTTTTCCTTACCTGATTTAAGAAAATACTACAACCTGGCTATATTCTACGGAAGTTGTTCTCTGAATTGTCTTTTTTGTCAGAACTGGCACTACCACCATCTGCTACAAAAAATGGAACCGCTATACAGCGTCAATGAATTGCTTGAGAAAGTAACCAGACAGGTGGCTTGTATCTGCTTTTTTGGAGGAGACCCTGTACCCCAACTCCACCATGCTATTGCTCTCTCCCGACTCGCAATTCAAAAAGCAGAAGCAGAACAACGTCTTCTCACTTTGCGCATTTGCTTTGAAACCTGTGGCAACATGAACGAAAACCTCCTGTTCCAGGCTTTCAAGGTTTCCGCGCATAGCGGAGGATGTATTAAGTTTGACCTCAAGGCTTTTAATGATACACTGCATCGCGTTCTTACTGGCTTCTCCAATCAGAAAACCTTGGATAATTTTGCCAGAATTGTAAATTGGCGTAAAACGCAAGGAGGAGAGGCTTTTCTTTTAACTGCAAGCACTCCTCTGATTCCAGGATACGTAGAAGAAGAGGAAGTGTATGAAATAGCCCGTTACATCGCCAATCTGGATCCTTCGATTCCCTACACCCTGCTGGCTTTTTCACCCCAATTCTATTTTTACGATTTGCCCCAGACAAGCAGAAAAACTGCTTTGCGCTGTCTGGAAGAAGCTCGAAAAGCAGGACTGGAGAGAGTAACTATAGAAAACGTGTTTCTCCTGAACTGAGAGACCAGTTGAGGCAAGAACTAAAAACCCATTCTTTTGACAAAGCGGTAACCTGGTATAAAAATTACAAACAAGGAATAAACAAACTGTGCTTTTGTTAATTATCCATTCGAAAACAAAAATTTTTTGAAAAAACTATAAAGATACAGAAACAAAAACCGATATATTAAGTAAAATACTTCTAAATAAAAAACTCAAGGGGTGAAAGACAATGCATAGTATTACTGGTAAAAGATTTAAAGTTTTAGCATGCCGCTCCATGTGGCGTGAAGTTTCTCTACTTGCTTCGCAGTCACCCAATGTGTGTGATGTTGAGTTTCTCCCTCTGGGACTTCATAACGATCCTCCGAGCTTGCGCCAGACACTTCAGGAAAAAATACACGCCACCTCACCCCAAAAAATGAGTTATCAGCAGGAAGGCCTTGAGTTTGAGTACGATTATGATGCCATTGTGCTTGCCTACGGTTTGTGCAGTAATGGTACCGAGGGACTTAGCTCAAAACGCTATCAACTGGTTATCCCGCGGGTTCACGATTGCATAAGCCTGCTCCTTGGTTCTTCAGAACTATACCACTACTACTTTGAAAAATACCGGGGAATCTACTGGTATTCGTCGGGATGGATTGAACACAGCATTCAACCCAGCAGGGAACGAAGAGAACTCATCTATCAAATTTTTAAAAATAAATTTGGTGAAGAAAACGCAGCTTTCTTAATGCAACTTGAAGATAACTGGCAAAGAGAGTATAGCAGAGCTATATACATTAGCTGGGGATTCTCCGTAGACGAGAAATACTGTCGCTTTACCCAAGAGTGTGCAGAATTTCTGGGCTGGGAATTTGAGGAGGTCAGAGGTGACACAAAGTTACTCTCTGACCTCCTGCGCGGAGCCTGGGATGAGGAAAGATTTTTAATAGTAAAGCCTGGAGAGGTAATAGAAGCAAGCGGCGACAAAAATATTTTTTGTAAAAGGTGCGTGGTTGAGTAATCAGTAAATTCATTGCTTTTGCAAAAATCCTTTAGTTACCGTTGCAGTTGCTTTCAGATATTGTCACTGTCCGAAGTTAAAAAGCACTTTGCCTCCTGAACCTTCCTCAGCTACCTGAAAAGCACTTTCGTACTCCTCGATGCTGAAACGGTGGGTAATAACCTGCTTCAAAAACTCACTATTTTGTTTTGCCAGAGCAGATACTTTTTCCCAGGTATCCCAGATTCGTCTGCCAAAAAACCCAACAATCTCCAGCTCTCTCAATACGATTTCCGGGGATAACTGCAAAGAAAGTGCTTCCTGACTGTGACCAATACACATCACTTTCGCCCCGACTCTGGTGGCAGCAATTGCCTCTTTGAGCGTTTTCACGCTACCCGAAGCTTCAATAATCACACCCAGCCCTTTCTCGAAACCCAGAGTTCCATCGAGTGTTTCTCTCAAAGAAGACTGCCGAACGTCAACACTCACATCGGCACCCAACTTTTTAGCCAGTTCCAAACGATAGGAGTTTATATCAGCGGCTACAATGCGCGAAGCACCCATAAGACGTGAAAAAGCAATTGCAAAAAGACCTATAGGGCCACAACCTATCACCAGAACTGTCTCGCCCTTCACTTCTCCTCGTTCCACTGCACGAAAGGGAATACCCATGGGTTCAAAGAGACAACCAGTTTCATAATCCACCTCTTCAGGGAGGGCAAAAACGGCTCTTTCTGAAACAGTAACATACTCTGCAAAACACCCATTGACCTGATGTCCAAAAAGGAGCATGTTCTCACAGGTATGGGCCCTTCCATTCAGGCACTGCCAACATTTACCACAAGAAATGTGGGTATCCACAGCTACTCGGTCGCCAGCTTTAAAGTGTTTGACGTTCTTGCCTACTTCCACAACAGTGCCTGAACATTCATGCCCAGGAACAAAAGGAAGCTTTTCGACCAAGGAACTTACTGGGGGCATCCAGTGAAGGATCTTTAAATCTGAGCCGCAAATAGCGCTCTTTTGAACTTTGATAAGCACTTCATTTTCGAGCGGTTCAGGAACCGGCATATCAGCAATTTCAAGACCTGGCCCTTGATGGGTTTTAAGAAGAGCTTTCATGAACATCCTCCTTCTGCAAAAGATGGAAATTAACCGAGTGAAGGGGTGGCTTCCCTTGCAACACCAAAATTACGTTTTTTGCCGACACCTCATCCATGTTTCTCACTGCTTCCCTGGTATCAGCGCCTATATGAGGTGTAGTTATCACATTAGGTAGTTCTAAGATAGGATTATCAAAGGGTGGTTCTTGAGAGAAAACGTCCAGCGCAGCACCTGCAATCCTGCCTTCTTTTAGAACGTCGTACAGTGCTTTCTCGTCAACTATCCCTCCTCTTGCAGTATTAATCAGAAAAGCCGTTCTTTTCATCAAAGCTAACCTTTCACGGTTGATTAGCTTCCTGGTTTTCTCGTTTAAAGGAAGATGCAGGGTAACAAAATCAGAGGTCTGTAAAAGCTGTTCCAGGTCGGTGTACTGGAATTGTGGGTGTGACGCAAGCTCCTGGTCAGGCACAAGGTCATATCCCAGAACCCGCATGTCCAGAGCCATTGCTTTTTTAGCCACTCTTTTCCCAATTCTTCCTGTGCCAACGACACCAAGGATTTTGCCTTCAAGTTCCATTCCCACCATTTTCCCCCATTGTTTTTTTCGCAAATCCTCGTGTAGTTGCACAACATGGCGGGTAAGCATGAACAGGAAAGCAATGGTAAGTTCAGCAACCGCATTTTCATTACTACCTGGAGCATTGGTAACCACAATACCTCTTCGGGTAGCTGCTTCAATATCTACGTTGTCCACACCTACCCCATGTTTAGAGACAACCTTTAAGTTTTTTGCTTTTTCAAAAACCCTTTCGGTAAGTAGTTCCAGGCCGAAAATAAGAGCGTCAAAGGGCGCAATCACTTCCAAAAGCTGATTTTCTGTTAAGGGATGAGGATAAGGAGGAAAAACAGGTTCTATACCGTTTTCTCGAAGAATTTCCTCTGCTTGCGAAAATTTACCAAAAGAAGCCTGGGGAGTAATAAGAACCTTTGCTTTGCTCATCATCTCAACCCTTTACCGCCCCAGCAACAATGCCCATTCTCACAAAGCGCTGAACAGTCAGGTACAGGAGGGCTGGTACCAATCCAGCGAATATGGTAGTTGCTGCCAACGCGCCAGGGTCAACAATCTCGCCACCATAAAGAAAGAATCCAATATGCAGAGGTAGAGTGTACTTATCAACATCGTTTATGAGGACTGTGGCAAAAATAACATCCCCCCAAGAAAGCACAAAGGAAAAAATGGCCACAGTGACCAGACCCGGAGCTGCCAGAGGGAGGGTAATCCTTAAAAAAGCCTGAAAGCGCGAACAGCCATCAACCATCGCTGCTTCATCGAGTTCCCGGGGTATACCCATAAAGTACCCGCTCAACATGTAGGTAGCGAAAGGTATGGTATAAGCAAGATGCACTATACTTAAACCAAACAGAGAATCAGTAAGACCTATTCTTTTTAAAATAAGAGTCATAGGAACCATCAGGATGAAAGGAGGAAAAACATACGCAAAAAGAATCAATGAAGAGGCAAACTTTTTGCCTGGGTAAACAAAACGTGCCAGGTTATAACCTGCAAGACTGGACACCACCATGGTAAAGGTTACCGCGAGAACCGAAACCCAAAGGGTATTCAAAAGGGGTCGGTTAATGGTTGAAGAAATAGTTAACGACACTCCAGTAACTTCTTCCATAGATATTTCGCCAGGGGCTAATTCTCTTTTCCCAGAAAAAATCTTCCTGAAATTGTTAAGAGTCAGATTGCTCGAGGGCGCCAGGTTCCAGGCCTCTTCCTCAGGGGAGAAGGCAGTTTTAATAATCCAGTAAACTGGTATAAAAATCCACAGAAGGAGGATCACACTGAAAATGATAATTTGAATATTTTTTGAAAAATTTCTTTTCCTCATTGCGAACCTCCCATCTGGCGAAGAGTGAAGAAGATGAGGATTGCAAATATGGGCAGAATGCTAACTGCATAGGCAGAAGCCAGAGGATAGTTTAATCCCAGCAAAAAGGCTATTTTGTAAGTAGCTATCGGAATGGTCAGCGTTGCATCGGCAGGGCCGCCTCCGGTCATCATCTTGGGAATAACAAAATCCCCCATGGTCCACATCAGCGAGAGACTGCAAACAATCCAGAATACAGGCTTCAGTATGGGGAGGGTAACATAGAGAAACTTTTGCCAGGAAGAAGCACCG
Source organism: Thermatribacter velox (assembly GCF_038396615.1). Lineage (NCBI taxonomy): Bacteria > Pseudomonadati > Atribacterota > Atribacteria > Atribacterales > Thermatribacteraceae > Thermatribacter > Thermatribacter velox. Next base: position 967,022 of record NZ_CP121689.1, read on the forward strand.
TCGATGGAAGCGCTTTCATAGAGCTCTTCAGGTATGGCCTGCAAGCCCGCCAGAAAGCCGAGATAGAAAAAAGGCCATCCATGCCACACATTTACAAGGATTATGGAGGGCATAGCATATTCAAAGCCCAACCAGTGAATGGGCTTTAAACCAAATAAAGAGAGCAGAAAATTACCTATGCCTCGATAATCATAAATGAACCAGAAAAGAACAGCACAAATGAAAGGAGGAAGTGCCCAGGGTAGAATTGAAATAGCTCTTAGGAAGCCTCTCCCACGAAATTTTTGATTTAAAAAGACAGCCACTGCTAACCCGATTACTGCCTTAATGCCGACTGCTGGAAAAGCATAAAGAAAAGTGTTTTTTAAGCTCTTGTAAAAAAGCGCGTCCTTCAGGATGCGGGTAAAGTTTGCAAAACCAATAAAAACAGCTTCTCTGCCCAAAGGCATTTTATAAAAGCTCAGAGCAAATATATAAACAAGGGGTATTATCAAAACGAAAGTCAAAAAGAAAAGAGCCGGTAGAAGATAAAACCAGTCATCTAATCTTTTTAGAAGTCGCAAATTCATCAACCCCTTCTTGAGAGAAGGGGGATTACAATCCCCCTTCTCTCAAGTTTCCTGATTAGTTACTCTCCGTAATTTTCTTTGGCCATTTCCTTGAGTTTGGCATCGTATTCATCAATTAACTTGTCAGGATCTTCGCCTCGAACTACAGCTCGAATCACCATATCATTAATCATCCAACCGTTTTCAAAGTCTTCCATCACCGAAGTGGCTTCGCCAAGTGGATAGGTCATCGGCCATTCATCAAACTGGATGCGCATCGCCGCTTCATAGGGATCCATAAGCATTACCGGGTATTTTCCCTGTTTCCAGTTTTCGCTCAAAACCTGCATCTGGCTCTTAAAAATGGGCAGGTTGTAGAGCTGGGATTGTTCGCACCATCCCTGGCGATATTTTTCTTTATCACCAAGTATGACCATTAACGCTTCCTTGGCAAGGTCGGGGTTTTTGGTGGATTTAAAAATGAAATTCGACTCCTGACCTAAGTTGATGGGAAAGGCATCAGGAACTATCAGTGTTTTAGGAACCAACTCTGGTTTTCCAGTCATAATTGCATACCAGATGCTCATGGGGTTTGAAGTCATGGCCACTCTGCCATCCAGGAAAGCAAGGTTATTGGAAATATCCACCCACTCACCGGAGTCAGGAGGTGTAAGTCCTCTTTCGTAGATATCTTTAAAGAATGCAAAAACTCTCTTGGTAGCAGAACGATAGGGCTCTTGCCCAAATACCACTCCTTTGGAAGAACGCTCAGTCATCATACCTCCACCAAAACCGTACCAGTAAAGAAGAAAGGTCCAGGCACAGTCATAACCCGTTCCACCTAAGGGAAGACCAATTCCATAAACTCCTTCTTCTACACCGGTGAGTTTTTCTGCAGCTTGCACCACTTCTTCTTCGTTGTCAAAGGGTAAAAGATCCATTACTCCCGCCTTCTCAAAAAGGTCCTTACGGATATGGAGCCAAGTTATTTCCCAACCCATAGGAATAGCATAGATTTTTCCATTAATGGTGCCCATCTGGAGTATAACTTCAAAGAAATCATCTCGACCCAGCTGGTCAACAACATCATCAAGAGGCAAAAGGAGCCCTGATTCAGCAAATTTGGTATAGGGCATACCACCGATAACCATGTCGGGTTCGGTCCCTGAAGCAACAGCGGTAACCACTTTTGCTGCAATATCGCCCACTGGAATCCAGGTAATCTTGACGTCAATTCCCTTTTCCTGAGCCCATTCGTAAAGCACTGAATTTACCCAATAGGCCTGAGCAGGAGCAAAGGAAGCTCTTCCCCAGATGTTCAACTTAGGCTTTTCCTGGGCCAGAACAATACTTCCTACCAAAATCACACCGACTAAAACCAGCGTCAACAACATCCATTTCTTCCAGAACATCACAATCCCTCCTTCACGGCCAAAGAGTTAATCGAAAATAAAAGAGTTGACCAACAAGCGTTTTCCTCCTGATTCCACCTCCCTTTCAAAAGTTTATTGTATGTTCTCAAACATCTGGAGCAAGAAAAGCACTGAAGAGTCTGCTGCGTTTCCCGATACGTCATTAGTTGTAGGTTCTTTTATATGTAAATTGGCCTTTTAAAAATGATACGTTTTTATCTCTTCTGTGTCAACAAAAGTGAATTACAGGCTGACAAGGGTGAGAGAATCAAGCAACACGTGAGGAAGTTTTCTTCTGAAAGTAATTGCGCAGGAATATGGAAAGTGAGTTAAGAGAAAGAGTTATAACCAGAAGGACCACAATACCCGCTGCAGCGTTGGCGTGAAAGCCCTTTTGCGGACGCGATACCCAGTTAAAAATCTGAATGGGTAACGCAGTAAAAGGTGCGTTTAGACTATCAGGAAGGAAAGCAATGTAAGTTAAGGCTCCTATCATTATCAAAGGTGCGGTTTCTCCTATGGCGCGGGAAACAGCAAGAATCACTCCAGTGAGGATGCCCGGGATAGCCACTGGCAATACCTGATCTTTGATTACCTGCCAGCGAGTAGCTCCCAGAGCAAAAGCTGCCTCCCGCAGGGACAAGGGTACTGCGCGAATGGCTTCCCGCGTGGACACTATGATGATAGGTAACACCAGCAAAGTAAGAGTAAGCGCCCCTGCTAGAAGGCCCCGTCCCAGTCGCATGGTCCGCACAAATAGCTCGAGCCCTAAGATACCATATATGATAGAAGGCACTCCGGCCAAAGTAGAAACATTGATTTCTATGAGCTTGCTCAACCAATCTTTTCTCGAATATTCTTCAAGGTAAATACCCGCTCCAACACCCAGGGGCACTGAAAAGCAAATGGTTAAACCTACTACATAGATACTACCCACCAGAGCAGGTAATATACCAGCTCGTTCTGGGCGTCGGGAAGGGAAGCTGGTTAAAAATTGCCATCCAAGGCGAGGTATTCCATCATAAAAAACATCGATAAGGAGAACAAAAAGAGCTATAAGCGAAAGAAGTAGGGCACTCGTGGCCAGTACCAGAAAAATCTTTTCTTTGGTTTTTTTACGCTTCAAAAATACATCCAGAGTTAGAGATTTATCTTCACTCATAAGCTTCTCTGAACCTCTTGCGCAACCACTGAGCAACCAAATTGAGGATTAAGGTTAGCAAAAAGAGTACCAGTCCAACCGCAAAAATAGTCTTGTACTCGAGACTTCCCGCAGGAGTATCACCAAGACTAACCTGTACAATATAGGCAGTCATGGTTTGAATGGGAACCAGAGGATTAAAGGTCAACTGAGCCATTTGTCCGGCGGCAATGGTAACCAGCATAGTTTCACCAATTGCACGAGAAATAGCCAGAATAAAAGAAGTGGTAATTCCTGAAAAGGCAGCTGGCACAACAACCTTAAGAGAAACTTCCATTTTGGTGGAACCCAGAGCATATGCTGCTTCACGCAAACCCTGAGGGACCACATACATGGCATCCTCACTCAAAGAAGAAACCAAAGGTAATATCATGATACCCATCACTATGCCTGGAGAAAGTGCGTTGAAACCCGAAAGAGAAGGTATTATCTTTTGCAAGAGAGGAGTAACAAAGAGCAGTGCAAAATATCCATATACTACAGTTGGTACCCCAGCCAATATTTCCAGTATGGGTTTGCAAATACGCCTTACCCGGGGAGAAGCGTACTCACTCAAAAATATTGCGGTAAGTAACCCCAAAGGGCCTGCAACCAGCATGGCAATAAGAGAAGTGAGCAATGTTCCGCAAAGGAGGGGTAAGATACCGAAATGCTTATCATAAAAAAGAGGTGTCCACAAAGTATCGGTGAGAAACTCTAAAATAGAAACTTCCTGAAAGAAGCCAATTGCCTCAAAAACCAGGACAAAGACAATTCCCAAAGTGGTAAAGATGGAAATCAAACTAAAAATAAAAAATAAGCTTCTGACAACTTGCTCTTTTCTTTTGGCTTGTAAGATAACTAAATCTTTATTCTTTTTCGAAGTTTTTCCCAACATCGTCTCCTGTTCATCTAAATACCAGGAGGTTGTTCCTCCTGGCATTTAGACAGTCTATCGAAAACAACTCCTTTTAAATTGTAGCCACTACGGTTTTCATCTGTCAACCAAAGTCAGGGATTATTCTCCTTCCATCTGCAGAAGTTCTTCGATGGAAACTCCTATTTTTGCTCCTTGGTCACCGAAAACAGTGCCAGTTTTACGCTCTTCGAATCTCTTTAGAGCAAGTTCATAAGCACTATCGGGAAGGGCTACATAACCTATTTCTTCAACCAGCCATTTAGCGTTTTCAAGGTAAAAACGCACGAATTTCTGAACCTCTTCACGGTCAGCGCTTGCTTTGTTGACATAAATAAACAGAGGCCGGGAGAGTGGCTGATAAAGCCCTTTGCTAATGGTTTCAAAGGTAGGCTCAATTGGTCCTTCTCCGTTTTCAGCAACTCCATCATCAATAGGCACCACTTTAAGGACATCCTGGTTCTCCAAATAATAGGCGAAGCCGAAATAGCCCAGCGCATATTTATCTCTGGAGATCCCTTGCACCAGAACATTATCGTCTTCACTGGCAATAAAGTCTCCTCTGGATGCCCCGGTTTCTCCAACTATGGCTTCAGTGAAATAATCGAAAGTGCCCGAGTCCACACCAGGACCAAATAAAGTCATTTTTTCTTTTGGCCATTCTGGTCTTATGTCGCTCCAGTAAAGAACTTTACCCTGGGCTTTGGGTTCCCAGATTTTTTTCAACTCTTCAACGGTCAAGTAATCCACCCAATCGTTTGCTGGGTTAACCACCACAGCTATTCCATCGAAAGCAATAGGCAATTCAATGTATTCAATGCCGTTTTCCTTACAAAGCTCTATCTCGGAAGCCTTGATGGGTCGAGAAGCATCGTTAATGTCGGTCTCACCTCGGCAGAACCTTTTGAAGCCACCACCGGTTCCAGAAATACCTACTACCACCTTAATATCACGATTCTCCATCTGAAATTCCTCCGCCACCGCTTCGGTGATAGGGTAAACGGTACTGGAACCATCTATGCTGACAATCTTGTCAGCGGCAGTTGCTACCTGCAAACTTAAAAATGCTGACAGCAATAAGGTCAAGGCCAGAAAAAACCTCTTCATTTTTCAGACACCCCTTTCTTTCTTTTTTTGAAAGGTAAGAGTTTATTTCCCAACAAAACACACCTCAAACAGACGCTCTGATCACTGCTTGGACCTTGAAATCTCTCTCCAAATTTCCTCCCCCCTTTCTCTTTTTGTCTTGAGGGAGTATACAGAAGTAAGATTAAAGCTTTTTAAAATGAGTGTAAAGTTTTCTTAATCTTTCACACCCAAGGAATTCAACAAAAAGTTTGCGAAAAGAGTTCGAAAAACCTACTTTAGCTTGCATTGCCGTCTTTGGAATGGTATAAAATTGAAAATCACTGTATAAGGGGGGTTTATGTAATGAGAAAGTTTGGGTTAGTTTTCGTAACCTGTTTTTTGTTTGCCTTTCTGCTCTCTGCACTCGCCTATGCACAGGAGCCTATAAAAATAGGGGTAGTGATGGGGCTTACTGGTCCTTGGGCTTCCATTGATACACCAGCTCTCAACGGAGTAAAGCTTGCTGCTGAAGAAATAAACAAGCAGGGAGGAGTTTTGGGAAGGCCGATTGAACTCAAAGTGGTGGATACCAAAGCAGATGA